>NZ_JAAFZY010000009.1:0-147726 GCF_011764015.1 Mangrovimonas sp. CR14 | reverse complement strand
AAACTTGGATAAGAAAAGAATTATGCCTTATGAAAAACTGAAAAATAAAATTACGTTTTACAACAACGGCTATAATTCAGCGTGGCTTATGCCCTATTCTGGAAAATATGTAAATTTAACCAAGCTGATTTCTTACGCGGAATGTCCTACGGACGATTCCACGCCGAAATCATAGCCCAACCGTTGTGTGTAATTTGAGCAATGAGACAAACAATAACCAAATCTGACAAAAATTTGAAAATCCTAAACAAACTAATTGTGAATGGATTTTATACTGGTTATATCGGACCTGAAAAGTTTGAATTAATGCCAAAACGCTTTCCGAACAATCACAGGTTAATCGGAATTATAAATGAGAATGGGAATTATGACTTGAAATTTGATTTTAAGCCACCAATGAATATTGCTGGAAAAATATTAATCGGACTTGGAATTCTGACTATAATAGTTTCTCTGATTAAAGGAAATTGGATTTTGCCAATCGCGTTGACCATTTTCGGACTGTTATTCTTTGCGGATTTTAAACTAAAAGAGAAAAAAGAAATAAATCTTTTGACTGACAAAATGTTGGAGTTTCATAAATCGGAATATGAATAAAAAACTACACACAACAATGTATAACCGCAATTACGGCGGATTCGACTACGTCCGAATCCACTCGGAATTGCTAACGTGTGTGCTAAACCGAATATTAACGCATATTAACCAGTAACTGACGGTTATACTAAACCGTTGTGTGTAATGTTGACCAAACGATTATGAGTAGAATATTAATAATAATTTTGACTTTGATTTTTATGACTGGTTGCAAGAGCAGAAAGGAAAAGTTGGTTGAGAAAATTAATTCACTTGGATATCCTGACAACGAAATTGTCGTTTCATTAAAAGACTTTTTTGACGGAAATAATGACCGTGCTTCAATTGGACCAAATATTCATGTTGACCAGCCATCACCACAGGAATTTTATAAAAAATTGACCGAATTGGAAAACTCGGAAATGGTAGAAAGAATATTAGTCCGAATTCAAGATGTAGAAGATTTAGACTGGCCGTTTACGGATACTGTTTATGTGATTTCTAAATTATCATTAGAGGAAATTAAATCAAAATTGACTGACCTACAACCTGACGAAATTCACGAGGAATGGATGTACGGAAAGCCAATTAATGCTCCTGATTTAAAAAACGGATATAAAATTTATTCAGTATGGTGGGATTAAAAAAACACTACACACAACAACGTGTAACCCGCATTGCTTCTGATTTTCCTCATCGGAAAATCCTCGCTAGCGGAAAAGTCGGTACTTTTTAGCTATTTTAGTACCAAAACCACGCAACGACGAGGTTACACACACCGTTGGCTGTAATTTAAAAAGTCCGTTAACTAATTGAAAATTCGTGTTTACTCATTAAGACTTTTCTATAAAAATTAACTGGATTAAATTGGAAATGAATTTTAAACAGAAAGATTTGAAAAAAGCAATACTTCTGACTTTCTTACTCAATTGCGGAATCGGATTCTCGCAGACTGAATTTCCATTTTATGAGCAAATTGCGTTTGACTTTTATCAATCAAAAATAATCGATTCCTTTCCGACTAAAAAGAAAGTAAAAGTTTATCCATACGTGCTTGATTTTAAACCTGACTATTTTGTTTTTAATAACCCAAGTTGTTTGGGAATAAAATGGAAAAGTAATGAACAATTTGAACCTCTAAAAGATTATGTCGAAACCCAGATGAACATTGATTCAGATAGATTTGAATTGGGCTTTTCTAACCTTAATAGAAAGAAATTTAAAGTAAAAAAAAGAGGAAAAGGAAATTATCCAAGATTAAATATCACAGCACCTCACAAAGAAATTGACGGAACTGAACGGATTTTTGTGAATATTCACGAAACTCACGAGAATTTGTGGATTACCTATCATATTGAATTTAATGAAAAGGGAGAAATAATAAATTGGTGTAGGAATTACGCAGAAATAATAAGAACATATTAAAAACTACAGCCAACAACGGCTATAATTCAGCGTGGCGACAGTGCAAAAACCAAAAGTAAAACCTATATTTAAACAGATTTCTCTGCGGAATAGTCCTGCGGACGATTCCACGCCGAAATCATAGCCCAACCGTTGTGGTGCATTTGACCAAAATTGCGGAATGAACAGAAATCAAAGAAATATATTAGCCGAAAATCTTCGACATTATCTATCTGGAACGATAACGAACTTTGAATTTATGGACAGAATTGAGCCAATTTATCCAACAGACGATAAAGGAATTCGAGCAATTGAAAGTGAATTTTGGTTTTGTTACGATGATTTAAGAGAACATAAAAATCTAGGTAAAGACAAACTGACTGATGAAACAGAAAAACATATCAAACGATTTATTTTGTTTCTAAAATCGGACAACGAATACGAATGGAAAGACCCAAAATTTCCTAATCCGTTTAAATGGCTTTTGAATTTAATAACGTTTGGGATTTACCCTAAAAAATCGGACAAAAAAGAAGCTGAAAATATTGAAGTTGGAGACGAAAGAGTATGGCCATTTTTTCGACAATCTGAATTGGATAAAGAAATGAATAATCCGAAATATCTAAATGGATAAAATAATTTTAGAAACGGAATCATATTTAGTTGAGGGAAAAGGAAATGAAAGGTTCTTACCCTTTCTGGAAATTGAATATAATGAAACAATTATTTACGAAAACAATGTTCCCAAATATTATTTGTCTTTTTCAAGTGATTTAGATTCAGCAAATGGTTTAGGAAATTGGTTTATGTCTGAACTAAAAGAAAAAAGGAACGATTTAAGTAAATTAATAATTGAGATTGGCAATCGCTTAAATTTAAAATGGGATGTTTTCTATTCTGACTTTGGAGAATTAATAGAGGACAGTTGGGAACCAGAAAAGGTGGAATTAATTATATTTAATGACGAATTAATTGAAAAAATAAAAACGACACCACAACACCGTGTATAGCTCATTGCGGCTGAATTCCTAATCGGAATTCATTGCAATTTGCTATCTTTAGATTACGGCGGAAAATCCTCGTGGATTTCCCGCAACAAGCCATACACAAACCGTTGTAGTGCATTTTGACTAACCAATGAAAATTAAGAAACTAATATTATTAATGGGCATTTTAAGTGGCATTTTTGGATGTAGCCAAAATAAAAAACTGATTGAATTGACTTCTAATCAAGACGCAGAAGAAGGTTGGCAAGATTTAATTTTCACAATAACTCAAAAAGTAAAATTAGACAACGGATTTTGGAGTTTGACCTGTAAAGCAAAATATGAAAACCAAACAGTCGGACTGAAAATCAATATTGCGGACGGAATTCCAGCAGGAATTGTAGGTAAAGAAATTGACAACACAAGTTTTGCATCAAAAGGAGTTGAAATTCAGTCAATCGGAAAAGAAAGCGACAAACTAATCGAAGTTATATCTAAACTTTATGGACAGCCAAAATCATCGGTATTTACAAGCGAAAAACTGATTTTTACTGCTTTCCCATTAAATAAAGAGAAAGCTATTTTAGAAAATGGACGATTTCATTTTAAACTATTCTTTGACGAAAATGATGAGCAGAATTTATACGCAGAAATATTCCTCAATCCTGACTTAAAAAACGGAACTCTCGAATTGAATGAAAAGGATGAAGAATATCGAATGAATATTGTAAAACTGTTATCTGAAAAATGAAAAACGCACTACAACAATGTATAACCGCAATTACGGCGGATTCGACTACGTCCGAATCCACTCGGAATTGCTAACGCCAGTGCTAAACCGAAAAACAAAGTAAACTAAACCGATAACTGACGGTTATACTAACCGTTGGCAACTATTAAAACTGAAGCGTATCGATTATGAGAAGATTGATTTTAATAATTTTAACTCTGATTTCAATTTCCTGTGAAAAAGCAAAAACGCCAATTAATGAAAATCTAATCGGATTCAAATCTGAAGAAGTAGGTGAACCAGGAGCAATGTATAAAAATGGTGAATGGATTGATTACGAATTTGACACCGATAGAATTGATGTGAAATATTTTGAGGATATTATAGTAGCTAAAACTTTTACTGCTGGAAATGCTTGTGGAAAATATGAATTAAACGTTGAATTTAAAGATGACACAATTGAACTTCTGTATTATCTAAATAATAAGACGGAAGACCTTTGTGAGTCTCTCAAAATTGAAAGCTTGACTTATATAATTAATAATCCCAAGAAAATAAAATGGGAAATAATAAAATAACAGTTGCCAACACAGTGTATAATTCATTGCTTCCGATTTTCCTCACGGAAAATCCTCGCAACTTTATTATCTTAGTTTCTTAACACGAAAATCCTAGCGGATTTTCACGCAACGAAACTATACACAAACCGTTGTGTACCATTTTGAAAAAAACCTCGAACCTGAATGAAAATCGGAATTAATAACATCTTTACAACTTTTTGGTTTTTCATAATGACTTTATGTGGAGGAACTCTGACCTACTTTGCGTTTGACAAAAACTTATTTACGGGCGATTTAATCTTCATTGGTAAATTTTTCGTCGGACTTTTTATCTTAATCACAATTGGAATTCTTTTTTACTTTCTATACAAATTCAGAATATTAATTATTGACAAAAATAAAATCATTTCAATCCATCCATTTTGGTTTAAAAAACAAAAAATTGACCTGAATAAAATTAAAGGTCTGAAAGCGGAAAACTTCTTTGCTTTCAGAGGAACAGTATACAGAAAAATTAAGGTTACTGACTTTAGCGGAACTGTGGAAATTAGTGATTTGGAATTTGAGAACTTCGAAAAACTAACATCTGAATTAAATATTGACCAAAATAAAAAGAAAGCGATTGATTTCGAACAAGCAAAGTCAAATCTTTCGAATATGATTTTCAATATTTACATACTTTCAGGACTTTTAATATTTTTAGTTTTCAATGCTATTTGGAACAGTGGATTTCATTCAATAATTCTTGCTCTTTTTATAGGCATTGGAATTTTATTATACGCATCAATTAAACGGAATTTAGAATATAGAAAAATAATAAAAACGGTACACAACACCGTGTAAAAATAATTGCTTGGTTCTAGCCTACTCGGAAAATCCTGCGGATTTTCCTCTGGTTAGTTCCATTTTTAGTAAGTTAGTTGCTTGCACACGCAACTATCCTTACACCAACCGTTGTAAACAATTTATGAAAACCATAAAAAGCATTATAATTTTAGTTCTTTTTTTAACTTTTAGTTGTCAACAAGAAAAGAAATCACCAGAAAGAAATACTGATTCAAAACTTGAACTTGACAAAAATAATTCAGAAACGAAACCCAAATCTGACAACAATTCAATCTCAAAAAAGAATTCTGAAAATGTGATTTTTCGGGATATTACAGAATTGGAAAAGTATAACGGATTTGAAAAAATCAGCGGACAAGTTTTAGGTAATTCAGATAAAGCTTTGGTTTATATTAAAAAGGACAGTTTAAAAGTCTTAATTCTAGAAAAAATAATAAAAAACTCATCACCCAAATCCAATTATTCAATTCTTGATGAAGTGAGTTTGACATTTAAAAATTCCGATCAATATATTGCCTTGACTCAATGTGATTTAATTGAAAATCCTGATGATAAAATAATATTTAGCTTGGTTGAGAATGAGGAAGTTGAATATTTCGACAAAATATTAAAAACTTGGATTATTGATTTAAACGAA
The DNA here is from genome assembly GCF_011764015.1 of Mangrovimonas sp. CR14. Taxonomy (NCBI): domain Bacteria; kingdom Pseudomonadati; phylum Bacteroidota; class Flavobacteriia; order Flavobacteriales; family Flavobacteriaceae; genus Mangrovimonas; species Mangrovimonas sp. CR14. The sequence goes on along the minus strand of NZ_JAAFZY010000009.1, from coordinate 141,987 downwards.
AATAAGTTTAAAGAAATTGAGACAGACAAAGTTAAATGCTTGAATGAATGGTTCGGTTATGACGGATAAAAAACTGTTTACAACACCGGCTATAGTTCATTGCTTCTGACTTTCCTCTCGGAAAGTCCTCGCAAATTTGCTATCTTCGGTTTACGGCGGAAAATCCTCGCGGATTTTCACGCAACGAAACCATAGCCAAACCGTTGGCTGTAATTAAAAAAATGAGAAAACGAATATCAACGAATACAAGAAATTGGAGATTTGCACCAATCATTATAGGAATTATAATGTTAGGAATCGTTATTAAAATTTTGACTGAAAATAAAAATGACCTTTTAGCAATCGGAATTCTGACTTTTTTCATCTTCATGCTTACTGGATTATATTTTGTTTTTGATAGAGCTAAATCAATCGAATTTGACAATCAACACTTGTTCATTTTATCTAAAAATTTGGATGAAAAAATACCATTTAAAAATATAAAAAAAATAAAAAAAACTCTTGCGGAAATCAATGACCGAGATATTTGGAAAATATATTATCGAGATAAAAATAATATTGAAAAATCAATTAGAGTATGGCCTCGATGGAATTCAAAATACTTCGAAGAATTTAAAAGTGTTGCGCTAGAAAACAATAATGAAATAGTAATAAAAAAATAAAAAACTACAGCCAACACTGTATATAAAAAATTGCTGGTGTTGTGCTAAAACAAAGGTCGTTGCACGTTTGCTACGTCTGATTTTCCTTCGGAAAATCCTCGCACGCAAACCCGCATCGAGCCATACACAAACCGTTGTAGCACAATATGACCAACCAAGCGCAGAATGAATAAAATCAAAGTTCTTTTATTGTTTGTTGCGATCGGGATTATTTCCTGTAAAACTTCTGAAAAGGAAATTGACAAATTGGAAATTGTCAAGAAATACTATGAAGTTCTTGACAAATCAAATGTTTCTGGAATCGAAACTTTGCTGACTGATAGCCTATCAACAAAGGAAACCGAATACGATTATGAACAGACATTTTCCAAAAAGGAGTACGTGGAATGGCTAAAATGGGATTCTGTGTTTGAACCGACATACAAAATCCTCGAAATCAGACAGGAAAACGGAACCGTAAGAGCTAAAATTTCAAAAACGGACAAAAGAATCTCTTTCCTTCACAAAGAACCTATTGTGACTGAACAAGTTATCCGTTTTGACAAGGATAAAATAAGCAGTATTGAAACAACAAAATATGTGATTTTCAACGATTCAGTATTTGTGAAAAACAGAGACGGGCTCCTTAATTGGATTGACAAAAATCACCCAGAACTAAATGGTTTTATCTACGACCAAACAAAGACTGGCGGAATTAATTATTTAAAAGCGATTGAGCTTTATGAAAATAAAAAATAAAGAAAGTACAACAATGTATTACCACATTTTCTAATCCATGGGTGAATCAAATAAATTTCCAGAATCCGAAATCACCCTCTTTCTATTAGGACCATTTTATTTGATTTTTATAAAATTAAATGGAACTTACAACTCAACTTATAACCCTGGAATTAAACGCACTAAAGACAAGAAAATGGGACGGAAATTGATTTTGATGAGTTTAGGTACTATTTTTCATGTAGCTCTAGCCATTGTACTGGTTAGTTATGATTTATGAAGAATAAGAGAATTTATAAAATCTTGAGACTTTACTTAATTGGATTAATCTGCCTTGTCCTTTATTACTTTTTGGAGAATTCTTATATAATAGATATACTCGTTCAAAAATCAGAAAGAGGACATTATGGTAGTTTTCCAACATTCTTTCTAACCGGATTATTTAAATATGGCTTATCTGCAATCGGAATAGGAATTATTATAATTCTGAGTTTTCTGTTAATCCAAGAGAGAATAAAAAAACAATTGAACAAATAAAACGTGCCACAACAACATGTATAGCTCATTGCTTCTGATTTTCCTTTGGAAAATCCTCGCGCTGAATTAAAGCCTGTTTTTATTTACTAAATTAGTTGCTGAAACACGCAACGAAACCATAACAAAACCTGTAGCGGCAATATGAAAAAAATCATTCAATACATAGTTTTCACTATTTGTATTGGTTGTCTAAACAATTCTTCTGATTTCCACACATCACAATTTGAAGCAACTAAGACCAATGTTAATAAATATCTATTAAATGAAATTCAATATCCATTACACAAATTGAATTTAATGCCTATTTCGAAATTGTCGACCAATACTATTCGAATATGGAAATTTCCTGGTGCTGGAGCTGCTTATGAAGAAATGGTCGAATATAATATTGACACTTCACATTTAAGACTTTTTTCTTATTTAATAAAAGAAATGGAAGAAGAAGAAAATTTATCTAACCTTAATTTTACTAAGAAAATAAATGATCAAAAAATAAAAAATGAATTAAGAAAAGTAATAGAATCTATCAACTTTGATAAAATTAAAGATAGTGACAAATACTGTAAATCAAGTCTTGGTTGTTCTGACATATTTTTATTTCAACACACAAATGGTAAAAGAATAACAAATTTCACGATACTACCCGATATTATAAATTGTAATAACCCCGAAAGTGCAACGCATAAAGAAATTTTAAAAACTGCGGCTAAAATATTTTAAATACTGCCGCTAACAACTGCTATAATTCAGCGTGGCTTATGCCCTATTCGGGAAAATATGTAAATTTAAGAATGCTGATTTCTTACGCGGAATTTCCTGCGGACGATTCCACGCCGAAATCATAGCCCAACCTTTGTCTTACATATGAAAAAACCTATGAAATACATTTTATTACTTATAATTCTGTTTTCATTTTCAGGAATGAATCTTATTGCTCAGTCGACTAAAGACAGTCTTAAACCAAAAATAAAAATGGTAAAAGAAGTCTTATATAAAGTTGAAAATGGAGAATTGAAAAGTAGGGATAATCTTTTTGAATCGAAACTAAATTCATATACGATTTTTGATAAAAATGAAAAGACAATCGAATTTGTTCAGTATGAAACGGATGGTTCTTTATACGAAATAACAATTTATGAAAGAAATGAAAAAGGAGATGCTCAAAAAGCTACAAAGAAAAACTCATCGGGTGAAATAAAAAGCTATTGGACTTACGAATACGATTCTAACGAAAATATGATTGAGGTCAAAACCTACGATGAAGAAAATAATTTGATCAATATCCAATCTAATAGATATGATGAAAACGGGAATAATATTGAGATGATATTGAAGAAACCTGGAAGCGAAAATGGCTGGAAACATGTTTACAATTATACTTCAGACAAGAAAAAAGTTGAGCAATTCAGATATAAACCAGATGGAAGTTTAAGAGACAGAAGAACCTACTCTTACAATAAGGATGGAAATGAAAATATGCAGTTCAAATTTAATCCAGATGGAAGTTTTACGAAATTTATGTCTGAATATGATAAGATGGATAATCTAATAATTCAAAATTGGTTTAATGAACAAAACAAACAAACACATCAAACATCATTCAAATATGTGTATGATAAAAATGGTAATTGGATAACAAAAATGAGAAGTTCGAATGGGGAATTAAGTATGGTTTGGGAACGACAAATAGAATATTACGAATAAAATACGTTGTCCAACATTTCGATAAAAATCGGGTGAAAAACAAAAAACAGATAATACGATTGATTGTGATTTTAGGAATTGGACTATTCCTAACTTATCGAATATACCAATTCAGGTTTTCGAGTTTTATGTTTGATGGAATAATATTTGGAGGAATCGCACTATTTGGAATTGCATATTGGATTTGGTCTACAACAAAAGATATTAAACAATATAAACTGACTAAAAATAACAGATTTTTAATTGGACCAATAATAGGAATTTTATTCATCGGACTGATTATCGGACTAAATTGGAAAAACAACTCTGAATTTAATAAACCGACTTTGCTTCGGGCATATTATGATGGAGATTTTAACGGAACAAGTATCGACTTTAAAACAGACGGAACTTATATTTTCGATAATCACGCAATCGGATTTAGTGAATACGTTTATGGAAAATATAAAATCAACGGACAATCAATAAGTTTGGACAGAAACGAAATTGATAATATAATTAAAACCGACATCCTCGAAATTAAAGACATTGCCGAAAATGGAGTTGATTACTTGGCTGGAACATATCTTTTGCAGATTAAGCCGAATGGAAATGAAATAGAACGAGCAACTAAATTCAGAGTCGTAGAAGACAATAGAAAATGAAAAAACGTTGTACAATAACGTATAACTGCAATTACGGCGGATTCGTATACGCTCAGGGCAGGCTAGAATCCACTCGGAATTAATAATGATAGTGCCAAACCTAAAAACAAAGTAAAACAAACCGATAACTGACGGTTTTATGAGACCGTTACTAACAATTTAAAGATGACCACTTATTTAAAAAAACACATTTTACAAATTGGACTTTTAATTGTGATTTTCGGCACCTTTTTTTACAATAAAGAATTACTCGGCGGACTAATTTTTTTAATTATTGGTTGTGGATTTTTATATGCAGGATTCTATATTCGAAGTTCGAATAGTAGAATACAAGCAAACGGAATTAAAACTCAAGCAAAAATAATTGATTACTTTGAGGAAGAAAGTGAAGATGCTGACGGATATTCAAGTACTTACTACTACCCTATTGTCCGATTTACCGACAAAAATGGAATTGAAACAACACAAAAATTAAACTCTAGCGCAAACCCAAAGAAGATTAATCAACCGATTGAAATCATTTACTTGAAAAAAGATAATGAATACGAAATAATGATTAATAGTGACTTTTGGAAAACCTACTTTCCCATAATTTTCATTATTATTGGGTTTTTATTTTCTGGAATTGGAATTATATGGTTGATAAATGAAATCTGATTTATAAACTACCAACAACACCCAATATAAAATTTCACAATATGGATATAATGATCAATGATTTCTCGATAGGCCTTTTTATATGGCAAGCTTTACTTCTATTATCAATAGGTCTTTGGATTTATTGTTTGATTGATATTTTAAAAAATAAATTTGCTCAAAATGACAAATTAATATGGGTTTTAGTAGTCATATTCATTCCATTATTAGGTTCGCTATTGTACCTATTTATTGGAAAAAACAAGAAAATTAAATTGAACTAATAAGAACCGCATTAAGCCAATACCCTTTAAAAATAATTACATGGTTCTGGCCTACTCAGAAAACATCCTGGATTTCAAAAAATAAAACCATAAACGAATCGTGGCCAGAAATAAATGAAAAAATGTATCTGCCTTATTTTTTTGCTTTTTGTAACGCCATTGTTCCATGGCCAAAACATTCCTGAAAATTTCACTTTCGTCGGCAACGTCCTGGGAGATACGACAGACTTAGGCAATGCCATATTTAAAGGAATATTGCCTCCAATACAAAACTCTAAAAATACCATCGAAATTAGATTTCTCATTGCCCCAGATATGAAAACGGATACACTCATCTCTCTTTATTATGATGAGAAATGGAATACAAAAAAATACATTCTGGATTCCAATGAGGCATTAATGATGAAACATAACGATAGTAAGCAAGAGCTTGCTGAAATCTTTAGACAGTTAGTTGAGAATGATATTTTTAATCTACCGGATAACAGTTCTATCAATATTGCTCCCACCTATATAGATCTTGAAACAGGGGAAGTTCAGCAAAGTTTCACAACAGTTCTACACGCGACCACTTATATTGTACAATTTAAGGTGGGTGATAAGTATAGAACCTATGGTTTTAACAGTCCTGAAATTTATGCTAAATCATATCCAGAGATTATAGAATTTAAGAAGTATTTGAATATCTTGAAAATCATTCAAACTATTGAATAAAAACACTTCGATAACACTTGGAATATTCCATCGCTCACTCAAGCGCCGTTAAAAATAATTACCTTTATACTTACTTAAAAATATAGACATGAACCATACCTTTTTAAGTATGATATTCATACTCTTAACCCATCTCCTTGTTGGGCAAGAGTTACCAGAAAAACTAAGCGAAACAGATTTTTCACTTGGTAAAACCATTACTATAAAATCAAACATATTAGAGGAGACCAGAGCATTAAATATATACTTGCCTTCAAGTTATTCAACAGAAAGTTTAAAAACATATCCCGTAATTTATTTGCTGGACGGCTCAAGAAATGAAGACTTTATACATGTTTCTGGAATTGTTCAATTTGGTTCTTTTTCCTGGATTAATATGGTCCCAGAATCCATTGTTGTTGGTATAGGAAATATAGATAGACAACGGGATTTCACATATCCATCTAAAAATAAACTAGACCAAAAGGAGTTTCCATCCTCTGGACAATCGGAAAAATTTATAAGCTTTTTGGAACAAGAACTACAGCCCTATATTGATGCTACCTATCGAACTACTACCATGAAAACGATTATTGGTCAGTCATTAGGGGGCTTATTAGCAACCGAAATTCTATTTGAAAAACCATATCTTTTTGACAACTTTATTATTGTTAGCCCCAGTTTATGGTGGGACGACGAGAAGTTATTAGATAGACAACCAAAACCTTTTGATTCCAAAAAATCAATTTTTATTGCCGTAGGAAAAGAAGGAGAAGTCATGGAGCGGACAGCAAAAGAACTGTTTGATCTACTTGAGAAGAATAGAAAACAACATACCTCTTTATTCTTTGATTTTTTGGACGACAAAACACATGGAGACGCTTTACATTTAGGAGTCTATCATGCATTTGAAAAAATATTTAAATCTCATAAGGAATAATAAAAGACTACTATGCAAGTAATTACCGCTTGCTTGCTTAACACAATATGAAAACCATCGGCTACAAAAAAACAACGTATAAAACCTTTATTTTTCTTTGGCTTCTGTTTTTACTAAACTGTCAATCTCATATTACTACTCAAGAGCCAACTTCTACAATAGATATTCAAAGTGTTTCGGATACTTTGACACTTTTTGGACAAGGTATCATTTCAACTTCCCTTTATGAAAGGGACCTAGCCATAAATCCGCAAGGTGATGAAATTATTTATACTCTAGGCGATTATAAACAAACCAAAAGGTGCTTGGTGCTTTTAAAGAAAGAAAATGGAAAGTGGCTGGAACCAAAAATGATGTCTATATCAGGAAAGCACCAAGATATTGAACCTTTTTACACCAATAACGGGAATACCTTGTACTTTGCTTCCAATAGACCCATTTACAATGATAGCACAAGGCATGATTACAACATTTGGTACAGTGATAAAATTGAAGGTTTATGGTCTGAACCGGAAGCCTTGGATTCCATAATCAACACCAGAGGAGATGAATTTTTTCCTTCCTTAAGTGATAAAGGAAATTTATTCTTTACTGCCACTAGAGAAGACGGTGTAGGTCGTGAAGATATTTTTATGTCAGAATATGAGGCGGGAAATTTCAAAGCTCCCAAACCATTACCACTTGAAATAAACTCAGGCGCTTATGAATTCAATGCCTATATAAGTCCTAAGGAAGATCTTATTATATTTAGCTCCTATGGCAGAGACGATGACTTGGGTGGTGGTGATTTGTATATGAGTCGAAAAAATGAAGGTGGTATTTGGAGTCCATCAGAAAACATGGGGGAACTGATAAACTCTAACAAACTAGATTATTGCCCTTTTATTGATTGGGAAAACGGTAATTTCTATTTTACCAGTGAACGAATGGAAATTAATAACGAGGATCTAAAAAATGTCAAGGCAATAAAAGAACTTTCCCATAGTACCTTAAATGGTTTTGGTAACATTTATAAAATTGGGCTTGACAAAATAGATTAATATTTTTCAGATTCCTTTATCTATTCCAATCAATCTACTATTTCTTTACTAGGTATCAAAGGTATTTTATAATAAGGCCATTCCCCATCCACTATAGGAACCGTAACCAACTCCTCTGGATTAATGACGACATGTTTTATACGCATACGATGCCAAGTATAAACGATATGCACCAATCCATCTGACGTTTGTATCACCGCTGGATAAGCAAAATGTCTCTCTGGTGCATCCAAATAATCTAAAACCAAGGCGGCCTCCCAATGTTGTCCGTCTCTGGTTAGAGCCAAGTTCATCACGCCCCGTCCCTTATGTCCCATTTTCTCTTGGTTTTTGGTGCTGTGGTTATAAACAAGTAACTGTCGCCCATCTTGAAGGGACACAGCATCGATACCCGAGTTATTATTGGGTAAACTGGTAGCTCGCATCTCAGACCAGCTAAGACCACCATCGTCACTCCAACTTTCAGCTATCACCGCATCATCCGTTGCAGTGCGCGCCAACAGTTGAATACGTCCGTTTGGGTAGGTGAGCAAGGTGGGTTGGATAGCTTTGAGGTGTTCCAGATTATTGAGAGGACCTACAAAGTTCCATGTTTGACCGCCATCTAAACTGCGTTCAATATGCACTTGCCATCCCTCCTTTTCATGACTAGAACCTGAGAGAATGGTGCCATCTGCTAATTGTATGGGTTTGTTTTTAATAGGGCCTAAAAGGGGCATTTCTAATTTAGTGGCCAAGGACCATGTTTGGCCAGAATCTTTAGATGTTTTGAATTCGCCCCACCATTCTGAAGGAGTTGGGCCTACCTTATAAAAAAGCATCAAAGGTCCGCCTTGAGGCTGAAATAATACAGGGTTCCACGTTGGGTAGCGCGTTCCATCAGGTTGCACACCATCGGCCACACTAATTGGTAAGGACCATTCGCCACCCTTAGGTTTTCTACTGAGATAAATCTCAACATCAGAATGCCTTTCATGGGTACCTCCAAAAAAGGTACAAAGCAAAGCACCATCACTCAATTCCACTAAACTTGCAGAATGACATTGAGGAAATGGAGCCTTCTCATACAAGAACTCCTCTAAAACAACTCCTTGCTTTGAAGCATAACTTTTAGAATCTTGAGCGCTAAGTGCATTGACGCCTATCAAAAATAGAACCAGGAAGACTTTTGGTTTGAATTGCTTCAAATACATGATTGATTATTTGACGATTAATCCCTTTCGAGAACTTAAATGTACAAAAAACACAGACAGTGACTCTAGGTAGTATATTATTGAGATGATGCCATCAAGAAACACGGATAAGTAGGGCATTGGTTTATGAGGGAATTATATGTAAATTGGAAGGAATAATACAGATCTACAACATTTATCCCATTGTTTGAGGTATGAAAAAAATTACGATAGTATACATAATCCTAACCTTTTTTGGTTGTATTCAAAAGGAAAATTCCAGGACCTCTTTAGAAACAAAACCACAAATTATTAATTCTGAAAAAGATGAAACCCTATTTTGGATTGACACAATTTCAAATAATAAGTTTTTAAAAATCTATTCCAAACCTGAAAATGATTGGCAAAATTTAACTGCCGAATATGGCGATTCAAAATCATCTTATGAAATTGATCTATACACAGAACAGTACAAAATATTTGGTATTCCCTTTACCAACAACATACAATGGATTACTGAAAATAGTTTTGCATTAATTAATGGCTGTGGTACTGATTGTAGATATGTAACAATATTTAATGTAAAAAATCCTGAACCAATTATAACGCGTGTAGATTATTATCCCAAAATGGCATATGGCAACTTTACTAGTGATAATGATAGTTTGTATGTGAAGGTTGATTGGGATTTTGGAAAATACGTCAAATTATCTGTTGTAGATACTGACTCCCAAAGAGAAGCCAAATTCAACTTGCCAAAATGTTGGAATGCCGGAGGTGGATCAGGTCAGATTTACGGAATTATATGGTCAATGGATATTTCCAATGACCATATAACTGTGGCAAACAAGTATGAAGATGGTGAGTTAGAAACTTTAGAAAGTAAATTGTTGTGGGAATAAGAAATCATGCAAAACACCGGGTGTGGTATAAAAAAATTCCATTATTTTTTCTTTAAATGTCGTCACTCTTTCTAATTATAAATCAACCTCAAAAAATACTCAAACAAAAAACAAGCTAACCTAGTACATACCGATTTAATAAATATGAAGCACGTATCAATAGTCATAATACTCATAATGATATCTCATACTTCTTTTGGACAAAACATAAATGGGAAATGGATTTTGAAAGAGATGCACTCTGGCAATGGTCAAAAAGGCAACCCCGGTTTCCAGCTTTTGGACATCAACAATGGCAGTGTGGACGTTTACACCGATTTTTCGCTTCAGGCAAAAGCTACGACATTGAAAATGGATCAAGGCAATTTGTTGAACCAAGACAATAACAAAACCTCAACATATGAAATCGTCAGTGACAATCATTTAAAATGGTTCGTCCCCGGCAAAGTAAATGGAACCGAGGCTGTTTTTGAATGTGACTTTTACAGACTTGAACCGACCGTCACTACCTTGAAAAAGGAGGAAATAGAGAAACTGACTTTTGTCTTAATGGAAAACGGACGAGCATCAGAATTTGTTTTTAATAAAGAACTTTGGGACCAAGAAAGACTGGAACGTTTTAAGAGAACAGAAGGCGAAAAGAAAATTATTGAACAAATAGGCCCTACCTTTTTTGTATCCATGTATTATAATGGAAAAAGAAGTGGTTCAATTCCAATTAAAGAGGTTAATACCGAATATTTAAAACTCTATGCCATTCCCACTGGCCCAATGGAATTGACCGCATATCGAAAGGAATAAAATGCTATTCCAAACCCCTTTCAATTGAACCTCTCCAGAAATCAACCATAAAACACTCTTTTACAGCATATTCCCAGTTTTATTTATTAAATTAGGAAACCAATCTATGTAACCTTCCATATTCTAACCCTTTAAGGTGCTTTTTCATATCAACACTAACTAATGCTATTCTAACAATGGTAAGTTTCTTTATAATATGTTACCTGTTGGCGACACTTGGAATTGGGTTTTGGGCTTCCAGAAAAATTAAAACTTCTGGTGATTTTGCTCTTGCGGGAAAAAGTTTGTCAACGTCCCTGGTAGGTGTCACCTTATTCGCCACCTGGTTTGGAAGTAGTCAAATTATGGGAAATCCAGGTTATTTTATTGTAGATGGCTTTTCATCCTACATCACCCTGACCCTAACTGGAGGTATCTGCCTTTTTATTGTAGGTACTTTCTATGCCAGGAAGTTGTACCGAATGCAAATTGTAACGATTAACGATTTTTTTAGGGTTAGGTATTCTAAAAATCTTGAAACGGCTTCTTCTCTGATAATGGTTTTTTCTTATCCACATTGGATTGCAGCCCAATTTGTAGCCCTGGCCTATTTGTTTCATGCTGTTATGGACATCCCTTTTAGTTATGGTATTTTATTAGGTGCTTCAATAGTGGTTTTTTATACTTACATAGGAGGTATGTGGGCAGTCGCCTATACCGATATGGTACAAAGCGTCATGATTTTGTTGGGATTGTTTATACTCCTCTTTGAAGTATTGCACAAAACAGAAGGTATCACCCCTATTTTTGCAAACCAACCTAGTACATTTTTTGATTTATGTCCTCAAAAAGATTTAGATGCTTGGTCTGAATACATTGCTCTGATCCTTGCTTTTACGGCTGGTGCGATTCCCGTTCAAGAAATCTACCAACGTGTCTTTTCGGCTAAAAATGAAAAAGCGGCCCGCAACGGACTCTACCTAGGAGCGTTTCTAATGGTTATCATCCCCAGTATTCCCTTAATCATAGGGCTCGGAGGTGTTTACTTGTATCCTGAATTATCTACTAGCGGAAACAGCCAGGATATCATACCATCCATGGTAAAACTAATGACAAGTATCCCCGTGCAAATTCTATTTTATGGGGCCATGATATCAGCTATTTTAAGTACCTCTAGTGGGGCCATGTTGGCACCGGCAACCGTTATTGCAGAAAACCTAATCAAACCTTATAAAAAGAACATTGCAGATAAAAAGCTACTACTTTACACCAGACTGAGTGTGATTTTGGTAGCGGCTATTTCCTGTTATTTTGCCTTTGACGATTCTGATATTGTAGGACTTGTGGCTGCTTCTCTAAGTCTTATTTTAGTGTGTCTTTTTGCTCCGCTTACTTTTGGCTTGTTTTGGAAAAAAGCCTCAACCATAGGAGCTTGGGCAGCCATCATCATTGGCGGTCTTACCTGGCTGTTTTGTTTCATTTATGAGACAAGAATAGATGCCACTATTTATGGAACCATATCAAGTTGTGTTAGCATGGTTGTAGTCAGTTTGCTCTATCCTGACCAGACAAAATCACCAAAACAGAAAACTAATCAAGAACCTAAATAAATGTTCCTATTTTTTAGCTTTTTAAATACTGAGCACTTTAAATTTATAACATTGTAAAGCGACCCATTACCAAAAAAAAACCTTGGTAGCCCAAGGTTTTTCTTTATTACTTTATCTCTTCTAAACCACCATTATTTTGGCTGCTTCAATAATTTATTGACGTCCTTAATCATTTTGATAGTAGAATGATCTGTAGCAAACACCGAATTTAATCCTTGAGGCTCTTGTGGAGGATCGGCCAGGAAATCGTCGCCCTTTAACCACTTACCATTGGGGTTGCCATTGGCTTTGCCATAACCTGCAAATCCCCAAAAATTCAAGCCAGCCAAATGGCCTTCTAAGGCTCTATTTTTCACTACTTGCTCAATCATGACTTGGTAATAAACATTCCTATTGTCAATATTTGCCTCCTTAGAAGTGCTTTCTCCCTCTCTTGGAAAACCAAATTCTGATAGCACTATCGGCTTGTTTAACTTTTGGGCTACTAACATATGCTCATCTATATAATCTAAGGATTCCCTAATCGCATTTTGGGTGGTTTCCTTCTCATTGTTGACATCATACCATTCCCAATTTTTCGGCCACATGTGCATGGTTAAATAATCAATATCCTTGTTTTTATGAACTCTTGTGTACATATCTATATCTTGCAAATAGCTCGCCTTTCCTTCTGCTCCAGTGGAAATCAAATGAACACTATCCAAAGATTCCATGAGTTCTACAGTAGTATTCACCCAATCTGTATAAGCGTTTTCATACCTTGCACTAACCATCACTCTTGGCTCATTAGCCAATTGCCAGGACATGATGGTATTATCATTGGTATATTTTAAACCAGTATAACTATTGGTTCTCGTCATGATAAACTCCACATGTTTGTAGTATGCTCGCTTACAAGGATCACACTCGTGAAATTTCATGGTATAGGCCATATAATCTTGCCAAGTATCTCTTGGGTTGACTCTGGGATTGGGTATATCTCCATAACCATTCCATTGCAGGTACTCACTCATACCGCCAGACCAGATCCAATTGTTGGTTAGATACAAAACCGCATACATTTCACGCTTTTTCATTTCAGCTAATAAAAAATCTAGGCCATCCAACAGGTCTTCATTATACTTTCCTTGTTCTGGTTGCAAAGAAGGATCTACCCTAAAGTTTGAGCCCACACCTTCGGCTCCAGCCAATATCCTAAGATTATCAATCCCTGCCGATTTCATAAAATCCAATTCTTTAATGAGACGTTCCCTATCACCTGAATGGGCTGCTCCCAACAAAGGCCCATACCAATAATTGGTCCCTAAGAAATAGTAGGGTTGATCGCCTTTAAAAAAGCGTCCGTCTTTAACAGAAATCAAGGGTACATCTTCTGCTTTTTCAGGTTGTTTTTCAGCTTCCTTTTTACAGGAAAATAGCATAAGGGTTAGTGCTGTCGTAGCAAATAATGAATACTTAAAAAATGATTTCAAACTGGTGGTTGTTTTTTTGTTAGTCATGAGGTAAATGTAATTATTTTTACAAAAAGCCAAATGAAGTGAGAATATAAAAAAAGCCTCCATTTAAGGAGACCTATGATATTTTAAATAAAATACCCCTGATTATCAGACGGAAGACTTAGCCCTCAATAGACATGGTATTAAATTTAAAACTTAAACTTGTAAAATTTTAGTGATCATTGTTTAAATTATGATTCTATTAAAAATCCTATCTTTCTAGAATAGGACAACTAATTTTCAATAAGATGCATCCAGATATTCATTCTTATAACCAATCCAAATCCAGTCCAGAAAAAGAAATCTGTCAGTTGCTAGCGGAAAGGATAGAAACTTCTTTAACAAAAGCTGAAAGTAAAATTTGGCATGCACACCCTGTTTGGTTTATCAATGGCAATCCTATTGTAGGTTATAGCCAGTTAAAGGCGGGCATACGCTTGATGTTTTGGAGCGGTGCTAGTTTTTCGGAACCCAGTCCGCCTGACAAAGGCAAAAAATTCAAGGATGCTTCCATTACCTATTCACTGTCTCAGGACATTGTTTGGGACGATTTCGATCATTGGATTGAGCAATCCAAAATCATTCAGTGGGATTATAAAAACATTGTTAAACGCAAAGGTAAACTTGAACGCCTAAAATAATTCATATGGAAAAAATAACCATTCAAACCGCCATTCCTTCCGATTTAAAAACGGTTTGGGAAGCATATACGAGTCCTGAGCATATTGTCAACTGGAATTTTGCCTCAGATGATTGGTGCTGTCCGGAAGCTAAAAATGACCTAAAAGAAGGTGGCACTTATTTCGCAAGAATGGAAGCAAAAGATGGTAGTTTTGGCTTTGACTTTAAGGCCATTTATTCCCATGTCGATCCGCAGTCATCTCTAACTTATAAATTGGAAGATGGTCGTGACGTAAAAACATCGTTTGAAAGAGATTCTCAAGGTGTCATTGTCACCACTGTTTTTGATCCGGAAAGCCAAAATCCTATCGATATGCAACGAGATGGTTGGCAAGCCATTTTAAATCAATTTAAATCTTATGTCTCCAGTTTGAAAGGGCAGCCTAATCAATAATGAAGTCAACATTTCATTAAAAACCCTATCTTGCCTTTTAGAACAACTAACTAAAAAAAGATGAACCCGAAACTTAGAAATGTATTAGCCGTCATAGCCGGATGGTTTGTAGGAAGCATTGTCAACATGGGACTGGTAAGCACAGGCCACGGTGTTTACCCCATTCCAGGAATTGATCCCAATGATATGGAAGCCTTGGCAGAGATAATGCCTACCCTGGAGTCTAAATATTTTCTATTCCCATTTTTAGCCCATGCTATTGGGACTTTGGTTGGAGCCTTTGTTACTGCCCTAATTGCTCAAGGAAACAAGTTGAGATTGGCCATGATAGTTGGAGCCTTGTTTTTTATTGGTGGTATTCTTGTCAATTTTATGATTATGGGACCTATGTGGTTTACGGCAACCGATTTATTATTAGCTTATTTCCCTATGGCTTGGTTGGGTGGAAAAATAGGTATCGCCATTTCAAGAAAAAAGATCGCTTAAGTTTTGTTAACGCATATTCACCCCAAACTTCCTATGCGGTCTAAGGAAAAGACCAAAACTTTCTATGTGGAAGGTCTAGGTTTTAGACCCTTGGGAAAACACGATTATCCAGGTTACTTAATGCTTGAAAAAGATCTCATTGAAATTCATTTCTTTGAATTCGCAACATTGAATCCCAAGGAAAATTATGGACAAGTCTATATTCGCGTTAAAGATATTGATACCTTTTATAATGATCTACTTCAGAAGAATATAAACATTCACCCAAATGGAAACCTGGAAATCAAACCATGGGGGCAAAAGGAGTTTTCCTTATTGGATCCAGATTCCAATTTATTAACCTTCGGAGAAGCCATTTAAATCATTTTTTTTCAAAACTATTTGCCCGTTATTTCATTTAATCGTAATATTGCAATAAAGCAATAATTAATGGGTATTACCAAAACAGAAATATTTACCGAAGAACAAAACACCTTAGCTCAGTTTGCTAAAGTCATTGGGCATCCTGCCCGTGTAGCCATTCTTCAATACCTTTTCAAACTCAACGCTTGTGTTTGTGGCGATTTGGTTGAGGAAATTGGATTGGCTCAACCTACTATTTCCCAACATTTAAAAGAATTGAAAAATGTAGGGCTTATCAAAGGCAATGTAGAAGGCACTAGTGTTTGCTATTGCATAGACATGGATCAATGGCAAAAAATGGCTCATATAATGACACATTTTTTAAACCAAGAGCTACCCAAAACGAATTGTTGCTAAAAAAAATTTAATCCCTTTCATCGTATTATTACAATTAACATTAAGACAGATGACATTAAATCAAGTAAAAACAGCTTTAGAACATTTAGAAACCCTTTCCTTCCAATTACCTAATGGAGATTTGGTTCCTAGTCATTTTCACGTAACCGAAATAGGAAAAATCGCCAAACACTTTATTGATTGTGGCGGAACCGTGAGAAATGAAACCGTAGTGAATTTCCAACTTTGGAATGCGAACGATTATGATCACCGACTGCACCCTGAAAAACTGGTACATATCATTCAATTATCAGAAAAAGCTTTGGGCATAGAGGATTGGGAAGTTGAAGTTGAATATCAAGGAGAAACCATTCAAAAATTCGGATTGGACTTTGATGGGACCAGCTTTTTGTTAACCACCAAGCAAACAGATTGTTTGGCCAAGGACAAATGTGGTATTCCTGCTCCGGCTTCCAAACCTAAAATCAAACTTTCAGAATTACAAAGTAGCTCTTGTTGCGAACCCGGTTCTGGCTGTTGTTAAACAATATTCATGAATTTTCGTTCCATTGACAAGCATAATTATCCGCAGGTAGCAGACATTTACCAAATGGGCATCCTAACAGGAATGGCTACTTTTGAAACAGAAGTTCCGTCCTATGAACTTTGGGATAGCAAACACTTGCCATTTTGCAGGCTCACCTTAAATCAAGGAGATCGAGTTATTGGGTGGGCTGCATTATCAGCCGTTTCCTCCCGAGAAGTTTATCGTGGTGTAGCTGAAGTGAGTATTTACGTGCATCCTGATTTCCAAGGAAATCATGCGGGAACCCAATTACTAAACCATATCATCTCTGAAAGCGAAACGCACCATATTTGGACCCTACAATGTGGAATTATGGAAGAGAACAAAGCTAGCATAGCACTGCATAAAAAATGTGGCTTCCGGGAAATAGGTTACAGAGAGCGCATAGGCTGCCTTCATGGCCAATGGAAAAACAATATCATTTTTGAAAGACGAAGTCCTAAAACAGGCATTTAATTTACCAACAATGAATTTAAAACTCAACCAATACATTGAATCCATAGGTAACCAAGAAATTTTGGAAAACCGTAAACAAATTCTTCAACCTTTAATTGATTACATCCAAGAAAAAGTAAACAAGAAGCAACCTGTAAGGCTGAACTTGATTTGCACCCACAATTCTAGAAGAAGTCACTTATCACAAGTTTGGGCCCAAACCATGGCTCATTACTTCCAAATTCCAAATGTTTCCTGTTATTCTGGTGGAACAGAGGCTACGGCACTTTTCCCTATGATTGCAAAAACACTTGAAAATACGGGATTTGACATCTTAACATTATCGCAGGAACCCAATCCTGTTTACAGTATTAAGTTTGATAAAAACGAACCTGCTATTATTGGGTTTTCTAAAAAAATGGACGATCCTTTTAATCCATCTTCCTTGTTTGCAGCCATTA
Source organism: Mangrovimonas sp. CR14 (assembly GCF_011764015.1). Lineage (NCBI taxonomy): Bacteria > Pseudomonadati > Bacteroidota > Flavobacteriia > Flavobacteriales > Flavobacteriaceae > Mangrovimonas > Mangrovimonas sp. CR14. The sequence goes on along the minus strand of NZ_JAAFZY010000009.1, from coordinate 124,389 downwards.
TGACCTGCTCCCAAGCAGATGAAGGCTGTCCTTTTGTTCCTGGTGCCGAAGTACGAATTCCAGTAACGTTTGAAGATCCCAAGGCATTTGACAACACACCACAACAGGCCGAAAAGTATCAAGAAAGATGCGATCAAATTGCTTCTGAATTTTATTATGTATTCTCCCAAATAACTAAGAACTAATGGCAATCAAAAAACTTAATTTTCTAGATAAGAACCTGACACTTTGGATCTTTTTAGCCATGGCTGTTGGGGTTGGTTTGGGATATCTCCTACCTTCCATTCCAGATACCATTCAATCCTTCAGTAGTGGCACCACCAATATTCCCATTGCCATCGGACTCATTTTAATGATGTATCCACCTTTGGCTAAGGTTAATTACGCCTTGTTACCTAAGGTTTTTAAAAATGTAAAAATTTTGTCCATATCCCTTATTCTGAATTGGGTTATTGGCCCGGTGTTGATGTTTGTTTTGGCTCTTATTTTTTTACAAGACGAACCAGAATATATGGTCGGCCTTATTTTAATCGGTTTAGCTAGGTGTATTGCCATGGTTTTGGTGTGGAATGATTTAGCCGAAGGAAGTAGTGAGTATGGTGCAGGTTTGGTGGCTTTAAACAGCATCTTTCAGGTGTTTGCCTATAGTTTTTATGCTTGGATCTTCATTACCGTTCTCCCACCATACTTTGGATTTGAGGGTGCCATTGTAGACATTTCAATTGGAACTATCGCTGAAAGTGTTGCTATTTATTTGGGTATTCCTTTTGTCATGGGCTTCTTAAGTAGAATCGTCTTGGTAAACATGAAGGGTGAGGATTGGTATCAAAACACCTTTATCCCTACCATTTCGCCAATAACCTTAATGGCGCTTTTATTTACCATCGTGGTTATGTTCTCACTTAAAGGGGAGTTGATTGTTGAAATTCCGTTGGATGTGGTTAAAATTGCCATTCCTCTATTAATCTATTTTGCGATCATGTTTATCATTGGCTTCTTTTTTACCAAAGCGATGGGAGGCACTTATGATAAGACCGCATCAGTAGCCTTTACGGCAGCTGGAAACAATTTTGAATTGGCCATTGCGGTAGCGATTGCCGTTTTCGGACTCAATTCTGGTCAAGCTTTTGCCGGAGTCATTGGTCCCCTAGTTGAAGTTCCAGCTCTCATCTTATTGGTGAAGGTATCCTTCTGGCTTAAAAGAAAATATTTTGCCTAAGACCTTTACTATTTTTTAAGTATTTCCCTTATCATTAATTAATTTTAATCTGATAAGGGGAATATTTGGCAATCCATAAACGAAATAATACATTTGGGAATCATTATGAAATAAAATTGACCCCTTTGAGACCTTTTTGGATTCTACTTTGCTTTTTAGTATTTCCTGCTGTCCTTTTTTCCCAATCAAATGGAAAGAAACGGTACATGAGTCCATGGGAAGTTATTGACTCCTTATTTATAGACCATGATTTAGAGAATTATTCCCTTCGCTTATTTTCAGATTATAAGGTAAAATCCTTTAAACTGACTCATGATGATTTCAAAACCCGCTATGTTCCTAAAAACCGATTCAATTTAGGATTGGGAATTGCAAATAGCAAAGCCATGTTGGATGTTGGTTTTAATATTAGGAACGGAAACAGGGAAGTCACCAAACGCTTTGACTTGCAAGGGTCCTTTATCATCAGAAAACGGCATTACATAAATGGCTACTTTCAAATTTACAATGGCTATAATAACAAAAATGATTTGGGAGAAATCCCCCGTTTTAGAAGAGATGTAAAATCGAGAACTATTGGATTTAATTACCTCTACACATTTTCTGATATTGAATTTTCATATACTCTTTTGAAAGCAGGATTACCTAAGTTCCATAAAAATGTCTATGTTACAGGAGGTGTGGGTACTTTTGCTGTATTTGATTATTTTTCTGCTGATGGGAATATCCTACCCCCAGAAGTCACTAATGAGTTGAATGAAGAACTGAAAATAAAAAGATATAATGGGCGTGCGGCAGGTTTAATGGTAGGTCTCTTATCAGCTTTTGTTTTGCCAGAGAACATCATTGTGACCTTTACTGCAATGCCAGGAATTGCTCTAATGAATAAAAAAGTAACCTTAGAAGAGGACAGCTATCGGCCTAAGGATCCTTGGCTCTACAAACTGGACGCTTCATTAGCTGCTTCTTACAGTTTTAAAAGATACTACGCCACTTTATCTTATGAAACAGGTGTATATTCTACTGATTTTTCAGATTATAGATATACTTTTAACTTATCAACAGCGAAATTAACCTTGGGTTATAAGTTGAAATACTAAAGTTTTTCAAAGGCTTCTTTAACAACCTCTTGACCATATTCACGTTCCAACCTTCTGATGGCAAAATGGGCTTTAGCCATTTTTTGAAAATGATCGATGTAAACATAATTCAAACCACTACCTCCAGCCGCACCAATAACAGGAACAGCTTGGGTGAGGAATTTTTCAGAAAACAATGCGCTTAATCGGCCAGCGATGTTTGATACAAATTTGGAAAGCATATCTGATCCCAAATTTCCCGTATATGCGATAGCGGTTGCTAAAGTTTTATTAAGTCCAGAATGAGTCATTTGATTGACAGCTGTTGATAACATATACCTAGTGGTATAGTAACTTGCCTCCATATCATCATCCCACTTTTTTTGTCCACCCAAAGCAAAGACCTCCATACATGCCAGTTGACCTTCTAGGGAATAAATATCCTCCCCTTCACTCCTAGCAATATCCATTATGGAACGCATAATAAATTTAGTAGACACTCCTAACTCAGCAAAAAACAAAGCCGTTCCTACTCCGGTAGCAGACCCAAAAAAGCCACTAGCGCCACCAGTCAAGGTTACAACTCCTTTATATAAACCTTTTTTGGGCTTCTGAAATTCTTTATCCTTTTGAATAGTTAGGAGATTCGCCTTAATAGTTGTCATCAATATCTTCTCAATACTATTCTGCAATTTAATTTGCACTTTGTTAGGTAGTTTCCTAACCGTAGATTCCAATCCATCCCCCACCATATTCAAAGACTTCATCAACCAAGTAGGGTGTTCCATAGCGTGTCTTGCCTCTGCCAGAATTTTGAGATCTGTCTGCTTTAAAGGGGTATCTATGTCATATTCAGCAGGAATATTTTCTTCCATGGTTTGCCTGATTTGGTTAGGTTTTGCATAAAGTTAGCCATTATTTCCAATAACAAATAAAATATCTTCAAATAGCCAATCATATAAAAAGCGTCTAAAAACACCCATCCCCAACTAACTTAAAATCAACCAATTCAAAAACTTATTGTAATTTAGAGATATTCCCATACGCCATTTCAGTTTTGAAACCTACACTTTTTTCGGATTAACCAACTTAAAAAAAATACATCATGTTAGAAGGCTTTTTAAATATTGTTTACGGCTTAATTGCTTCACTCCTATTGATGAGTGTCGGATTTCTTTATGGACGTTACAAGGAACGGAAAAGGCAAAAAGGGAGTCCGTTGGAGAACTACCCTTTTTATCCATTTAGTCTAGACGATAAAAACATGTTACAATTTGATTTGAAATTGTTTAATCAAGCAGTATCAGAATTAAAGAAACATAAAAATTACCAGGCTGGAGAGCAATTAATTTTAATTGGAGAACAAAATAATGTCAGGCAAATTTTAAAGCATGACGAACTGAATGCTTACAATAAATTATATAAAATATATGATGGGGATAAGGTGCTAGATGATTCAGTACAATTTTTAGAAAACTACAAACGAATTGTTCGTCTTATAGGGGACAGCTTTCCAGATTGTGGCATAGAAATTCTGCTTCACAATTTAAGCAATCCATACAAAGCATTAAATTGCATAAAAAATAACGTAACAGGTCGAAATATTGAGGCTCCGGCAACCAACCTAGTAATGGATTTAAAGCGCAGGAACTCCATAAATGAGGACAAATTGAATTATGAATTGAATATTGGGTCTCGAAAATTTAAATGCACCACCATTCCTATTTTCAAAGAAAAAACTGGTTTAGTTGGCGCTATTTGTATCAATGTGGACTATAATTATCTACAAAAAAAGGTTAAAAAAAATCCAGAATTGGTCAATCAATTTCTGGACACCATCTGTAAAGTGAATATGGTATTGGATGAGAATATTTTGAGCAAGCATGAGTATGAATTGGCTCTAAATGGTAAAAGTCATTTTAGGGATTTTTAATCTGAATCTATGCCTTTCTTTTGCCAATACCCGCCAGAAATAGCTTTATTCTTCTTTGATTTTTTAAGAAAATATTAAAACCATCCTCCTATATTTTTTATAGGTTTACAACATGATGAAGCCAAAACAAATAACCCCTTTCCAATATGTATTTTCTATTTGGGGGTTGGTATTGCTACTCATCGTTTCACCTTGTAAAGTCAGAAACTTTATTCAAGAAGAGCTGGGATTTCCTAAAACGGAGGTTTCCAACAAAAGCCAAACGACTTTAAAAAATATAAGTTGTCATTCCTTTGACAACCAAACCTTAGACTTTATATCAAAAAAGTCTGAGCCTACTAAGAAATTGTCTTTTAGCAATTTCGCATACCCGGTGGTTTGGGACATTCAAAAAGCCATAGGGCCACTTTCAAAAATTAAGGAGATAGATTATCAAATCACCCCTCCTAAGCCCTATTACATTTTGTATCAAAACTTCAAGGACTATTTAATTTAGGCTCCTTATAAGGTTACCACATCAGTTCCTATAAAACTGATTCCTCTTTAAAATCTATAACAAATAAAACTCAAGGTTAACAGCATATATGTTGCTATACCTTATTCTTTGCTTAGCTCTTTTCTTAAAGTTAAGCTATTCAATACTTAAACAAATTTAACAATGAATCATATTTCATATTATATAATCACTATGGTTTTCCTACTCTTTGGAACCACCCATATTAAAGCGCAAAACCCTGACAAGCAAAACTATTTAGTTATCTCAAAAAACATCAAACAATTAAATCCCATTTTATTAACTGCTCAGGAACTTCAAAATGAAGACGGGAAAACATTTGGAGATTTCATTGTCATCTTCTGCGGAAAAACAGTCTCAAAAATGGTAAACGACCCAGATTTGAACAAGCTACTAGAACAAGCCAAAGAGCAACATATTCAAATCTTGGCTTGCGGGTTATCCTTGAAAAAATTCCATATAAATCCTGAAGAATTACCAAATTCTATAAAAATTGCTGAAAACGGTATTTTAAAAAGTTTTCAATTAATCAAAAAAGGATATTTAACACTAACCATTTAATAAAAACAACATGAAACAAACTCATTATAAACAAAACGCTGGATTTCTCACTCTAGCTCTTAGATTGGTGATAGGTTGGACCTATTTTTCAGCTCTTTGGAGACGAACTGTATTAACTGATAAACTGGACCCAGATTTACCAGGATATATTGGAGAAAAATTCAACCATTTTTTACCTCATGCTTTAGGAATAAAACCCATCATTCAATATTTAGTGGAACACCCCGATGCCTTGTGGATAAACATGTTAATTTTCACAATAATAGAAGGTCTTGTTGGCCTATTTATTATACTAGGATTGGGGACTCGCTTGATGGGTTTTGGAGTCCTTTTCTTGGCTATGGGCATTTTATTAGGTTCAGGCTGGATAGGCACTACCTGTTTGGACGAATGGCAAATAGGCATATTGGGTATAGCCACAGGATTCACTCTTTTCTTAACTGGAAGCAGCCATTACTCTATGGATTACTGGTTGCTTAAAAAACACCCCTTTTTAAAGTCCAAAAAGTGGTTTTCATGGTTGGGGTCTGGAGTATTACCTATTAAAGAAAGTCTTTTTAAAAATGTCGTTTTAATAGGCTCTTTCAGTATACTAGCAATCACTTTATTGACCAATCAAGTTTTTCATGGCGGTCTTTGGGGAACACTGCACAATAAATCTGTTAAACCAAATTTTGAACTTACCGAAGGCTCTTTTTCAAATAACGAATTGTCTTTCGACATTTATAGAACTGAGGGTGTGGACGTATATGGTGCTTGGGTCATTGAAATTTCAGTTTTTGATGCGCATCAAGATCAAGTCATTCAATTTGATTCAAAAGATCTGGCTGCCCTACTACCAAAGCAAATTGACAATTATTATGTAGCTAAGGCAACCCCTTCTCAGCATAGTTTAAAAGTACCTTTAGGTTCGAAAGCCAAAATTCATTTGAACCATCCTGATTTTAAAAACCTTCCTAAAGGAGTTTACACCATAACCATGACAGACATAAGTGGTGCCCAATGGCATCTAGAAATTCCTAAAGACTAGGATACTTTTCAATACATCCTTTTGAGAATAAAAAAATCCGCCTTATGGCGGATTTTTAACTTTTATAACTACTTACCATTTGGCAATTTCTTCTCTCAATTCTTCCTTGGTCTTTCCAGTTTTTTCTTGGATTCTTCCAAGCATTTCATCAAACTTACCTTCTGCAAAAGTAAGGTCATCATCAGTCAAATCGCCATAGCTTTGTTTAACTTTTCCTTTTATTTGATTCCAGTTTCCTTTTATTTCTTCATTTGTCATAATAAATTGATTTTAAGGTTCATGTATAAAATTAAGGTTTTGATGATCAAATTATCCTAATTAAAACTTAGGATTGTCTTAAAGGAATGTTATTTATTAAAGCAGAGTTCTTTCTTTCTATTTCATTTTTCATTTTGAAAAAAGAAAAGGCGCCCAATTGGCCACCTTTTCCGATCTTAATTCATTTTCATCCTTTTACTACTTCTGAATAGGTACCGCATCAAACGGATCTACCATGGCGATAAATAACACACAAGGATCACCTTTCAGGCATTTTGCAGTATGGGGTTTTTTAGCTGGTCCGTAGGCATACGAACCTGCTTTGAGCACTTGCGTTTTCTCACCTTCATAAGTAACCTCCATGGTACCAGAAATCAATATCATTCTTTCAGGTGAGGTGTGCGTATGTTTCATAATGAACGTATCAGGCTCTACCTTGAAGAGAAAATCTAAATTTGGCTTTTCTATATCCCCATGTAAAATGGTAAATGTACACCCTGGAAAAAAATCTGGGGCAGGATTCCATTTTAGGGTTGGACTATCGGCTGAAACGGCATAAGACATTTCTGCTGTTTGGGCATTTAATTGAATTCCCAAAAGGAACAAAACCACGAACATCATGGTTTTTAAATTGAATTTAAAAACTGCTTTTTTCATATCGGAAGGTTTTAGTTATCTCTATAAGATACGACATTTATCTAATTACCTCACCTTAAATCATTTAAAACTCCCTTGAACAAAATCAAAATTCATAAGAGAAATAAAAATGATGTTACAAATCAAAAATAATTTCTAGGCAAATAATCAACTTTTAATTTTATATTTGATATAAAAACCTGTTTTTCAAGTAATTAAAAGACTATTCATGACCAACAAAAAAAACAGACAGAATAAATGGTATCACATCACTCTATGTTATGTCATATTATTTTTGGTTCCCTTCACAATAATAGGTCAACAAACGACTGACTCCACATCGAATGAAAAGTCTTCAAAATTTGACAAATTCAACAAAAAAGCTGAATATTTATTCACCTATATACCTGTCCCCATTTATTCCTATTCATCGGAAGCCGGTCACACCTATGGTCTTGCCAAATTCAATGTGTTTAACCTTTATAAAAATGATACACTTACCAAACCATCGCGACTGTCAGAAGTGGTCACTTTCTCCTCGGAAGGAAGAATAAATGCATCTGTTTCGACCGATTTAATGTTTAAAAACAATGACTATTTAATTATTAGCTACATCAACTATAAAAAAACGCCGGAGTACTTTTTAGGTATTGGTAATGATGTCTCCATTGATGATATTGAACAGATATCAACCAATCGATTTAAATTTGAAGCCTGGGGCCTTAAAAAGATGAAAGTCAAGAACCTCTATGCGGGGATTGGTTTGGACCTCACAGATTATTTTGATATTGAAGCAAATCCCGATAGTTATCTCTACTCCAACAATGTCATTGGTAATGAAGGTGGCTTTGCTTTTGGTCTAAAAGCGATTGCGGCAATTGAGGGTAGAGAAAACCGTTACAATGCCCAAGGAGGCCATTTTGCTCAAATATCCTACACTCTTTACCCCTCGTTTCTAGGTAGTGAATTTAAATTCTCGAGTTGGGAGATTGACCTCAGAAAATACTTAAACCCATGGAGCAATCACATCATTGCTTTTCAAGCCACGACCTTTGGAACTAGTGGTGACGTACCTTTCTATGCACTTGCACAATTAGGTGGAGATAAACAAATGAGAGGGTATTATAAAGGTGCTATACGAGATAAAATCTTGGTTGATTCTCAAGTAGAATATCGTTTACCCATATGGAACATCTTTGGAATGGTAGGTTGGGTAGGCACCGGTAGAGTAGCATCCAAATATCGCGATTTAAAACTGGATGGATTTTGGCTTAATTATGGCGCGGGGTTACGAATTATGGTTGACAGCAAGCACCAAACCAATCTAAGATTTGATTGGGGATTTGGCCCAAATGGCATCCATGGTTTCAATATTAGTTTTGCAGAAGCATTTTAACATCCAAAATTTTCAACCATAGAACAATGGTGATTAAAAATAGTAAGGATACTCTAACCCTTACTCGCAACATGAAAAATCCACAACGAATTTTATGTTGTTTTTAAATCAAACCAGTCCTCGGTAATAAGCTGCTCGGTATGGATGTTATCTATATGAGTAAATTCATTTTTGGAGGCGTTGTATGTATAATCCTTGCCCCACTCAGAAAAAGATTTGGATACTGCTTCAATGGCATCACATATACTTTCTAATTCCTCATTAGTCATGGTTGGATGAATGGACATCCTTACCCAACCTGGACGCTCCATAAGGCAACCCTCTAATATCTTCTGTTCTATGGCTTTTGAAGTCAACTGATCTACATGCAATAGGTAATGTCCATAGGTACCTGCACAAGAACAACCACCCCGGGTTTGTATCCCAAAGCGATCATTAAGTAACTTGACAACCAAATTGTAGTGCGCATTTTCAATATAAAATGAAAATACACCCAATCTGTCGGTGTGCTCTTCTGCTAAGATTGTTAGATTGTCAATTTTTGAAAGTCTATCAAAAACAATTTTATTGAGTTCGTGCTCTCTTTTCAAAATGTTTTCAACACCCATTTCTTCTTTAAGCTGAATGGACAATGCTATTCTTATAGCCTGTAAAAAGCCTGGAGTACCCCCGTCTTCACGGGTTTCTATGTCATCGATGTAATCATGATCTCCCCATGGGTTTGTATAGGAAACTGTTCCGCCTCCCGGATTATCGGGCACAAGATTTTTATAGAGTTTCTTATTGAAAATCAATACACCTGAAGACCCAGGACCACCCAAAAATTTATGTGGTGAAAATGTAATGGCATCCAAATATTGTTCTTCATCCTCAGGATGCATATCAATAGCAACATAAGGTGCTGAACAGGCAAAATCAACAAAACATAGCCCATTGTTCTGATGCATCAATTTGGCAATATCATGATAATTGGTTCTAATTCCGGTCACATTAGAACAACCTGTTATAGCAGCTATTTTTAATGGAACCGATTGATGCTTTTTCAACAGTGCATTCAAGTTCTCCAAACAAGGCAACCCTCTTTCATCCGAAGGAATAACTTCTACCTTGGCAATGGTTTCCAGCCAAGAAGTCTGGTTGGAATGATGTTCCATGTGAGAAACAAAAATAACTGGTCTTTTCTCTGTTGGAACATTTGTGTGATCTTTCAGGTTCTCATTGAGCTTTATTCCCAAAATACGCTGAAATTTATTGATAGCTCCAGTCATGCCCGTTCCTGTCGTTATCAAAACGTCATCTGCAGAGGCATTGACATGCCTTTTGATAATCGTCCTGGCCTGATGGTAGGCCAAAGTCATGGCCGAACCTGTGATGGATGTCTCGGTATGTGTATTAGCCACAAATGGACCAATGTTATTGAGCAGTTTATCCTCTATTGGTCGATATAAGCGGCCACTGGCTGTCCAATCGGCATACAAGATTTTTTTCTTGCCATAAGGTGATTCAAATTCCTGATCATTGCCTACAATATGCTCCCTAAACTTTGAAAAATAAGCTTCAAGCTCCGTTATTTGTTTAACATCCGAATCCATCATTTTCACTAAGCTAATTAAATTTGTCTGTATTTCTTGTCCTTAAAACCATTCACAAAAGAGCTGCAAAACAAGGTTGCCGCCTCATAAATCATCATAATTTCTTAATGGTTTCATGACTTTGCAAAGGTAGTGAAGAAATTGAATTGAGAATCCAATTTCTTAAATTCCTGCCTTTAAAATTAGCCATATCCTCAACCAAGTAGTAATCTTGAACATCAAACTTTCAGATAATATTCTACAACTTTTGAATTTAATATGTAGCTTTAACTTAATCCTTAAAACATTACATCGCAATGATTTGTTGGACCATACATTTGTTAAGTAACGACCAAAAATAATTTAAAGTGAGATTAAGAGCTCTAGAATTAAACGAGAACAAATTAAACCCCATTTTTGATTCTCCGGAAAGCCAGCAATTGTTGGGCATTTATGAAAGTTACTATCCAAAAATAGGATTTATCCCTCCTTGGATTGCCTACCTGATCTTGAAGGACGACAAGGTAGTAGGAACTTGCAGTTTCACTGGAAGTCCAAAAGATGGAGCTGTTGAAATTGCCTATTGGACATTCAAAAAATTTGAAGGACAAGGCGTGGCATCCTTTGCTTGTGCAGCTCTTATATCTATTGTAGAAAAAGAGAATCCTGATTTAAAGGTCATTGCCAAAACTGCTCCGGAACATAATGCTTCCACAAAAATATTGGAAAAAAATGGTTTTATGTTTTCCAAAATTGTTCAAGATGATGATATAGGAGATGCTTGGTTATGGATTCGAAACGCTTCAATAGATAGCCAAAATCATATGAAATCCTAAGAATTATATTTTTTAAAAAGCCTACATATAAAGAGATTTCAAAGTTTAAGGAAACAATAGTCCTTTCATTTTTATACTTCACATAAGTTAATTTCATAAAAGTAGTCAGGCCATTTTCACAAATATTTAGCACAATTAAATTGCGCACAATTTAATTGTGCTTTACTTTTGCATTCTGTTTTAAAAGTCATGTCAGAAAATTTAAAATTAAGTAATCAAGTGTGCTTTCCTGTTTATACGTTAGCCAAAGAAGTGATTAACCTCTACAGACCCATATTAAAGGACTTAGACCTCACCTACCCTCAATATTTGGTCATGCTTGTTCTGTGGGAAAGTGGTGAGCAGCATGTTTCTGAAATAGGCTGCAAGTTGCATTTAGACAGTGGTACGCTAACCCCATTGCTGAAAAGGCTGGAACAGAAAAAGCTAATAGAAAGGAAAAGAAATAAGAATGATGAACGCATTGTTCAAATTAGTTTGACGCCTTCGGGTAAAAAAATGTATGAAAAGGCCGAATGTATTCCTGATCAAATGGCGTCATCATTTAATATTCCAATCAATCAATTGCAAGAACTAAAAGAAATCATTGAACAAATTTTAATCCAGATTAATAAATAAGAATGAAAACAATCTATACAACAGCTGCCAAAGTAACTGGTGGAAGAAATGGACATGTAAAAAGCGACAACGGTATACTAGATCTAGAAGTTCGCCTTCCAAAAGCCATGGGAGGAGAATCGGATAACTACCCAAATCCTGAGATGTTATTTGCCGCAGGTTATGCCGCTTGTTTTGACAGTGCCTTAAATCTTATCATAAGTAAAAAGGGAGTTGATGCTGGCACGACCACTGTTAATGCCCATGTCAGCATTGGCATGGTAACTAATGGCGGATATGCGCTAGCCGTAACACTCGATATAAACATCCCTGGCGTTTCCATGGAAGAAGCTAAATCTCTATCTGACAAGGCACATGAGATCTGTCCTTATTCCAATGCCACCAGAAACAACATTGAAGTTACATTAAACACAACAAATCATTAAAATAATAAGAAATGTCATTAATAGAGAATCTTGAATGGAGACATGCGGTAAAGGCATTTGACCCAAACAAAAAAGTAAGTAAAGCCGATATTGAAAAAATAATTGAAGCCGCCAGACTAGCTCCAACTTCTTCTGGTCTGCAACAATTCAGACTTATTTTAGTATCAGATCAAGAAATTAAAGAAAAGTTAGTACCAGGAGCTTTAAATCCAGATTCTATGAGAGATTGTTCCCATATCTTGGTTTTTGCAGCATGGGACAATTACACGGCTGAAAGAATTGATAAAGTTTATGACTACACCACTGATGAACGTGAATTACCTCGTGGAAGATTTAGTAGTTACACTGACAAATTGAAAGAAATCTATTTAGATCTTCCGGCTGAAGTTAATTTTGCCCACACTTCGAGACAGACCTACATTGCATTAGGTCTAGCCCTAGCGCAAGCTGCCGAATTAAAAATTGACACCTGTCCAGCTGAAGGTTTTGACAACCAAGTTGTGGATGAAGTACTTGGATTGCAAGAGATGGGACTTAAAAGTGTGTCATTAATTTACATTGGGTATTCTGATGAAGAAAAAGATTGGGTGAAACCTTTGAAAAAAGTAAGAATCCCCAGAGAAGAGTTTGTGATAGATATGCATTCATAAACTCCTATTTCCTTTTAGGAAGTTAAAAGTATTGAAAGACCAGATATTTAAAAGCGATAAGGAGCTTGAAAATGTCTGGTTTTTTATTTTTTAGCAAAAGATATTCCTTTTTTAGGGACATTACTTTTTTATTTGAGAAAATATATTGAACTTATTTAACTGAAAACCAATAACAAAAAGATATGGCTCAAATAAATCCTTACATCCATTTTAATGGTAACGCTGAAGAAGCATTTACCTTTTACAAATCTGTTTTTGGTGGAGACTTTGCCATGGTCATCCGTTTTAAAGACCTTCCAAATTCTGAACACCCCATTCCTGAAAGCGAAGCTGAAAAAATCATGCATATTGCATTACCTATAGGCGAAACAGATTTATTAATGGCCAGTGACACGCCTGAATTTATGGGGAAGCATAATGAAAATGAAACACGAAGTAAAATCTCCATTAGTGCCGATTCCAAAGAGGAAGCAGACCAGTTATTTAATGGGCTTTCAGTTGGAGGCACTATAGAAGTACCCATTTCAGATAGCCCTTGGGGCTCCTATTTTGGAATGCTTCGGGACAAATATGGTATTGAATGGATGGTGGACTATGATTCAAAATACAGTGGTAATCCCTGAAAATCCTTATTTATTAGAAAAAACCAATCATTAATAACTGAATCCATTCCTATGAAAAGAATTTCGATATTCATAATAACCCTATTGCTATGTTTTTATTCCCATGCCCAAAAACCAAGAGCTAGGGATTTAGGAGTTCCTTTTGTTGGAGTGCCAGGATTGAACAATGCCATTACTGACGTAAAAGGTGTTGAAGTAGGTTACAGCACCATCATTTCTGGTGAGGGTGAGAATGTTATTGGTAAAGGACCTATTCGAACTGGTGTCACCGCCATTTTTCCTCGTGGAAAAGCTAAAAAATTCAGTCCAGTTTACGCCAATTGGTATAGTCTAAATGGGAATGGAGAAATGACGGGTACAACATGGGTAACCGAATCTGGATTTCTAGAAACACCAATCATGATTACCAATACCAACAGCGTTGGAGAAGTGAGGCAAGCCGTATTGAAATGGTTTGTTGACACCGATTGGTACCGTGGAGAGAATTGGTGGTATACTTACCCCGTTGTAGCCGAAACCTATGATGGTTTTTTAAATGATATTTACGGTTTTCACGTTAAAGAAAACCATGTTTTGGAAGCTATTAAAAATGCAAGTAGCGGCAAAATAGCTGAAGGCAATGTTGGTGGCGGTACTGGCATGATGTGTTTGGGTTTTAAAGGTGGCACTGGCACTTCTTCTAGGGTCTTTGAGATTAATGACACCCAGTATACAGTTGGGGCTTTGGTACAATCTAATTTTGGGGCTAAAAGAAATCTTTCTATTGCAGGTGTTCCAGTGGGAATAGAACTAAAAGACACCCTAAATTATGAATATAAGGCACCTCCCAAATCGAGTAGACAAGAAGGTGACGGATCAATCATTGTCATAGTAGCCACAGATGTCCCGCTTCTGCCTCATCAGTTAAAAAGAATTGCACAAAGAATACCGTTAGGGGTTGGTATCGTAGGAGGCCGTGGAAGCAACGGTTCGGGCGATATCTTTTTAGCATTTTCAACCGCTAATGAGAAAGCCTTTAATCGAGGAGAGATGACTACCGTTCAAACCATGTCTAATGATCTTCTCATGCCTGTTTTTGAGGCTACCGTTCAAGTTGTTGAAGAAGCTATAATCAATGCCATGGTAGCTGCAGAAACCATGGAGGGTATCAATGGCAATAAAGCACACGCCCTTCCACATGATTTACTTATTGAGACCTTGAAAAAATACAACAGAATAGAAGACTAAATAAGTTAGAATTAAATTAAAACAGGATCAATTCAATAGGGCAAAAAATCACATGCACCTCTTAGATTTCTTAAGAAAAGTCGCTTACAGGCACCTACCTGTTCCTATCTTTACATACATGAATAAACAAATCCCTCGCCTCCTTCAAATGAATTATTTAAAATTGTTATTCCTATTCGTTTTTTTAGGATGGACACAAATTACCGAGAGCCAAAATATAGAAGGGAGAACAATAACCAATCAATTGGTTATACAGTCCAATATTCTAAATGAAAAAAGGACATGTCTTATTAGTCTTCCCGATTCCTATGAAGAAACATCTTTATTAGACCAAAAATACCCTGTCATTATACTATTAGATGGATACACCTTCTTTAAAACCACTATTGGAGTAGTTCATTTTATGAGTTCAGCAAGAAACCGTAATCATTTGATGCCAGAAAGTATCATTGTGGCCATTGAAAATGTTGACCGCGAACGAGATTTTACAACCACTAAAATCAAAACCAAACGACCAAATACAATGGGAGGAGGCCTAAAGTTTTTAAACTTTATTGAAAAAGAATTAGTGCCATTTCTTGATAAAACCTACCGGACAGAACAAACCAGAACACTTATAGGGCATTCTTTAGGAGGACTTCTAGTTTTAAATTCTTATTTGGATGAAAACAGATTATTTGATAGCTACATCGCCATAGACCCAAGCATATGGTGGGATGAGGAAATAATGAAAAACAGAATTGACTCCACCTCTCTTTCAGGCCTGAATAAAAAACTTTACATCGCATCTGCGAACCAAGGAGAAGCTAATTTTGAAAGAAACAAAAAAAGACATGACGCTTTTTATAGTTTAATAAGTGATAGGTTCGGGCCAGATTTAAAAATTAAAGTTGCGTATTTTGATAAGGAAGACCATAGATCCGTTCCTTTAATAGCTTTATATGAAGGGCTTAAATATTTGAATCAGGAAGATTGAATTATCTCATTAAAAGGCCAGTAAGGGCTTTTGATTTTATCTGTCTGATTTATCTTCTGAAAAAAAACACAATTTTACTATCTTGTATTAAAAGAAGTTTCAGTTTGAAACAACCAGTAGGCAAATATTCTAAACAATCTTACAAATACCGAATAGCGTATGTATAGAATTAGTAAAGGACTTGAACAACCAATACGCAAAATATTGACATGGCTTCCTTCATTAATCATAACCCTGTTCTACATTCCAAAAGCTTTAGATAAACTATTGAACTCCAATCAAACTGATAAAATTTTAGCCAATAGCAATATCATGATTGCTACTGGTGTTTTTCTTTTAATTTCCACCGCTTTGTTTCTATACCGTAAAACCATGCTCATCGGAACCTTTCTTTTGGCTCTTTATATGACTATTATTGTATATATTCATATGTACAAAGGAAAGCCTTATGAGGTCACCATTTTGATTGTCATTGCAACCATAATGACGACCTACATCAGAAATCCGAAATCATTTCATCACAAAACCTTATCATAAACCAATAAAAGCTAACTTGGAAGAATTAAGTTGTTAAAGACATTAGGTAGTAAATAAAAGCTGCTAAAAATAGAAAAAGGACGAACTACAAATCCGCCCTTCCCATTTATATTTAGATACAAAAAAGTAATTTTTACACCCTAGGCAAATCCCCGTCACCCTTTAAAGGCAAATAGGATGTTCCCATTAAAAAGGCATCTACATGGTGAGCAGCTTGTCGGCCTTCGGAAATAGCCCACACAATTAAGGACTGCCCCCTTCTCATATCACCAGCGGCAAACACTTTGGCTACATTGGTTTGGTAGTTTTTTTCACCTGCCTTCACGTTGGTTCTCATATCGGTTTCCAAACCAAACTTATCCACCAAAGTATCTTCTGATCCCACAAACCCTAGTGCCAAAAGCACCATATCACATTCCCATTCCTTTTCGGTATTCGGCACTTCCTGTAATACAGGTCTTTGTCCTGGTTTATTTATCCATTCCACCTCACAGGTAACCAAGCCTGTCAAATTTCCTTTTTTATCCTTTTTGAATCGTTTGGTAGAAATACTAAAAACACGCTCCACCCCCTCTTTATGAGACGAACTGGTTCTTAACCTCATGGGCCAATAAGGCCACGGTTGATCTACCGGTCTCTCAATTGTAGGTTTGTGCATGATTTCAAAATTTGTTACCGATTTTGCTCCATGACGGTTACTCGTTCCGATGCAATCGGATCCTGTATCACCTCCCCCAATCACAATCACTTTTTTACCTTTGGCTAAAAGCGCTTCCTCCTCAAATACTTCTCCCGAAACCCGCTGATTATTTTGTTTTAAAAAATCCATGGCCTGATAAATTCCCTTGGCATCAGCCCCTTCAATTGGAAGCCCCCGGCGTTTGGTAGCGCCTCCACACAATACAATGGCATCATACTCTTTCTTCAAATCTTTAACCAGGATGTTTTCGCCCACGTGGCTATTGGTTTGAAACTGGATTCCCTCGGCCTCCATAACCTCTACTCTTCTGTCTATGATATGCTTTTCCAATTTAAAATCTGGAATACCATAACGCAAAAGGCCTCCCACTTTTTGATCCCGTTCATACACAGTCACATGATGACCTGCTCTATTTAATTGTTGTGCGGCTGCCAAACCAGCTGGCCCCGAACCAATAACAGCTACTTTTTTACCCGTTCTCACCTTGGGCGGCTTGGGTTTTACCCAACCATTTTTAAAGGCTTCTTCTACTATATTTTTTTCGATATTTTCAATGGTCACTGGGTCTTCATTAATCCCCAGAACACAAGCCTCTTCGCAAGGAGCCGGACATAATCGTCCCGTAAATTCAGGAAAATTATTGGTAGCATGCAGAATTTCTGCCGCTTCTTTCCACTTTCCTTTATAAACCTTATCATTGAAATCTGGAATAAGGTTTCCTAAGGGACAACCGCTATGACAAAAAGGAATACCACAGTCCATACATCTGGCTCCTTGATGCTTTAAATTTTCTTCTGGTAGTTTTTCTGTAAACTCTTTATAATTTTTGAGACGATCCTTAACTGGTTGGTAAGGCTCCACTTCTCTTTGATATTCTAAAAATCCTGTTATCTTTCCCATAATGCGTTTATTGCGTAACCATTTTTTCTTCCTCTTCCAACTTAATTAATGCCTGACGGTATTCTTCAGGTAATACCTTAATAAATTGAGGCAAATACGTTTCCCATTCTTCCAATACTTTTTGAGCCAAAGGGCTCAAGGTCGCATTGTAATGGTTTTCTACCAACTCCTTCAGAAGTAAGATATCCTGCTCCTCCTCAACGGGCAATAGATTCAAGTGTTCTGAATTGCAATGCGCCTTAAAGGTTTTGGAATCATCTAAAACAAAGGCAATACCACCACTCATACCAGCACCAAAATTCCTACCTACTTTTCCAAGAATGATAGCTACACCACCTGTCATGTATTCGCAACCATGGTCGCCAATTCCTTCTACAACGGCCTTGGCACCCGAATTTCTAACACAGAAACGCTCTCCAGCTTTTCCATTGATATAAACTTCACCAGAGGTCGCTCCGTAAAGAGTCACATTGCCAGTTATGACATTATCTTGCGGAATAATATCCGATTCTTCGGGAACTTTTATTATTAGTTTAGCTCCTGAAAGACCTTTCCCCAAATAGTCGTTGGTATTTCCGTTAACAATCATGGTAAGTCCTTTGGTTCCAAAAGCTCCAAAACTTTGACCTGCCGAACCTGTAAAATTCAAATTCAAGGTGTTTTCGGGTAAGCCCTGGGCCCCATATATTTTTGAAATTTCATTGCTTAAAATAGCCCCTACCGCCCGGTCTATATTGGTGATTTTGAAATCGAGATAGGTTTTTTCCTTCCTAAAAATGGCAGGATGAGCCATTTCTAAAATTTTAAAATCAAGGTGCGTTTCCAAATGATGTTCTTGGTTCTCAGCATGGTGAATTTTGACATGCTTCGGTGTACGAATTACATGCAGAATGGGTGACAAATCGATTCCTGAAGACTTGAAGTGCTCAATAGCTCGATTACGATCCAATTTTTGAACTTGCCCGACCATTTCATCAACCGTCTTAAATCCTAACTGGGCCATAATCTCTCGCAATTCCTGAGCCACGAAATACATGTAATTAACAACATGCTCTGGTTTTCCTTCAAACTTTTTACGCAACTCCGGATTTTGGGTTGCGATACCTACAGGACAGGTATTTAAATGACATACCCGCATCATGATACATCCAGATGCCACCAATGGTGCCGTAGCAAATCCAAATTCTTCAGCTCCCAACAAGCAGGCAACGGCTACATCTCTTCCAGTTTTTAATTGTCCGTCACACTCTAAAACCACACGACTTCTTAAATCATTCATCACCAACGTTTGTTGCGCCTCAGCAACACCCAATTCCCATGGCAATCCGGCATGTTTTAAGGAAGTAAGCGGTGAAGCCCCTGTACCGCCATCATGACCAGAGATTAAAATCACATCTGCCTTGGCTTTGGCCACACCAGCAGCAACCGTACCCACTCCCACCTCGGAGACCAATTTCACATTGATACGGGCCTCTCTATTGGCTGATTTTAAATCGTAAATCAATTGGGATAAATCCTCAATGGAGTAAATATCGTGATGAGGAGGTGGCGAAATCAATCCCACATAAGGGGTCGAGTTTCTCGTTTTGGCAATAAATTTATTCACTTTAGGACCTGGCAATTGGCCACCCTCTCCCGGTTTGGCTCCTTGAGCCATTTTAATTTGAATTTCTTGAGCGCTAGTCAGGTAATTTGAAGTCACCCCAAAACGACCCGAAGCCACCTGCTTGATGGCACTGTTTCGCCAATCACCATCCGGACTCTTATAAAACCGCTCTTGATCTTCTCCTCCTTCTCCCGAATTGCTTTTTCCTCCAATACGGTTCATGGCAATGGCCAAATTCTCATGCGCCTCTTTACTTATGGAACCATAAGACATGGCACCCGTTTTAAAGCGTTTAACAATATCTGTCCAAGGTTCTACCTCATCAATAGGTATCGGGTCAAAATTTGTAAACTCAAACATACCTCTGAGTGTCATCAATGCCTTTGACTGGTCATTGACCAACTGCGAATATTCCTTATAGGTTTTCGGGTTGTTTTGACGAACCGCTTCTTGCAATTTGGCAACAGACAAGGGATTGAACATATGTTTTTCTCCATTTCTCCTCCATCTGTATTGTCCCCCAATTTCCAAATCCAAATTAGCCTCAATATCCTTGGCCTTGTAGGCCGCTTTATGTCTTTTCCTTATTTCCTTTTCAATTTCATGCAAACCAATACCTTGAATCCTTGTCACCGTATTTGGAAAATACTTTTCCACTGTTTTGGTGTTGATCCCAATACATTCAAACAACTGGGCACCCCTATAGGAGTTAAGGGTTGAAATCCCAATCTTGTTCATGACCTTTAAAATCCCTTTACCGACTGCCTTGTTGTAATTCTGAATGGCCGTTATAAAATCAACATCTACAATTTCCTTTTCTTTTAATTGCTCTTTGATAATTTCATTAACCATATACGGATTAATGGCACTAGCGCCATAACCAAACAATAGGGCAAAATGATGAACTTCCCTTGGTTCTGCAGATTCTATGATGATACTTATTTTGGAGCGTTTCCCTAAAGCATAAAGTCCGTTGTTCACATAAGAACAAGCCAATAAAGCTGGAATAGGTGCTTTCTTATCATTGACGCCACGATCACTTAAAATAATAATATTTGTGCCACTATCGATAGCCTCCGAAGCTGTTTTAACCAAAGCTTCGAGCCGTTCTTCCAAACCATTAACACCCTTGCCCACTTCATACAACATGGAAATGGATGTTACTTGGTAATTAGGGCTTTTATCATAGTGTTTGATCTTATCTAAATCCTGTTTGGAAATTACTGGATTTTGAATTTTCAGCTTCCTACAATGCTTCTCGTTTATCTTAAAAATATTGGTATCACTACCTAAGGTCAAACTGATATCTGTAATCAACTCCTCCCTAATACCATCCAATGGCGGATTGGTTACTTGAGCAAACAGTTGTTTAAAATAATTGTATAAGAGTTGTGGCCTTTCAGACAATACCGCTATGGGGGTATCACTCCCCATAGAACCGATCGGTTCTTTACCTCCTTGAGCCATTGGTTTAATAATGGTATTCAAGTCTTCCTGGGTATAACCGAAAACAGTTTGTCTTTTATGAAGACCTTCTTCCAGATGAATGATGGGTCCGTCACCATAAGGAATATCCCTAAGGTGTATTAAATTATTCTTCAACCATTGCTGATAAGGATGCTTGGAGGCGACTAATTCCTTAATTTCCTCATCGTTCACAATTCGTCCTTCATCCATGTTCACCAAGAACATTTTACCCGGTTCCAATCGGCCATGGAATTTGACATTTTTTGGATCGATTTCTAAAACACCCGTTTCTGAAGACATGATGACATAGTCATCCTTGGTAACCGTATACCTTGATGGTCTCAAGCCATTCCTATCCAATAGCGCACCAATGTATGTTCCATCGGTAAAAGGAATAGAGGCCGGACCATCCCATGGCTCCATTAAACAGGAGTTAAATTCATAAAATGCCTTTTTGGTTTCAGACATTTCAGGGTTTTTCTCCCAAGCCTCAGGAACCAACATCATCATGACTTCTGGCAAACTTCTGCCAGTCATCAACAACATTTCAACCACCATATCCATTTGGGCAGAATCCGATTTTCCCTTAAGAACAGTAGGAAGCACCCGCTTCAAATTCTTTCCGAATAAGTCACTTTTCATTAGCTCTTCACGGGAAAACATTCGAGACACATTTCCTCTTAAAGTATTTATCTCTCCATTATGACACATGTATCTAAAGGGCTGAGCCAAATCCCAAGTTGGGAAGGTATTGGTAGAAAACCGTTGATGTACCAAGGCTAATTTGGCATCCAATAAAGGATCTTGTAGATCCTTGTAATAGACACTAATATCCTCAGGCATCAAAAGTCCTTTATATATAATGGTCTTGGTTGACAAACTGGGTAAATAGAAAAAACTGGCCTCAGAAACCCTAGAATTATAAATGGTATGTTCTGCTATTTTTCTAGCTGTGTATAACTTTACTGTAAAATCAAAATCGGTTTGCTCATCATTTTCTTTACCTATAAAAACTTGTCTTATGGTAGGTTCGGAAACCTTAGCTATTCTACCAATATTTGAGTTGTCAACAGGCACATTTCTCCACCCCAGAAGCTTGAGACCTTGCTCCTTAATGGCCTCTTCAAAAACAGTGACACAATAATCTGTTTGATTAATTTTCTTGGGAAGAAACACATTACTCACTGCATATTGTCCGCGTTCGGGCAATTCAAAGCCACAATTCTTCACAAAAAAGTCATGTGGAATATCAATCAAAATACCAGCGCCATCACCAGTTCTTCCATCAGCACTTACGGCTCCTCTATGCTCAAGTTTTACCAAAATTTCGAGCGCCTTGTGAATGATATCATTGGAACGCTTACCTGTAAGACTACAAATAAAACCGGCACCGCAATTATCGTGTTCAAATTCGGGCAAATACAATCCTTGTTTCTTCATCATTGTTCTTTCATTTTTAACTATTAAAATTGGGGGAAAAGGATTTCTAAGTTACGGAATAAAGAAGCCCTATCCTTAAAATCCAATCATTATTACGAATTTCTTAAAATACCCTTATCATTTTTTTAATAAAAAAAATAATCAACCTCATTATTATCGACTTTAAAATAAAAAACAGAAATTTTACGATGTTAATTTGTTAAAATCATCAACTTTTATCAATTTTAATCAGAAATAAAAGCCCGCAAACCGGCTATAGGCCTACGATTACAGAATTTAAACATATTTTAAGTTCAACCCTATTTTTAAAAGGGGTTGAATGCTCATTTTTATCAATTATTAAGTTTTAACCATCATTTTTTTAGGGTATAATGTCTTTTTTTATAGATTTACACCCGAAAAATTTGTTCTAATTTTTTTGAAATGAAAAAAATCGAAGCCATCATCAGAAAATCAAAATTCAGCGAAGTCAAAGAAGCCTTACACGAGGTTGGGGTCATGTTCTTTTCCTATTGGGATGTCACCGGAGTAGGCAATGAAAAAGAGGGCCATGTTTATCGTGGTGTATCCTATAGTACCAGCGACATTCAAAGACGCCATTTATCTATTGTAGTTAATGATGATTTTGAGGAAATCACCATAAAGACCATTTTAAAATCGGCTGCTACGGGTGACGTTGGTGATGGAAAAATTTTTGTAAGCGACATCAATGAAGTTTACAGAATACGAACAGGAGAAAAAGGAGGAGATACTTTAAAATAATTAATAGCTATGGAATTAACTATCAACAATGTTTGGATGATGATTTGTACCGCCTTGGTTTTTTTTATGCACCTAGGCTTTGGTTTTTTGGAGATCGGTTTAACCAGACAGAAAAACACCATCAACATCCTATTTAAAAATATGTTCATCATCACTTCTGGACTGCTTCTTTACTACATTATTGGTTTCAACCTGATGTATCCCGGAAGTTTTTGTCTTGGAGGTGTTTTACCAGATTACTTCATTGACCTTTTTGGACTCTCCCTTCCTGAAAATGGTTTGACAGCCGAATATGCAGATGGCGGTTACACTTATTGGACCGACTTCCTGTTTCAAGGTATGTTTGCAGCCACAGCAGCAACTATCGTTTCTGGTGCCGTTGCCGAACGTATAAAAATAGGCCCGTTTATGATTTTCACCATCATCTACGTTGGCTTGGTTTATCCTATTGCGGGCTCTTGGAAATGGGGAACGGGTTTTTTGGACCAAATGGATACTCCTTTTTATGATTTTGCAGGATCTACCCTTGTACACTCCGTTGGGGGTTGGGCAGCTTTGGTTGCTGTTTGCCTATTGGGCCCCAGAATTGGGAAATTCAAAAATGGCAAACCACAAGCCATTCCAGGTCATAACATTCCTCTAGCTACAGCTGGGGTCCTAATCTTATGGTTAGGTTGGTTTGGATTCAATGGCGGATCAGTATTATCAGCCGACCCAAGCGCCACTTCAATTACTTTAGTTACCACATGTTTAGCCGCAGCAGCGGGAGGTATGTCTGCCTCTATATTTTCAACTTTGATGTATAAAAACATGGATTTAACCATGTTGCTGAATGGTATTTTAGGCGGTTTAGTTGGTATAACAGCAGGAGCTGACCAAATGAGTCCATCTGACGCCATATTTATTGGGGTTGTTGCCGGAATTATAATCGTTTTAGGTGTTGCTTTGATTGATAAATTAAAACTTGATGACCCTGTGGGTGCTATTGCAGTACATTTAATATGTGGAATCTGGGGAACGCTTGCCGTTGGAATCTTTGGAAACTTGGCAGGAATGGATCAATTCTTAAGTCAGTTAATCGGGATTGCATGCTATGGTATTTTTTGTTCCACCTGTGCTTTTCTCATCATTTTCACCCTCAAAAAAACCATGGGTATTCGCGTATCAGAAAGGGAGGAATTGGAAGGATTGGATGCTCACGAACACGGCATGGATGCCTATCCTGACTTTCGTTTGAACGAACATTAGAAAGCATTTAATATCAGATATTTTAAGGGTCATTTTTTTTCAAATGGCCCTTTTTCATTTTAACTTACTTTAGTTTTTCAATACAGATTAAATTCGTAGTTTTGCCCACGATATTAATAACGAGGAAAGATTTGAACTGATTGCAACCTCTATAAAACAATGCTAAAGCAGTACTTGCTACAAGTATTCTCTTGCAATCCCTCTCCTTTTCTCGGAAAAATTAAAGTAATATGTCATATTTATTTACTTCGGAAAGTGTTTCTGAAGGACATCCAGATAAAATTGCAGATCAGATAAGCGATGCATTAATTGATAACTTTTTGGCCTTTGACAAGGATTCCAAAGTTGCCTGCGAAACGCTAGTAACTACAGGACAGGTTATTTTGGCTGGCGAGGTTAAATCACATACTTATTTAGACGTTCAAAAAATTGCCAGGGACGTTATCAATAAAATCGGTTACACCAAAGGCGAGTATATGTTTGACGGAAATTCCTGCGGGGTACTTTCTGCCATCCACGAGCAATCTGACGATATCAATCGTGGAGTTGATAGAGCTAGCAAGGAAGAGCAAGGTGCCGGTGACCAGGGAATGATGTTCGGATACGCCACCAAAGAGACCAATAATTATATGCCTTTAGCATTAGACCTTTCTCATGTTATTTTGAAGGAACTGGCTGTTTTAAGAAGAGAAAATAAAGACATTACCTATTTACGCCCCGATTCAAAAGCACAGGTAACTATTGAATATAGCGACGACAATATTCCACAACGGATTGAAGCAATTGTGGTATCTACGCAACATGATGAGTTTGACGAGGACGAGGCCATGTTAGAAAAAATAAGAACCGACATTAAGAACATCTTGATTCCAAGAGTGGTAGCTCAATTACCTAAACGCAACCAAGAACTTTTTAATGACGATATCAAATACCACATCAATCCTACTGGCAAGTTTGTCATTGGAGGACCTCATGGTGATACTGGTTTAACTGGTAGAAAAATAATCGTGGATACTTACGGTGGTAAAGGCGCCCACGGTGGTGGAGCGTTTTCAGGTAAAGACCCAAGTAAGGTAGACCGAAGTGCTGCTTACGCCACAAGACACATTGCTAAAAACTTAGTAGCTGCTGGTGTATGTGACGAGGTATTGGTACAGGTAAGTTATGCTATTGGAGTCGTAGAACCAATGGGAATTTTTGTAGATACCTACGGCACTAAAAATGTGACCCTGTCTGATGGTGAGATTGCAAAAAAGGTTTCTGAAATTTTTGACATGAGACCAGCAGCTATTGAAGAGCGCCTAAAACTAAGACAACCCATCTATAGTGAAACCGCTGCATATGGCCATATGGGAAGAGATAACGAAATTGTAACCAAAACTTTTTCACAACCTAACGGGGAAACCGTTACCCTAGATGTGGAATTGTTTACTTGGGAAAAATTGGATTATGTAGATCAAGTAAAAGAAGCGTTTGGTTTATAAGCCGAATACCTTTAAAAACAAAAAAGCCTTCCAAGTTGGAAGGCTTTTTTGTTTTATAAATTATAAACCGCTCTCAACGTAATAAATCGTGGCTGTATGTAGTAATCGTTGATACTTATAGAAAAGTCTGACACATTGGTTTGTGACTGCGACTGGGTATTTAACAAGTTGGTTGCCTTCAATTCAAACTCCCACTTAGCATCTTGATCCTTACGGTAATTTAAGCTGGCATCCCAAAAATCAAACACCTGCGCCTCTCGATCTTGAGGGCTGACACGCGTATAAGCATACTCTGTTCTAAAGGTAAATCGCTTCCAAATTAAAGCATCAAACTCGACACTTGGCGCATTGGTAAAGGTCTTGTTATAAGTAGTTCCTAAATCGGAGTCCTGTATCCCAAAACGGTATCCCACTTCAAAATTAGGAGCCTCCCTAAAATTGGACCCCAATTGCATTCTGTAGTTTTGATTGTAATTCTCATTGATAGAACGAAGTCCATTAATGAACTGGTTAAACTTGGTATAACTAAAATTGGCACTTGCCGTGGCTCTCAACTTTTTAAAAGTACGCTGAAAACGACCATTGGCACTTAAACTTTCATCAGAAAAATTAGAATTAAAAGGGGATGACAAACGAATCACGCTACCATCTTCAAAAATGGATTGATTACGTATTTGATCAATGTTTTTGTTATAATTGATGTTGGCAAACACATTGGTATAGTTGAACATATTAAAGCTGAAATAAGTCAAACTCACATTATGTGACAACGAATTTTCCAAAGCATAATTACCCGTAAAAAAGGAATTGTAATTGTTCATGACAATACCTTCTGCCAACTGATTGACATCGGTAAATTGTGTTTGCATTCGGTAGTTTATGTTGATATGCTCACTTTTTTTCAATTGGATACGCGTGTCAAAATCGGGTAAAAACTGGAAGAAATTATTGGTATAATCAATGTTGAATTGTTCATTTTTTGAACTATAAGAATGCACCGAAAAACCAGGAGTAA
This sequence comes from Mangrovimonas sp. CR14, assembly GCF_011764015.1. Classification (NCBI taxonomy): domain Bacteria; kingdom Pseudomonadati; phylum Bacteroidota; class Flavobacteriia; order Flavobacteriales; family Flavobacteriaceae; genus Mangrovimonas; species Mangrovimonas sp. CR14. The sequence continues at coordinate 97,678 of NZ_JAAFZY010000009.1, read as the reverse complement.
AGGTAAATATACCTGCCTTTAATTGGTAGTGTAACCCCATATATAAATCAGAAAATGTGTAATTGATATCATTTCCTATGAGTCCGTCGTTTATTGAGGGAGCAGGATCTAATGTTTCATTACTATCCAACAATTGAAATATATTGGAGTTGAATTTTTGATTGCTATAAATGGTTCCTAAGGTCAAGTTTAAATTGCTTTTTTGATTCAAGACATACCAATAGTCCAATTTAGCATCCAACTGATTCGTCTTGACACGTTTTTCTTGATTGATATTATAAACTGATTGATTTAAATCCAGCCCCAAGCCATCTGCGGTTGAATAATAGTTATCTGCATCATCAGGTCCATCCATATTCTCCAAGACTGCATTGTAGAAGGGATCCTCATCCTGCAACAAATGCTGTATCTCCAAGGCAAATATATTTTTATCGTTTAGGGTATAGTAATAGTTCAAATTCTGATTGATACTATATGGATCTGAGTTTTCCGATTGATCGGTATTCCCCAAAACAGAGGACACCACATATTGGTCCTGAGACTCCTTTGACGTTCTTGCTAAAATATCGTAATCCAATTGATTGCTAGAATTCGGTTTGTATTTAGCACTTAACTTGACCATTCCCAAATCACTTTTCTGGTTGGTATTGGTTTGGGTATCTTCATCTGGAATACCCAGATTGCTATTAGTATACTGTATGGAATTGTTTTCCTGCATCCTAGTTCGGTTGCTGGTAAAAATGGCAAAACCACTTAAGTCTAACGTCTTTTTAGGAGAATAACTAAAATTAAGAGCTGCGAACTTTGAATTAATCTCCTTGGCTCGGTTATTTTGCATAGTTAAAAAACCAAGATTATTATTCCCCAAGCTTATGTTGGTCCCACTTTGACGACTAGGCATCCTGAATCCTCCAGAAAAATTAAAATAGTCTCTACGCGTAAAAGCCACCTCGCCGATATTATTTAAGTCACCAATGAAGTTAATACTGTATTTCGGGTTATAATAAAATACCTTAGGCTGCACCAAATACAAACCATCTTCACTAGCCAGACCAGCACCAGCCGTTACGGTACCAAACCAAAAGTTATCCTTTCCTTCTTTCAGCTTGATGTTGATCGCGATGTTATCCTGATTGTTTTGGACACCGCTAAGCTGTCCTACCTCAGCAAAGTTTTTTAAAACCTGAACCTTGTCAACAGCATCTGAAGGAATATTTTTGGTTGCCAATTTGGAATCCCCATCAAAGAAATCCTTACCCTCGACCATGACTTTAGAAACCGTCTTTCCTTCCACCTTTATTTGACCATCGTCATCAATTTCCACTCCTGGCAACTTTTTGAGAACATCTTCAAGCTTACGTTCGGTACCAGACTTAAAGGAATCGGCGTTATAAACAAGCGTATCTCCTTTAACCGTTACTGGCATCTCATAAACCAATTCAACCTCATCCAAAGTATTATCTGATGATAAAGTGAAATCCTTGATGACATTAGACTCTCCCGTGGTCACCTCTTCGTTATAGGTTTTCATACCTACATAACTCACTTGAATAGAATACATGGAATTGGTTTCCAAATCCAATTTGAATTTTCCTTTGTCATTTGTAATCCCATAAGACTCCAAGGCATTGGTTACTTTGTTTATGGCGATGACATTAGCCAATTCCAACGGATTTCCAACACTATCCTTTACAACACCCTGAAGGGTAATTTGTGAAAAAGCTTGCCCGCTAATAATAAGGCATAGCACAATTATTATTTGTTTCATTTGATTTTTTTGATTGGTAAGTAATATTAAAATTAGCGTCGATGACCACCTCCGCCACGTCTTCCACCATACATTTCGCGCATTTCTTCCATTTTATCTTTCATGATTTGGTTATACTCTTTGCGAGTCACCTCTTGGCCTTTAGTAGGTTTTTTGATTTCTTCTTTTTCTTCTGGATTTAAAACTATTTTGGAGCAAAGAATGGTAGTTCTATCTGCATTAACCTCTAAAATTAAACCTGGTAGCCCCCAGTATTCACCAGGCCCTTGGTTTACTGGTATTTGAGGTGTGTACCAAGCTACTACTTCTATTTCCTTAGGCACCTCGATCTCATCCATAGGATCTTTTACTTTCGTTGAGTCCGATTCCTTTTCTGCCTCTTTCTTTTCATCATTATCACGACGGCGTCTCATACTTCTAAAATCCATTTCATCGACAGGTTTTATGGCAGTAGCCTTAAAACATGTGTATTGACCAATCTGCTTGGTCTCTGAACCCATAGTCCATTTAAGTTGTGGTAAGGAATCGTTAATTAAAAATTTCTTTCCAAAAAACTCTTGTTCTTGCAACAATTGTTGATCTTTTACATTCTTGTATTGCGGGCCGGCAGTAAAACTCCCCATCATTCTGAAACCACCTCCTTGACCAGGTGCATCCAATTTTTCCTGCTCCTTGTAAATGGACTCAAATCTATTAAAGCTTAGTTCATAGGTCTTTTCAAGAAAACTTTTCATGCGCTCTTGAATCATCTTCTTCTGAGCTTCAGACATCTCTCTACCTCCAAAATTACCCATATCCATGGTTGTTTTGGATTCATAAAATGCCTTTCCTTGAAAGTCTTGAGCTTGAATAAAAGTTGAAAAAAATAATAGAATGACCAGAAGTCTCTGAGTAGTACTAGAATTCATCGATGATTGTTTTTAATTAACTTAAGTTAGCTATAGGACTCATTTAAACCCAAATAGTTAAATCCTCAAATGTTAAAAAAAACTTAAAAAATTATCCCCCAATTCTAATTTCTATGTTGTTCCCATCCTTTTTACGATTATAACTATTGCGCTCTTGAAACTCTTTTAATTTCTCTTCAGCGATGGTTTCAAATTCCTTTTGAGTTACTTCTTTCCCGCTTGTTGGCTCAACAATTTGATCTGCCTTTTTACTATTTAATACAATCTTCGAGCATATTGTGGTTTCCTCCCCATCATTCACTTCCAAGATCAAACCTGGCAATCCAAAGTACAATGCAGGACCACTATTTACCGGGATTTGTGGCGTGTACCAAGCCGTAACAGTAATCGTTTCGGTTTCAGGATTCTTGATTTCAAAATCAGGATCTTCATTTACCTTCATACTGTCTTCCCTTTTTTCGCGCTCGATTGTTTTGGTAGCCTTAAAACAGGTATAGTCCCCAATATTCTTGGTTTCTTTCTCCAGCTTCCAATCGTGAGGTTCTAGGGAATCCTTAATTAAAAATATTTTCCCCATGAGTTCCGATTGATTCACATATCGGCCTTCTTTTGTATTCTTATAAAGCTCACCATCACCTCCATCGGCCCGAACCATCATAATTTGAGCTCCCGTTGGGTTTGGCAACCCCAAACTTTCTTCCTCTTTATAGATAGAAGCCTCTTGATTGAAAGTCAATTTGTAAGTTTTCTCAAATTGTTTTTTGAGCATTTCCATAAGTTGCGTTCTCATTTCCCCATTCACTTTGGTGCTATCCAACTGAATGTTCAGTTTTCTTTTGGTTTTATAAGTTGCCTCTCCAACAAAATTTTGCGCGGATACCCATGACCCCATTAACAGGAGCCCAAAGACTAAAATTTTACTTATTGATTTCATACTGTTGTTTTTTGATTTGTTATTTTGACCTTACAAAAATGGGAAAAGCTTAATTTTTAAAAAGTTAACCTGTGTTAACGTGTGTTAACCGATTAGTTTAGTTTCTCATTTCCATCTACTTTTGATTTATGAATCATTCCAAATATCAAATCATTCTTTACGTCATTGTCTTGGTTATAATTAGCACCATAGGCATCCAAGGGTATTGGAATTACAAAAACTACCAAAGCCACAGACGCCAATTGGTAAATGATGTACAAACTAGTCTAGACAAAGCCGTTGATGATTACTACACCCAATTGGCAGAGAAAACAACTTTTGCTTTCTCCTTTGTAAATGATACCATAAGCTCCGCAGATCATGAACATTCTGAAATTTCCTCAGTTTTAAAACATTTCGACTCCACTAAATCGTTACTGGATTTTTCAAAAGATTCCATCAAGGGAGTGAAAATTTACACGGGATATAGTGCCGATTCCATTATGGAACTTGCCCAAAGCGATTTAGAGAGAAAAAAGGACTCTTTAATTCAATCTAACATCAAAAACAATGTTCAGTATTTAGACATTAAAAAATTGACTTCCAAGGTGATGATTTCTATCAATTCAGATTCCATTTCGTTAGATAATCTTTCTCATTTGGTAAATAAGGAATTGAGCCGAAAGCAATTGGACATCACCTACCAGCTAAGTTTCAAAGCAAAGAATGAAGAAACCAAAAAAGCCCATGTTTGGAATCCCAACACCCTAGAACCGCCTTATCTTGAAACTCAATCAAAATCAAATTTTCTGCCCAAGGGCAGCCAATTGACCATTCAATTTTCCAACATTTCCAGCATTTTGCTGAAAAGAATGGTCTTGGGCATCTTGATATCCTTAACCTTGATTTTGGGTGTTATTGCTTGTCTTATTTTTCTATTGAAAGTCATTCGCAACCAAAAGCAATTGGCCGAGGTCAAAAATGACTTGATTAGTAACATGACTCATGAATTCAAAACGCCTATCGCCACAATTGGGGTTGCCCTGGAAAGTTTAAAAGATTTCAATGCACTCAGCGACCAAAAACGAACCGAATCGTATCTCAATATTTCCAACCAGCAATTAACTAAATTACATATGATGGTGGAAAAATTGCTGGAAACCGCCACTTTGGACAGCCATGATTTGGAACTCAAACTGGAATCCAACAATATCAATGACCTCCTGTTGCAATTAAAACAGAAACATCAATTACAAACGAACAAAACCATTCATTTTTCACACCCAGATGAACACATTTTCGCTCTTTTGGATGCTTTCCATTTTGAAAATGCCATAAATAATGTTCTTGATAATGCTATTAAATATGGCGGTGACATCATCAAGATGACCCTCAGTAAAGAAAATAAACGGGTTTTACTTTCCATTTCTGATGATGGCAATGGCATTTCCAAATTGCATAAAGAACATATTTTTGATAAATTTTACCGAGTTCCACAAGGAAACACCCACGATGTTAAAGGCTTTGGAATTGGTCTCTTTTACACCAAAACCATCATTGAAAAACACCATGGAAGCATCTTTTTGGATTCTAACACCAAACAAACCACTTTTACAATAAGCATTCCCCATGGATAAAGATATCCATATACTTTTGGCCGAAGATGAACCCGCTTTAGGGATGATCATCAAGGAGAGCTTGGAAACCAGAAATTTTAAGGTGACCCACTGCCTTGATGGACAGGCTGCCTGGGAAAACTTTCAAAAACAGGAACCCCATTTATTGGTTTTGGACGTCATGATGCCCAAAAAAGATGGCTTTTCGTTGGCTAAGGATATCAGGACAATGAATGACTCTATACCCATTATCTTTTTAACCGCCAAATCCCAAACACAAGATGTGGTGGAAGGCTTTACCATAGGAGGTAACGACTATCTCAAGAAACCCTTCAGCATGGAGGAACTCATCGTTAGAATAAATAATCTCTTGAATAGAGTTAATTTACAAAAAAACTCGGAGGTTTTGAAAATAGGCCACTACCAGTTTGATTTCCCCAAACAGACCTTAACATTCCAACATGAAGAACCTCAGCAATTAACGCATCGCGAAGCGCATTTATTGTTCCATCTTGTAAAAAACAAAAATCAGGTATTAGATCGCTCTTTAATTCTGAACAAACTTTGGGGCAATGATGATTTTTTCAATGCCCGAAGCATGGATGTGTTTATCACCAAATTGAGAAAAAAATTGATTCAGGATAGTAACATTCAAATTATCAATGTTAGAGGATATGGTTACAAATTAGTTTGCTGATTTCTGCTTCAATTTTTGTAATTTCAATCCCGTATGAAATGGATTCAATTTGCCCTCCTACTTTTTCCCTTGTTCCTGATAGGACAAACTACCATCCGTGGAGAATTGGTTCAAAAAGTGCCATTGGATGTAGATCGCATAGAAGGCGTTGATAATTTTGGGACCTTATATTACACCAAGAATAATATATTTTATAAAAAATCGAATACTTCGGAAATAAATTACAGCAACGTTCAATTGGGTAATGTTACATCCACCAATACCTTCAACCCATTGAAAATGCTTTTATTCTATAAGGATTTCAATACGGTAATCATATTGGATAATCGTTTGGCTGAAATTTTTAAAATTGATTTTAACACCTCCAATCCTTATAAAAATGTGAGTCATATTTCCACGGGAAATGACAATACCCTATGGCTTTTTAATATGGACAACCAAAAGTTGGAGCTCTATGATTACAAAACCAAAAAAGTGCGAGCCACAACAGTACCGGTAAGCTCCCAAGTATTGGATATAACAAGTAATTATAATTTTTGTTGGCTCTTGACTCAAAACTTCTTGTACAAATACAATTATTTTGGAAGTATGGTTCAAAAAATACCAAATGACGGCTATTCAAAAATTTCCATGTTCAATGAAACCACCTACCTTCTTAAGGACCAAGCACTGGTTCAATTGGATAAAAATTTTGAAACCTTCACCCCTCTTGTATTGGGCGATTTGTTAATAAATCAGTTTTTTGTAACCAACGAAACCTTGTATATTTACGATTCCAAATTTCTTAACCAAATCCACTTAAAATCTAACTAGAGATGCATATTGCTGTTGCAGGAAACATAGGCGCCGGAAAAACTACCTTAACCAAATTATTAGCCAAACATTTTAAATGGGAAGCCCAACTGGAAGATGTGGTAGACAACCCTTACCTGGATGATTTTTACAATCAAATGGAGCGCTGGAGCTTCAATTTGCAAGTTTACTTTTTGAACAGTCGCTTTAGGCAAGTACTTCAGATTAGAGAAAGTGGTAAAAGCATCATTCAAGACAGAACCATTTATGAGGACGCCTATATTTTTGCGCCCAACCTTCATGCCATGGGATTGATGACCAATAGAGATTTTGAAAACTACCATTCCCTATTTGATTTGATGGAAACGATGGTTCAAGGTCCCGATTTGCTAATCTATTTGAGAAGCACTATCCCTAATTTGGTGGCTCAAATTCATAAACGCGGTAGAGATTATGAAAATTCTATCAGCATTGATTATTTAAGTAGGCTCAATGAACGCTATGAAGCCTGGATTCATAATTACAACAAGGGTAATCTACTGATTATTGATGTAGACAAGCTAGACTTTGTAGACAACCCAGAAGATTTAGGTAGCATCATCAATAGAATTGACGCCGAAATCAACGGATTATTCTAATCATTTTACAAACCCATTTTCCCTAGCGTGAAGAATAGCTTGTTCACTGTCTTTGACCAGCAAAACAGGCGTTCTGACATAATCTTTTATTAGACTTTTCACTCGTATTAATTTCTTTTTGTGGGATACAGATCGCAAATAAATGGCAAGAATTCTATCTGGATGTGATTCAGCTATTTCAATATAAATATCGGGATCATGTTCGCCGCTATCCCCTATTAAGATAAATTTCAGATCGGGATAGGCTTTTAGAATATTGACAATCTCCTTCTGTTTGTGTGGTTTTTCATCCCGTTTTTTAAATCGGAACAATCTAGGGAATGTCCGCAAAACAATGGGGCCTTTTGGAAAATTGTTCTTCTTTAGAAAATACTCCAAATACCTGTATAAATTCCACGGACTATGGCTTACATAAAAGATGGGATTACTTTTTTTTCCTGTAGTGCCGCGATGCAATAAATGATAAAACTCGGGAGCCCCCTTTAAAGGAATCCGATTCCCAGCATGCTTTAAAAACGTATTGTATAAAACACGCCACTTGAGTTTAGACGCCACTCCCGTATGAATGATGGTATCATCAATATCTGAAACAATCCCAAAATCGGAATCTAGATCCGGCACCAACAACTCACCTGGAAATCTGTTCTCAGATTGTATGGGATGCTTATGCTTAAAATCGCCGTAAGACACTTCAAATTTCAACCAACATTCCTCATTAGTATAGGCGGTTAAACCCTGAACCTTTTCGTCCAATAGAAAATAACCACCGTCATCTGTTAATACTTCATATACTTTCCCATTTGGCAAACGTATTTTTAACGGTGCTCTTTTAAGCTCATCTGTTTCAAAGCGCTTCCAAGAGTTGACCAACAAGGTGAAAAAGCTTTGATCTTCCAAGTCAATGGATTCGTCCTCAAGCGCTCTTCCCCGAGCATAAAAATGGGAATCTGTTCCATACGTTTGGAAAACAATAATCTGAAGGGGATCTTTTTTGAACCAAGTCATAATATAAAGTAATAAAAAAACCACATCAAATCAGATGTGGTTCTTATATATTTTAAACTAGGTTTAGTTCACTTCAGTTTCAATTTCAATATTGGAAGCTCCATCCTTCAAGGATTCCAACTTAGCTTGAACTTCTTCTTTTGTACCACTGATAACACGTTCGTCTACCACTACTTGCCCATTTTCAACGGTAGTTGTCTCAACAATGGCCCTAGCCAAATTATCATCCAAAACAGACATTTCAACTTTCACTTCTTTGGTTATTTGTGGCTTATCCATTTGAGCAACACCTTCTTCAGAATGTCCACCCAATATTGGAGCTATCACCAAACCTACCAAGCAAGTCAATTTAATCAAAATATTCATGGAAGGTCCAGAAGTATCTTTAAATGGGTCTCCCACAGTATCACCTGTTACAGCTGCTTTATGAGCATCACTTCCTTTGTATGTCATTTTCCCATCAATTTCTACCCCGGCCTCAAAGGATTTTTTAGCATTATCCCATGCGCCTCCAGCATTATTTTGAAAGATGGCCCACATAACACCACTCACACAAACTCCTGCCATGTAACCTCCCAATGGTTCTGCACCAAAAACAAAGCCAACAATAATAGGTGTAATAATGGTAATCAATCCAGGTAAAATCATTTGTCTTAAAGCCGCTTTGGTTGAGATATCCACACATTTGGCATATTCTGGTTTGCCAGTCCCTTCCATAATCCCAGGAATCTCACGAAACTGTCTTCTCACCTCTTTTACCATTTCCATGGCCGCTTTCCCAACGGATTCCATAGCCAAAGCTGAAAATATAACGGGTATCATACCGCCTACAAATAACATGGCCAATACATCCGCTTTAAAAATATTGATTCCTTCAATTCCAGTAAAGGTCACATAAGCCGCAAACAATGCCAAGGCCGTCAAAGCCGCTGAAGCGATAGCAAATCCTTTTCCAATGGCAGCTGTAGTATTTCCAACAGAATCCAAAATATCAGTGCGTTCTCTTACTTCAGGATCCAACTCACTCATTTCTGCTACTCCACCAGCATTATCAGCGATAGGTCCAAAAGCGTCAATAGCCAATTGCATCGCTGTGGTAGCCATCATCGCTGAAGCTGCAATGGCAACTCCATAAAAACCAGCCAATTCATAAGAACCAAAAATTGCTGCAGCAAATAATATCACCGAAAAGAAAGTAGATTTCATCCCTATGGCAAGTCCGGCTATAATATTGGTTGCCGATCCTGTTGAACTATTCTGTACAATACTAAATACGGGTTTTTTACCCAGGGCGGTATAGTGTTCTGTCACTGTTGCTATCAAAGCACCCACACAAAGTCCGATTAGGGTCGCCCAAAACACATTCATTGATGAAATTTGAACCGGATTGGCTTCCCCAAAGAACTTCATATCGATTACAGATGGCAGCATCCATTTAATCAGAAAATAACTAGAAATCAAGGTTAAAATAATTGCCGTCCAGTTTCCAACGTCCAATGCACGTTGTACTTGAGGCTCTTTAGCATCATTACTGGAAACTTTTACCAATAGGGTTCCTATAATAGAAGCAACGATTCCAACTCCAGCAATTACGATAGGCAACAAAATAGGCCCCATATTGCTAAAGTTATCTGCAAAAGGAACTCCTGAGATATCAGCAATATCACGAATCATATAGTTTCCTAACACCATGGATGCTAAAACTGTTGCCACATAGGAACCAAACAAATCAGCACCCATACCAGCCACATCTCCCACATTATCACCCACATTATCTGCAATGGTTGCCGGGTTTCTTGGATCATCTTCTGGGATTCCAGCCTCTACTTTACCAACCAAGTCCGCGCCAACATCAGCCGCTTTGGTATATATACCACCTCCAACACGTGCAAATAAGGCAATAGACTCAGCTCCAAGAGAGAAACCAGCCAAAGCTTCCAAAGCCACGGTCATTTCTTCATAGAAAACACCTTCACCCGTTATAAACATTTTGACAAAAAGGAAGAAGAACAAGCTAAGACCCAATACAGCCAATCCAGCTACTCCCAATCCCATGACGGTTCCACCTCCAAAAGACACTTTTAATGCCTGTGGTAGACTGGTCTTAGCGGCTTCTGCTGTTCTAGCATTGGCCTCGGTAGCAACACGCATACCTATATTACCTGCCAAAGCAGAAAAAATAGCTCCAAAAATAAAAGCTACAATAATAATCCAGTGGGTTGTTGGAACAAAATACGAAATGGCAAACAAGGCAACCGAAGCAATCAACACAAAGACTGCCAATAATTTATACTCGGCATTTAAAAAGGCGAGAGCACCTTCCTTTATTGAAGTTGAAATCTCCTGCATCCTCTCATTTCCCGGAGCTTGCTTTTTCACCCATGCCATTTTTACAAACATGAAAAGCAGGCCAAGAATTGCCAATGCCATTGGCACAAAAATCATATTCTTTTCCATAAAATTGAATTAAAATTAGTAATTGAAATATTGTTGGTTTAAATGTAGGAAAAACAATGATAATAAAAAACCCCTTAATAATATTAAGAGGTTTTTGAGAATTCGTTAATTTAAAATCTTTTAGATTGTGAAATCACCTGTTTCTTTATGGTCACTGTTCTCGTATCTTTCAGAACAATCGTGGTAAATATCCAAAGCTTCTTGGGCATTTCCCCATCCACCAACATCAACTTTCTTTTCTTCCAAATCTTTATAAACTTCAAAGAAGTGTTCGATTTCTTTCAAACGGTGTTGGTTCAATTCACTGATATCACTCTTGCTACTCCAGATAGGGTCTGAAACAGGAACACAAATCAATTTCTCATCTGGCCCTTTTTCATCTGTCATATGGAAAACTCCAATTGGTTTCACCTCCATCACACACATTGGGAATGTTGGCTGATGCCCCATGATCAATACGTCTAATGGGTCTCCATCTAATGCTAACGTTTCAGGAATGAATCCATAATCTCCTGGGTACATCATTGAAGAAAACAACATACGATCAAATCTAATTTTCTTTAAATCAAAATCGTACTCGTATTTATTTCTACTACCTTTTGGAATTTCTATTAACACATCAAAGGTTAAATCTTTTTTAGCTGTCATTATTTTACTAATTATTGAATGTCGAATTTATAATAATACTGGGCATGCAAAGATATGGAAGCCAAACACTTTGAACAACAAAAAATCAAATACAGTTTGTTAATTAAATATAGTTTTCTTAATAAATCTTAAAATACTCCTATTTAATATTCCATTTCCATACGGTTATTGTACGAAGGAAATTTAGTACCTTAATTGCATCTTTAATTTTTCATCCTCATGAAACGTATTTTTCTTGTATTAAACTTATTATTCCTTCCTTTATTAATTAATGCACAAAAGCAACCATGGCAAGGAAAGTTTGAACCCATTGACAACCTCATCACACCTCCTAGCACCTACAGAACTGCTAGCGGTGCTCCGGGCAGAGATTACTGGCAACAACGCGCCGATTACAACATTAAAGCATCCCTTGACGAAAAAACGAAAGTCTTGTCTGGTGAAGAAACTATTACTTACTACAACAATTCCCCAGACGAATTGACCTATGTATGGATGCAACTTGAGCAGAATGTCAACAAAAAAGAAGGCGAAAGTTTTGGTGATGCCTTTGGTGGTGTTAGGGACTCCATTAGCAGTTTGAACATGCAATACTTAACCCGCGCCATTGAGTTCCCTGCTGGTCACACCATCAAATATGTGAAAAATGCGTCTGGCAAAGACCTTAAAACTTTAGTCAACCAGACCATGATGAAAGTGTTTTTGGATTCGCCTTTAAAATCTGGGGAAACCACTCAATTCCAAATATCTTGGTCCTACCCGATTACAGACCGAAGCATGTTTATGCTTTCCCGTGAAGGTTACGAATATTTCCCAAAAGATGACAACGCTGTATTTCTAATTGCCCACTGGTTTCCTAGGATGTGCGTTTATAATGATACCGAAGGTTGGCAAAATAAACAATTTAGAAGACTGGGTGAATTTGCGCTAGAGTTTGGAAATTACAACGTTGAAATCACGGTTCCCGAAGATCATGTGGTCGCCTCGACAGGTTCACTTCAAAATGAGGAGCAAGTGCTTTCCAAGCAACAACGCAAACGTTTGGACGAGGCGAAAAAGTCTTTTGGCGCGCCAGTCTTAATTATTACTCCAGAAGAGGCCTTAAAAAATGAGCAGAGCAAATCCAGTAAGATGAAAACCTGGAAATTTAAGGCTGAAAATGTTCGGGATTTTGCTTGGGCCACCTCCAGAAAATTTATTTGGGATGCACAAGCGCATCAGTTTTCAGACCACGTCACCATGGCTATGTCTTTTTATCCCAATGAGGGACTTCCGGTATGGGAAGAAGAATCAACCAAAGCCGTAGTTGCTGCTTTGGAAGTGTATTCGGAAGCCACTTTTGAATACCCTTATCCGGTTGCCATTTCGGTAAACACATCGAATATTGGTATGGAATTTCCCATGATTAGTTTTAATGGTGGTCGTCCAAAAAATGGAAAAATAAGCGATATGGCCAAAGCTGGTATGATTGGAACCATCATTCATGAAGTGGGCCACAATTGGTTCCCTATGATTGTAAGCTCAGATGAGCGCCAATGGATGTGGATGGATGAAGGTCTTAACACCTTTTTACACCAAAGAACGGTTGCTGAAAAATACCCGCAATTTAGCCATACCACTCCCAAATCCATCGTTCCCTTTATGAATGGAAACCAAGATATCATGAGACCTATCATGACCTCTTCAGACAATGAATTGCTGACACAGTTTGGAGCCAATTTTTATCAAAAACCAACAGTTGGATTGCAAATTTTAAGAAACTCAGTCATCGGAAAAGAACTCTTTGACCAGGCTTTTAAAGAGTATGCCAACCGATGGAAATACAAACATCCCAACCCAGCTGATTTATTTAGAACCCTAGAAGATGCTACTGCTACCGATTTGGATTGGTTTTGGCGCGGATGGTTTTTTACTACCGACAAAACCGACATGGAATTAAGTCAGGTAAAATGGTTTAGGGTAGAGGAAAAAGACCAAAATATTGAAGACCAACAAAAAAAGACCAAGATACAGGTGGAAGGACAGGATACCAAAACGGTTGCTACCGATTTCTCTGGCGGACCTGAAATGATTACCATGACCGAAACACCAGATAACAATTACGGTGGTTTTTTATCCCGATTAGATGAAACTCAAATACGCAACAACCTGTCTGGAAAAAACATTTATGAAGTAACCATTAAAAATGTGGGCGGACTCGTTATGCCAGTAACCATAGAATGGCAATATACTGATGGAAGCAGCGAAACAGACCGTTTGCCTGCTGAAGTATGGCGCTATAATGAATATGAGATTACCAAAACCTTTGTCAAAGATAAGGAAGTAAAACAGGTGATCTTGGATCCTAATTTTGAATTTGCCGATGTGGAAACGGCTAACAACAGCTTCCCTAAAACGGAAGAAGCTTCACAGTTTGACAAGTTTAAGGAGAAAAAAAATTAAAATTAAAGGCAAGGGCAAAAGCTCTTGCCTTTTTTGATTTTACAGTTTAATCAAATAATAATATCCTCCAGGAATGATTCCTTCTAGTGACCCAGGATCTTCTCCCATTTTGGTAATTGTCCCTCCTCTTTTAAAAATTTGAATTGCTTCTTGACCATTTACCTCAGCAGTCCTTAAGTAAAGATTGCTCGATGCTCCATTAGGTTCACTCATGATTAAACTCAGTCTAAAGATATCTGTAGTGAATGCTTCAAATGGACTATGTTGAGTAAAAGGTATGTGATTGCCCTCAATGCTATGTTTATAGGTGTCTGGCAACAGGCTAGTTAATTTATAAAGCGTATTTGCTAATTCTATACCATTCTCCTTATATGCAAATTCACCAATTAAAAGGTCTTCATAGTAATTACCATTATAAATCATCTCTTTTTTTTCAAATACTATTTTTAAATATTGAGAGCCATTATCTAACACCCATGTTCCTACAAATGGATTAAGCAGTTGGCTACCGTCTTTATAGTAGGCATTGTCTATACTTTCTTGCCAATCTTCTAGATTGATGATTGGGTTTTGCGACATACATTGAGTTCCCAATATTACTACACTAAATATTATAATTTGTTTTATGGCTTTCATAAGTTGTAAAAACGAGACTTTTTAGTACGTCCCTTTTGTTTTACTGTTTAATCATCTCATATTCACCGTAAGGCACCCTATGTTCATCTGGAGCACCTTCATAAGGTAGCATCGAGCTACTACTCTCAAAAATAGTAACCGTCATTTTCTCGGGATTTGAGGAGTTTGTATCATAACGTAATACCATTTTAGTTGTCAAATATCCCCTTTCGGGGTCATTAAAATAAAGCATCACCCTACGCTCATTAGACGAGCAATCATAACACTCCGGATAATATTCATTAGTAATAATATGGCCGCCTCCTATATTTCTTATATCAAAATTATTTGGTGATTGGCTTAAACTGGGTAGTGTATTAATAATTTCAGTTCCATTTTGTAAATAATTATATTCTCCAAAAAGTTCATCAAAATAATATTCCGATCCATCATAAACCATTTCCTTCTGAAGTAACTGTATGGTAAAAGTTGTTCCTCCATTAATATAAACCCAGATGCCAACAAATTTATCAAAATCGTTATTTAGGTCTTTAAAATAAGTACCTTCACTTTTTCCTTGAATTTGAGAATCCCTTGAAACTATGGGAGTTTGCGCACTACATGAAGCCAAACCTATTATGCAGGTTATTAAGCATAGAATATTTTTCATCTTTTTAGAAACCAGACTTTTTGGCCTGGCCTTTGGTTTTAATGTTTTATAAAGACATAATTCCCATCTGGAATATCAAGGCTAACAGAGCCATCACCTAAAATGCTATAATCATAAATACAGGCTTCCAGTTTTTCTACCCCATTATCATTTAAGTAACGTAAAATCAACCGACCTTGGGCATATTCATCTGTTGGATGGTGTATTATTAATTCTATTTTAACCTCAGAGGGGTCACTGTTGTCCAGGCAATAATTGGGTAGTTGATGTACAATTACACGACCATTTATTGAATGCTTATAACCCATTATTGCTGGGTCATCAAAATCTAAAAGTGTATTGACTTTTTCCACACCATTTTCAACATATTGGTACTCACCAACTAAAAGGTCTACATACTTTTTATTATTTGAAATTTGATAATGTTCATTCTCTTTTAGCTTGGAGGTTATGTAAGAATTACCATTTTGGTATTGCCAGGTTCCTACAAATTTTTCAAATTCATTATTTACGTCCTTAATATAATAATCTTGATTATCCTCAAAATCAGCTCCACTACCAATGGGCACAATAATGGTTTGTGCTTTACATGATAAACAGATTAAGATTCCTAAGAACAGAAGCAATACTTTCATAAATAGATTATTCCTCCATTAAATTAAACATCTTTAGTGCTATTAAAAACAGTTCTTGAGGGAATGTGTTCTCTTAACTCGTAAACCATCTAGTTTAGCAAGTGAAAACTATTAGGGAACTTGGCTATTGATCCAAATGTAAGAAAAACAACATGGAAGAAGTTACGGTTTTACCGTAATTATTTAGAAATAAAATACTTACTATTAAAGTAGCACCCCTTAAAAATTAAACCCAAAAGTACCGGTCACCCCAAAATCTCGAGCGTTGGGCGCATCTTTGTAATTTCCTCTAAAGTTAAAGTCGATACGAAATACCCTAAAAATGTTACCAACCCCAAAACTGTATTCATAATAAATCTTATCAGTTGGCGCTATCAACGGAATGCCGTTGGGCTCATTCAAGTAAATATTGGCATCTGATATGTCTCCCCAAGCGGCTCTAAACCCAACTATTTCACGTAGATTCAATTTTCTCAAAAACGGAATTCTGGAAAAAATGCGACCGTTAAAGTTGTGCTCAGCATGTAAAGACGCATAAGTATCCGTTACAAACTCGTAAAAGTCTAATTGGGAAAACGTATTATAGATAGAAAAATAGGATTGGTTTCCAGGAATAACACTCAACAATCCTAGAGGTACATCGCCAAACGTTTTTCCTGCTTCTAAAGTCGTATTTAACACACCTAGCCCACCAATTCGCCATGGTTGCATATAGGAAAATTGCAGCTTGGTATAGTCAAAATCACTATTGAGCAAACCTTTATCTCCTCTTGCCACCTGCACAAACAAGCGGGCGAAATAATCATTTACCACATAGCGTTCCACGCCGTAACCCGTCATTCGTCGGTTAGGATAATAAGACAAAGACACTGTACTTTCATATTGCTTGACCACATCATTCACCCCATTGGGTGCTTCTGGATCACGGTAGGCCAAACTAAAGGTAGGTGAAGCCGATTCTAAAACCCGGTAGTTCCCCGTAATTCTGAATTCTAAGTTTTTTATAGGCTCAAAATCTACAGCCAATCCACCCAATTCTATTTTGGTCAATTTATCATTGGGACTGGTAGTTACTAAAGAGGAAGAAGCCAAACTTCGGCCCAAAACGTCCTGTGAAGAAGTAAGATTCACACCTATTTGTTCGACATCCTTTCGGTACCCTCCTGAAATAATCAACCGGTTTTTTTTCTCAATCATGGCTTTGAGAGAAATCCCATATTTGAATTTTTGGTCCTTAAAGCCATAGGCCGCAAAACCTTCAATACGCCACGGGTCATGAGGTGTGAAATAAGTTCTTCCCCCCGTACGTATTCTCATGCCTTCTACTTCATTAAATCCGAACGTTGAAAAAATTGGTCCGTAATCCATATTGATTTCATCCAATTCAATGTAGCCGGACGCCAATATTTCACCAATACTGTAAAGCCGTTTAAACTTCTTGACCGTCCGCAAGGTATCCAACATGGTATAGATCCCTTTTTCATCCTTGTTCAATTCCTCTAGACGGTGCTTTTGCCAGAAAGTTGAGTCCCGTTCAAAGGCTTGGTCATTGGGATTATAGACTTCTTCTTTATAAAAGGATTCGGGCCTTTTAAAATTAAACACATAGTTATCATACAAGGTGGTTCTTTTACCGTAAACCCCTCGTGCCTTTTCCTTTTTCTGAAACGAAAAATCAGACATGAAATAATCGCGCTTAATCAAAAACACCGAATCATTCAATACCTCAAAATCCTGCTCAATATAAATATCCTTGACCCAATTGATATTGGCACTTTTTGAGGCGTGCATGTTGATATTCTTAATGGCAAACGTGGTATCGTTTACCCAAAAATCTCCTTTAAAAGTCAGTTCATTCTTCCGTCTTGGATAATACACGATGTTATAGCACCATTTATTATCTACAAAAGCACTATCAATCAACACATAATTGTAGGTGTTGATTCCTGTCCTGGAAATAGGACTTACAAAACTCTTGTCAAAGAATTTAAGGTAATTGTCGTAAATGTTGTAATCGGAATACAGGTCATCTATGAAATCAATAACAATCTGGTTGTTATCAAATCCAGAGTTTTTATTCCCTTTAAGTTGTTCCTTTACTTTATTGGTAGTGTTATCTCCGTAAACCTTGCTAACCGCCTCGTTGATGAACATAGGGAGATAGGTCTTCCCAGTCACCGAAGATGTGTCTGTTTGTTCAAAAACAAATTCCATGCCTTTGAAGAGTTTACTTTTCATCAAGGCACTATCAATGGTGTTTAGGTCAAATTCAATCTTTTCATACTTATCGTATTCATATTGCTTGAATTGTTTGAGCCCATTGAAACGCTTTCTAGCCCAAATTTTCTTCAATATGGCAATAGCAGGATTCTCTTCTTCCTTTTTGGATTGCTTCCCTGTATAAATAACGACCTCGTTAAGAGCTGCCGCCTCCTCAATTAAGGTAAACTTCAGATTGTAGTTGACTTTTTTTTCTAAAGGTAATTCGATGGTTTCATAGCCAACAAAGCTAACCACTAGTGTTTCCCAGGTGTTATCGGATTGCAGATAAAACTTCCCATTCTCATCGGTTATGGTTCCTTCTGATGACGATTTAAAGAACACATTGGCATAAGCAATGGGCTCATCTTTTTCATCCATAACATAACCGCTAACTTTGGATTGGGCAAATCCGAAAGTTATTCCAAGTAGGCATAAAAAAGCAAGTAGATTGTATTTCATGTATTTACAAAAAAAACTTCATCAACAAAAAATGCTAATGAAGTTTAAATAACGTAAAAAATATTGATATGTTACTTATACATCACCTTCTTTACGGCCTTAACCACATCGTTGCTGTTTGGCAACCATGCTTCCAATAGTACTGGCGAGTAAGGAGCTGGTGTATCTGCTGTGTTTAATTTAACGATTGGTGCATCCAAATAATCAAAGGCTTGTGATTGCACTTGATAGGTAATCTCTGTCGCTACGTTACCAAATGGCCAGGCCTCTTCCAAAATAACCAAACGGTTGGTTTTCTTAACAGAATTCAAAATGGTCTCATGGTCCATAGGGCGAACGGTTCTCAAGTCGATAATCTCACAAGAAATCCCTTCTTTTTCTAATTCTTCAGCTGCCTTGAAAGCCTCTTTGATAATCTTACCAAAAGATACGATGGTGACATCGGTTCCTTCACGCTTAATATCGGCAACACCAATTGGAATTAGGTATTCCCCTTCTGGCACTTCCCCTTTATCTCCATACATTTGCTCACTTTCCATAAAGATTACTGGATCATCATCACGAATTGCAGATTTCAATAATCCTTTAGCATCATATGGATTGGAAGGTACAATTACTTTTAATCCTGGTGTGTTTGCATACCAGCTTTCAAACGCTTGGGAGTGAGTTGCTGCCAATTGACCTGCAGAAGCCGTTGGACCACGGAATACAATAGGACATTTAAATTGGCCACCAGACATTTGACGAATTTTAGCCGCGTTGTTTATAATTTGATCAATTCCAACTAAAGAGAAGTTAAAGGTCATAAATTCGATTATCGGCCTACAACCAGTCATAGTCGACCCCACACCTACTCCAGCAAAACCTAACTCGGCAATCGGGGTATCAATAACACGCTTGGGACCAAATTCATCCAACATACCTTTGGAAGCCTTATAGGCTCCGTTATATTCTGCTACTTCCTCACCCATTAGGTAAATGCTTTCGTCACGACGCATTTCCTCGCTCATGGCTTCGCAGACAGCTTCTCTAAATTGAATTGTTTTCATTGATATCTTAACTTTAAAATCGGATAGCAAAAATAATAATAAATCAGAAAATAATAGGCTTAAAAAGGTGATTTGTTCCCTTATCAAGGCAATTCCGATCCTGAAAAATTAAAATGCACCAATACTTAGATTATTCCTAAAAAAACCCTTTTTCAATTCAGTATTCTGTTAAAAAAGGAAGGTTTTTTCTTAAAATCTCAAATTTTGCTATGCATGCATAGCAAATATTCAAATGAAATTATTTAACTTCGTGGCCACTTTAAAGTACAATCAAAACAATTAAACTGAAGATATGAAAATATTAGTATGTATTAGTCACGTTCCTGATACGACCTCTAAAATTAATTTTACGGATGGTGACACCAAGTTTGACACCAATGGGGTTCAATTTGTCATCAATCCAAATGATGAATTTGGTTTAACCAGAGCCATGTGGTTTAAAGAAAAACAAGGTGCTTCTGTTGACGTTGTTAATGTAGGAGGACCAGAAACCGAACCAACTTTAAGAAAAGCTTTGGCTATTGGTGCAGATACGGCTATTAGAGTTAACACAGAAGCTAAAGATGGCTTTCAAGTAGCCAAAAACCTAGCTCAAGTAGTTTCTAATGGCGGATATGATTTAGTCATTGCAGGTCGTGAATCCATTGATTACAATGGAGGGATGGTTCCAGGTATGTTAGCTACGCTTTTAGATGCCAATTTTGTAAACAATTGTATCAGTTTAGAGATAGATGGAAATGCGGTTAAAGCCGTAAGAGAAATTGACGGAGGAAAAGAATCTGTTAGTACCACTTTACCTTTGGTTATTGGAGGCCAAAAAGGATTGGTAGAAGAAAGTGATTTAAGAATTCCTAATATGAGAGGAATCATGACAGCACGTTCCAAACCATTGAGCGTAGTTGATGCCGTAGATGCTTCAGCTGAAACTGCTTCAGTTTCATTTGAAAAACCAGCTCCTAAAGGACAAGTGAAACTTGTTTCTGCAGATAATGTCGGGGAATTGGTTGAATTACTTCACAACGACGCTAAAGTTATTTAATAACCCAAAAAGAAAAATTCAAAACATGTCAGTTTTAGTATATACCGAATCAGATAAAGGAACCTTTAAGAAAATAGCATTGGAAGTTGCTTCTTATGCCAAAACAGTTGCAGACCAGTTAGGCACTACCGTAACCGCTGTTACCATCAATGCAGATGACACCTCTGTTTTAGGAAACTATGGTGTGGATAAGGTTTTACAAGTAACCAATAATGCCCTTGATACATTTAATGCCAAAGCTTACGCTAGTGTCATTGCCCAGGCTGCTGAAAATGAAAGCGCCAAAGTAGTGATTGTAAGCTCAAGTGCCGATAGTAAATATTTGGCTCCTATTTTATCCATCAACTTGAATGCGGGTTATGTGCCAAATGTAGTAGCTGCTCCTTCTAACACAGAACCCTTTACAGTTAAAAGAAACACCTTTACAAACAAAGCATTCGCCAATACAGCTATTGAAACGGAAGTCAAATTGATAGGACTTTCAAAAAATGCCTTTGGTTTAAAAGAAAATTCAGCCAGCGCTACAGCCGAGACGTTTTCTCCGTCTATTCCTGAATTAGGAATCACCGTAGAATCTGTTGATAAAGTAACTGGCAAAGTAACGATTGCCGATGCTGAAATCGTTGTGTCTGGTGGACGCGGTCTTAAAGGACCTGAAAACTGGGGTATGATTGAAGAACTAGCCGATGTTTTAGGTGCGGCAACTGCATGCTCCAAACCCGTTAGTGATTTAGGATGGAGACCACATAGCGAACACGTAGGACAAACCGGAAAACCCGTTGCGGCCAATCTTTATATTGCCGTTGGTATTTCAGGAGCTATTCAGCACTTAGCAGGAATTAATGCCTCTAAAGTGAAGGTGGTTATCAATACAGATCCAGAAGCTCCTTTCTTTAAAGCAGCAGACTATGGGATTGTAGGGGATGCCTTTGAAGTGGTTCCTCAATTAATAGAGAAATTAAAGGAGTTTAAAGCTCAGCAATAAAATATTTTTATTAAATTGTAAAGTCTAAAAGGACTGTTTGAATTTGGTCTAAAATCGAAATCTATTCTTTTGGTTTGGTAAAGTCCTAATTTAAACAGTTCTTTGTGTTTTTGAATGATTTATGAGTTTAGTTAGACTTAACATTAAAGGAATTTCTTACAGCCAGACTCAAAATGGCGCTTACGCACTGATATTAAACGAAGTAGACGGCGATAGAAAGTTACCCATAGTAATTGGGGCTTTTGAGGCTCAATCCATTGCCATTGCCCTAGAAAAAGAAATTCGTCCGCCTAGACCTTTAACTCATGATCTTTTTAAGAATTTTGCTGACCGATTTGATGTGGTAGTCAAACAGGTAATCATTCACAAATTGGTTGATGGTGTTTTCTATTCCAGTCTTATTTGTGAGCGTGATGGCATTGAAGAAATCATCGATGCCAGAACTAGTGATGCTATTGCTTTAGCCTTAAGGTTTGATGCCCCAATCTTCACGTACAAAAATATTTTGGACAAAGCAGGGATCTATCTAAAAATCAATCCAGACTCTCCAGATGAATCTGAAGACAGCGTATTGGTAGATGACATGATAGCGGAAGAAATTGAATCAGATTCACAAACCAACTACAAAAACAAATCCCTAACAGAACTCCACACCTTGCTGGACGAGGCTGTAGCCAATGAAGATTATGAAAAGGCAGCCAAAATCAGGGATGAAATTTCCAAAAGAAACTAAACCACACCACATATGAAGAAACTTTTTGTTCTGTTATTGGTTCTTTTTACAACCGTTGCGTTTTCACAAGATTCTACCACGACCATTGAAAGTATCACCCAGCAGACAACTAGTAACCCCATCATAAGTAGTGCGGGATTTTCCATAAACAGTCTTTTAAGAGGCGCCTTAGGAATGGTGGTTCTTCTAGCCATTGCCTTTCTATTAAGCAAAAACAGAAAAGCTATCAATTGGCGAACTGTAGGCTTTGGACTTTTGGCGCAATTGCTGTTAGCCATTGGCGTTTTAAAAATACCCTTTGTACAATCTGTTTTTGAATGGGTTGGAGGTCTTTTTGTTGCTATTTTAGATTTCACGCTCGCTGGAACTGAATTCCTATTCAAATCATTTATCACCAATAAAATTGAAGATTCCTTAACCACCTTTGCCGTTTCTATATTACCTACTATTATCTTTTTCTCGGCCTTAACCTCGGTATTGTTTTATTTGGGCATCATTCAAAAGGTTGTGAAAGGTTTGGCTTGGTTACTCACCAAGGTACTACAAATATCAGGAGCTGAAAGTTTAAGTGTCGCCGGAAATATTTTCTTGGGACAAACAGAATCACCTCTTATGATCAAGGCCTATTTGGAGAAAATGACTCGTTCTGAAATATTATTGGTTATGATAGGTGGGATGGCTACCGTAGCCGGTGGTGTTTTAGCTGCCTACATTAGATTCCTTGGAGCTGGTGACCCTGCTATGGAGCTGTTTTATGCCAAACATTTATTAGCCGCGTCCGTCATGGCTGCACCAGGAGCTGTAGTCATTTCAAAAATACTATATCCACAAACCGAAGCTATTGATTCAGAAATCAATGTGACTCACGATCAAATAGGCTCCAATATTTTAGATGCCATTGCCAATGGTACTTCCGAAGGACTCAAATTGGCAGTTAATGTTGGGGCGATGCTATTGGTTTTCTTAGCCTTTATAGCCATGATCAATGGTATTTTAGGTTGGTTTGGAGATGTCACTACCCTAAACACCTTGGTAGCTGATAATACCATCTATGAAAAATTATCCCTTGAATTCCTTCTCGGTTACCTATTGGCGCCCATTATGTGGTTGATTGGGGTAGCACAAGAAGATATGGCTCTTATGGGACAACTTCTAGGGATTAAATTGGTTGCTAGCGAATTTGTTGGCTATATCCAACTGGCAGAATTGAAAGATATCGGGAATTTGCTTCATTTAAAATATGAGAAATCGGTCATCATGGCCACCTACATGCTTTGTGGCTTTGCCAATTTTGCTTCTATAGGAATCCAAATTGGAGGTATTGGATCTTTAGCTCCAGGCAAAAGGAAAACCTTATCTGAATTCGGAATTAAAGCCTTAATTGGAGGAACAGTAGCCTCACTCCTTTCAGCTACTATTGCTGGAATGATTATCGGATAATTTCGTTAATAACTTTTCATATCTAATTAGAAATATGCGATGTTTCTACTTGGTCTTTTTTCTATTTTTATCCAGATAGAATTGAGAGACTTATGAAGCAATATTTAGACCTCGTCAAACATGTTTTAGAAAACGGGAACGAAAAGGGAGACCGCACAGGTACTGGAACCAAAAGTGTTTTTGGATATCAAATGCGGTTTGATTTGAATGAAGGGTTCCCAATGGTAACCACCAAAAAACTGCATTTAAAATCCATCATATATGAATTGTTATGGTTTTTAAAAGGTGACACAAATATTCAATACCTTACAGAAAATGGCGTGCGAATTTGGAACGAATGGGCTGATGACAATGGTGATTTGGGTCCTGTTTACGGACATCAATGGCGTAATTGGAACAGTGATGAAATTGACCAAATCAAGGAAGTCATCGAGACTCTAAAGACCAATCCAAACAGTCGACGTATGTTGGTTTCGGCATGGAATCCTTCTGTACTGCCAGACACCTCTAAAAGTTTCGCTGAAAATGTTGCTAACGGAAAGGCAGCCTTACCTCCGTGTCATGCCTTTTTTCAATTCTATGTAGCAGACGGCAAATTATCTTGTCAGTTATACCAACGAAGTGCAGACATCTTTCTAGGAGTTCCTTTTAATATAGCATCTTATGCCTTGTTTACATTGATGATGGCACAAGTTTGCGGATACCAACCAGGAGAATTCATTCATACCTTTGGTGATGCTCATATTTATAGCAATCATTACGAACAATTGGAGCTTCAATTATCAAGAGACCCTAGACCATTGCCAAAAATGATTTTAAACCCAGAAATCACAGATATTTTTGATTTCACTTTTGAAGACTTTACCCTAGTGGATTATGATCCACACCCACATATTAAAGGTGTTGTAGCAGTGTAATTTTTTGATATGAGATTAGTTTTATTTTTATTACTTTTCCCCTGTATCATATTTTCACAGACCAACCTTTCTAAAGGTTATCCAACATTCCACAATGGAGATTTAAATGATTCTCCTCCTAATAAAATGGAATTTATTAGATTCCAGACTCAAGATTTCATTGGGAAACAAATTGATGCTGAATTTATTAAAAACCACTTCCGAATTAATGATTCTATTGAATTTGATCTTAGTTACGTTATAAATTTAAAAGGAGAGGTCAATGAGAAAGATATTAAAGTAAATACACAATTTGAACTTTTCAATCTGAAGATAAAATCAGCTTTAAAAAAGTTACCCCTTTTCACCCCTGCTATTGCCATATACAATAATAAAGGGTACGATTTTAAAGTAGAATTCAGACCGGAATTTAGAGTGGATTCATCCTACCAATTTATTCCCGTATACCGTAAATTGATAGAATATGAGGCCCACTATCCAATTAAACCGAAGAATAAAGAATTTTTGAAAGCAGTAGAAGCCGCGGGAGATGAGTACAAGGAATTAATCATCGTCTTTCTATACTTTTCTACTAATGAAAACATGGATTGTTTCAATATTAGAGCTTACGCTGAGAATGATCTATTTTCTGAAAAAGCTATAGAAGAATTCAGACAGGGAAATCTTTTGTTTCGAGAAGGATCTGTGAAGTTGGAAAAAAACACTAATTACCAACTTGAAGTAAATATCTATCCTTTCAGGGATAATAAGTACTATAAAAGGTTCTTAGAAAAACGATTTTTAACTCAAAAAGCCACTTTGGAAAGATTTTAACAAACAAAAAACGCTCCCAAAACCAATTGAGAGCGTTTTTTCACACAAACTAATTTAACTAATTATAAATTTAAAACACTATTATCAGATCCTGCATAGTCACTCCATGCATAAGCATCCGCTTGATCATCATTCAACCAAGCTTCGCCATCGACAACATATTTAAATTCGTACGTTTTTTCGGTTTCCAAATCAACGGTTCCTTTAAAAGTCCCGTTTTTTAACTTCTTAAGTTTTACAGCTTTCTTCTCCTTCCAATCGTTAAAAGTTCCTAGAACTTCCACCTTTTTAGCCTCCTCTGCAGGTACTGAAAAAGTTACCTTACAAAGAGGCTTGCTTTTTAAGTATTGTTTTTTAATAGCCATAATTCAAGTGTTTTTCTGGGTCAAAAGAAGCAAATCTATTTTAGGTATGCAACTCCTTTAGGTTGTTTACAGAAAGAATTGTTGTTTTGGCAAAATTTAGCTAACATTAGCATAAACTCCAAAAAAAAACAAGCTTGAAATTACGAGATTGACAACGGCATAAATTCATGTTTACGAGCTGATTTTCAACGATATCGATTTCGTTTTTCACCCCTTTTAGTCAAATTCCATTTACGATAACATTTTCCTAAAAAATGCCGTAAATTTACCCATAGCAAATCAATCATAATGTTCGGAAAAAAGAAAGAAATACCTCAAGTAGATCAAGAACAATTAGCGTTTTTTAAGCATGCCCAAAAACGCATCAAACAGAAAAAAAGATTATACTCCCATTTTATTTTATTCCTTATAGGCGCTATCCTATTAATTGTCGCAAACCTGGTATTGAAAATAGGTGAAAACTTTAAAATTCTTGGTATTGATTGGTTTGTATTTGCCGTTGTTCTTTGGTTTGTCTTATTTCTATATCACTTTATCAACGTATTTGTAACCAACAAGTTTTTGGGAGAATCATGGGAAAAATCGCAGTTAGAAAGATTGGTTTCCCAACAACAAGAACGTATTGAAACTATCAAAGCAAAACTTTACAACGAAGAATTAGCTATAGCTAAAAAGGAAATTCAAGAAGAAACCGAAAAAAACAGGACATCTGAAAAGCGTTCTAACTTAACCATTATCGCTGCCGCCGGAGAAGATCAAGCTTTGGGTAAGGACAACGATTTGATTTGGCATTTAAGTGACGATCTTAAGCGATTTAAAAACCTCACCAATGGTCATCACATCATCATGGGGCGCAAAACATTTGAAAGTTTCCCAAAACCTTTACCCAACCGAACACACATTGTCATTACAAGACAACAGAATTATACCGTCCCATCTGGCGTTATTGTTGTTCATAATTTAAAAGATGCTCTTGATGCTTCTAAAAACGATACCCAACCCTTTATCATTGGTGGAGGTGAAATTTATCGTCAAGCAATGCCATTAGCAGATAAAATTGAGCTAACACGAGTACACGGTACTTTTGAAGATGCAGACACACATTTCCCTGAAATTAACGAATCCCAATGGCAAGAAACTGCTCGCAGTTACCATAACAAGGACGCGAATCATCCCTACGATTTTTCTTTTATTACTTATGTGAAAAAATAATCAATTGAAGCCTGTTTTCAGAATCATTTTCCTATTTATCTGTTACCAAATTTCCGGACAAACCTCAGGAAAAATTGGCATAGAAAACGGGCAACTATTTTTTAAGACTTTTGGTAAAGGGACACCGGTTTTGATTATTAATGGAGGTCCGGGAATGAATAGCCAAGGCTTTGAATCATTAGCCAAAAGATTGGCAGAAACCAATCAGACCATCATATATGACCAAAGAGGAACTGGCCAATCCCAACTGCAGGACATCTCATCAAAAACAATAACAATGACATTGATGGTAGACGATATTGAAGCCCTCAGAAAACACTTGAAAATTGAATCATGGGTTGTGCTAGGGCATTCTTTTGGCGGTATGCTAGCTTCCTATTATGCTACATTATTCCCAGATCGAATTCAAGGCTTAATACTTTCCTCCTCTGGCGGATTGGATTTATCACTTTTGGATAACTTAGACATTAGATCCCATCTATCTTCCATTCAAAGAGATTCACTTAATTATTGGAATCAAAGAATCTCACAAGGCGACACTAGCTATCAAGCAAGATTAGGGAGAGGAAGGAATCTTGCTCCTGCTTATTTATACAACAAAGAATTCATTGAACAAATAGCTCATAGATTAACCCAAAGTAACATGCAAATAAATAGTCTTCTGTGGCGTGATATGCGAGCCATTTCCTTTGATTGTAAACCTGATTTGAAGTCCTTTAAAAAACCTGTGCTCCTCATTCAAGGAAAGCAAGACATTTTGGATCCCTCCATTGCTGAGGAAGCTCATCAAATATTCAACAACTCAGAACTAGTTTACATAGATCATTGTGCCCATTACGGTTGGTTGGAGCAACCCAATATCTATTTTGGTGCACTTGACAGATTTCTCAAACAGTTTAATAACTGATATTATTCCCTTACACTTATTCACTTATATAGAATTCACTATTTTTGCACCAATTAAATATAAAGAGAATGAACGCATACATTTTCCCTGGACAAGGGGCGCAATTTTCTGGAATGGGATTAGACCTATATGAAAACTCCCCTCTAGCACAAGAATTATTTGAAAAGGCAAACGATATTTTAGGATTTGTCATTACTGATATTATGTTTGAAGGTTCTGCTGAAGACCTAAAACAAACCAAGGTAACTCAACCCGCCATCTTTTTACATTCTGTTATTTTGGCAAAAACCCTTGGAGATAGTTTTAAACCCGATATGGTTGCAGGCCATTCCTTAGGTGAATTTTCTGCTTTGGTTGCCAATGGCACCTTAACTTTTGAAGACGGACTTAAATTAGTTTCTCAAAGAGCTCTGGCAATGCAAAAGGCTTGTGAAATGAATCCAAGCACGATGGCAGCCGTTTTAGGACTGGAAGATAAGTTGGTAGAAGATATTTGCTCTCAAACCGAAGGTATTGTTGTAGCGGCAAACTATAATTGTCCTGGGCAATTAGTTATTTCTGGGGAAGTAGAAGCCATAAATAAAGCCTGTGAGTCCTTGAAAGAAGCAGGTGCAAGAAGAGCCTTAGTGCTTCCAGTTGGTGGTGCTTTCCATTCTCCTCTTATGGAACCCGCAAGAGAAGAATTAGCAGCAGCAATAGAAAATACCCAATTCAACACACCGTCTTGTCCTATTTATCAAAATGTCACAACTTTTGCTGTGACTAATGAAAACGATATCAAGGCTAACTTAATCTCTCAATTAACTGCTCCTGTAAAATGGACACAGTCTGTTCAGAATATGATCTCAGATGGTGCTACCTTATTTACGGAAGTGGGACCTGGAAATGTATTGCAAGGGTTGGTTAAAAAAATTAATAGAGAAGCCCAAACAGCTTCTGCAACCTTTGAAACCAACCTTTAATGAAGTTCACTAGAAATGTAGGCATCATTCTATTGGTGATTTTCAATATTGCCTTAGATCAAATTTCGAAATTTATAGTGAGAGCTAAGGTAGATCCTTACAGTGAAACCCCAATTATTGGAGATTATTTCACGTTGCATAATGTAGAAAATAAAGGCGCTTTCTTGGGTATGGGAAGTGAACTGAATGACACCTTGCGTCTGATTCTATTACTTATATTACCTCTGGCCGTTTTGGGATATGTGATGTACTACATTATAACAAACAAAAACTTGGACAAAGCCTCAGTCATTGGATTTTCATGTATTGTGGGTGGCGGTATTGCCAATGTCTATGACAGAGTTATGTATGGCTCGGTAACCGACTTTTTTCATATAGATTTAGGAGGAGTCTTTAGAACCGGTATTTTTAATATAGCAGACATGTCGGTCATGTTTGGCCTTGGTCTGTTGCTTTACAGCAATTTTAAAAACAAAAAAGCCTCTAATTAATAGAGGCTTTTTTTTACTTCAATATTTTCTGTTTATCTGGCCAAATTGCATTGTTCACAATCCTTAATTTTCCCGTAATAGGTTTCTCTGTACTTGTGAATCGTTTTAAACGGAATATTCAAAAATTGCTTTTTGATATAGGTTACTTTGGTTGATAAGGCACCCATTTTTGGGGTATGCCTTTGTTCGTCTTTGGTTTCTCTTTTTATTGTTATCAGTCTCATAATTTCCTTTGCATTACCATACAAAGAAACAAATCATTTAAACCAATCCCAAAAACAAAGCCTTAAAACCTTGTTAATCAAAAAGATATTAAAATATCCACAATCGAACAAGTTATCGACTTAGGATTCCTTAACCAAATGACACTATCATTGACAATTTGATATCGTTGTTTTTTACGAATTTGCCAATTTTTGTTCCCATTTCCAGGCAGACAACATGGCATCGTCTAAGGTCAACTCCGATTTCCACCCCAAGACATCGTTTGCTTTATGGGTATCTGCATAAGCAGCCGTAACATCTCCTTCTCTTCTAGGGGCTATCTTATAATTCAATTTTTCACCAGAAACTTTTTCAAAAGATTGAACAACTTCCAAAACAGAACTTCCGGTTCCCGTACCTAAGTTAAAGACTTCGTAATTACCTTCGTTTTTGGATTCCATCAATCTTTCCAAAGCTACTACATGAGCTTTGGCCAAATCAACCACATGAATATAATCTCGTACACAGGTCCCATCTTTCGTTGGATAATCATCACCAAAAACAGATAGCTGCTCTCTTATTCCAATAGCCGTTTGCGTAATAAAAGGCACTAGATTTTGTGGCACTCCTATAGGCAGCTCCCCAATTTCAACCGTTTCATGAGCGCCAATCGGATTAAAATATCTCAAAGCAATGGCTTTCAAATGCTCATTGATTTTACAAACATCTTTAATGATTTCTTCACCAATTTGTTTGGTGTTCCCATAGGGTGATTCCGCCGGCTTGACGGGAGCATTTTCATGAATGGGCAATTCATCTGCCTGACCATAAACTGTGCATGACGAACTGAATATAAAATTGGCACTCTCTAATTTTTGCAGTTCCTGCAACACATATACTAGTGTATTGATATTATTCTCATAATATAATAACGGATTTTGGACACTTTCACCTACTGCTTTACTTGCAGCAAAATGAATAATTCCCTGTAAGTCAGAGTGACGGTTAAAAAAATCCTGCACTTTCTCCTTCTCTCTTAAATCCAACTTTTCAAAAACAGGTTTAATGCCTGTAATCGCTGTGATTCCATCCAAAACGTTGATGGAAGAGTTAGACAAATTATCAATTATTACAACCTCAAAGCCTCGATTTTGAAGTTCTACAACAGTATGGGAGCCAATAAATCCTAAGCCACCCGTCACCAGTACTTTAGCCATTAATATATGCTTTTACTTTTTCGGTTATAAATTCTATTTGTTCGTCGTCTAATTCGGTATGCATTGGTAAGGAGATTACTTGCTCTACCAAAGCATTAGTCACTTGAAAATCGGCTTCATTATATCGGTCATCCATATAGGCCTTTTGCTTATGTAAAGGAATTGGATAATAAACTCCACAAGGAATACCATTTTCATTTAAATATTTTGCTAAACCATCTCTATCAACACCTGTCAATTTTAAAGTATACTGATGAAACACATGGCAATCACAATTATTGCAATTACCAGAACAAGCGTTGCTTTTTCTCACTGGCGTTTGTACTTGTGAAACATTTTTAAATGCTTCATCATATTTAGCTGCTGCTTCTTGTCTCGCCTTGTTATAAGCATCTAGTTTGGGAAGTTTGGCATCCAAAACAGCAGCTTGGATAGAATCCAATCTAGAATTAACCCCTACTACATCATGGTGATATCTCACGTACATCCCATGATTAACTATACCTCTTATGATATGAGCCAAATCATCATCATTAGTAAAGATGGCGCCACCGTCTCCATAACAACCTAAATTCTTGGAAGGAAAAAAGGAAGTAGAGGAAACATTACCTATGGTACCGGTTTTGGCCTTGGTTCCATCTTTATAGGTGTAATTCCCTCCAATACCTTGCGCATTATCTTCGATAACATAAAGATTATGTTCTTTGGCAAGTGCCATAATTTCTTCCATAGGCGCAGCTTGCCCAAACAAATGCACAGGAACAATGGCTTTGGTTTTAGGTGTAATTGCTTTTCTAATAGCCTCTACATCAATATTAAAAGTATCAGGATCTACATCTACCAATACTGGAGTTAATTGCAAAAGCGCTATAACCTCAACAGTAGCTGCAAACGTAAAATCGGCTGTAATTACTTCATCACCTGGCTTTAAGCCAAGTCCCATCATGGCAATCTGTAATGCATCTGTACCATTGGCACAAGGAATGACATGTTTGACGCCCAAATAAGATTCTAAATTCTTCTGAAATTCATGAACCTTGGGTCCATTTATAAAAGAAGTCGTATCAATGACTTCTTGTATGGAGGCATTAACCACCTCTTTGATATCGGCATATTGACCTTTAAGGTCAACCATTTGTATTTGTTTCATATGATACAAAGTTACAAAAATAGCTTGCCTACCCCAATGGATTTATTCTAAACAATGTATTTTAGCATAAAAGTTTTTTTATCTTGAAAGTGATCTATAATCTTGGTATTCGT
Organism: Mangrovimonas sp. CR14; assembly: GCF_011764015.1. NCBI lineage: Bacteria > Pseudomonadati > Bacteroidota > Flavobacteriia > Flavobacteriales > Flavobacteriaceae > Mangrovimonas > Mangrovimonas sp. CR14. The sequence goes on along the minus strand of NZ_JAAFZY010000009.1, from coordinate 65,556 downwards.
TGGGCTTCATTTCTTTTAAAATTAGCTTCCCGATTTAATCATAAACTGCAATTGGGAGTTCAAGGTCGAGCAGAAACTTTTCAAATTTTAAAAGACAAATTGAAACCAGAAGATCAAACATTATGGTTTCACTGCGCTTCCTTGGGTGAATATGAACAGGGCCTTCCCGTTTTTCAGGAAATAAAAAAAACTTATCCCAACCATAAAGCCGTACTTACCTTTTTTTCGCCATCGGGTTATGAAATCAGGAAAAACTCACCTATTGCTGACGTGGTCGTTTATTTACCTTGGGACACTCCTTATAATGCCAAAACATTTATAGAGCTAGTAAATCCAGACTTAACCCTCTTTGTTAAGTATGACATCTGGCCAAACTACTTAAAGGAATTAAAAACAAGAGGCAAAAGAGCCCTTCTAATTTCTGCCTTATTCAGGCCAAACCAGGCATACTTCAAATGGTATGGAAACGTTATAAAAGAGGCATTATTTGCTTTTGAGCACATTTTTACCCAGGATGCCAATTCCAAAGATCTATTAAAGAAAATAGGCTATGAGCAGGCCACTATTTCTGGAGATACTCGCTTTGACCGAGTGAGTCAGCAACTAAACATTGACAATCATCTTCCCTATATTGAAACATTCAAAAACAATAGGTTATGCGTGGTAGCAGGCAGTACTTGGCCAGAAGGTGAAGCTTTCTTGGCGGAATTTATCAACAGTTATTCCAATGAGTATGTTTCCTATATCATTGCTCCCCACAATATCAAATCTGAGCAAATTCAGAAATTAAAAGCAAGCATCCATAAGCCTACCATGCTGTTTTCGGAGATGGAGGAATCCTCCCTTTCTAACCAACAAGTCTTTATTGTAGACACAATTGGGATCCTTTCTAAGATTTATAGTGTTGGAGACATTGCTTATGTTGGAGGAGCCGTGGGAACCACAGGGCTTCACAACACTTTAGAACCAGCTGTATTTGGAATTCCAATTATAATAGGTTCTCATTATGATAAATTTCCAGAAGCCCATGATATGGTTGATTTAGGAGGTATGTTCAGCATTAAAACACAAGAAGAATTTTCGAATCAGCTTAAAAATTTAATCGAAAATGAGTCACTTCGGAATAATTCAGGAGCCATTAATAAGCGCTATATTGAAAAAAACAAAGGTGCCGTAATCCAAATCATGGACTATATACGTAAGTATTAACAACATGGATATTTTACGAATCAAAAAAAATAATTAAAATCATTTGTAATATTCATTAATTAAATGTTAATTTCGTGATGACCAATTTGTTTATTAACTAACACCAATGAAATTATTAATAGCAACTCCTAAATCATATTTTAAAATATGAAGCCTTACCTCAACTTCATGTAAGGAGCAAAAGCAAAAATAAATCAACGATGTTTAGAACTCTTTAAATAAATTGTTCACAAAATTGTAGCTGGCATTCTTTAAACATGTTTAAACCTAGTTTAAAACAGAGACAAAGACAATGAAACTGCAAAAAATTAATGATCCTAAAAACAATATTTAACATAAAATTACTGAGAGGTAATTCTATATATTAATTTTATTAAACACTAAAAACTTTACACTAATGAAAAGACTATTTTTAAGCGTAGCTCTATTACTAACTTTAGGATTTACAATCTCTTCTTGTAGAGATACAAAAAATGAAGAAAGCGTAGAAGAATCAATGGAAAACACAGGTGATGCTATCGAAGAAGCAGCAGAAGACACTGGTGATGCTATTGAAGAGGCTGCTCAAGACACTGAAGAGGCAACTGAAGGTGCTTTGGAAGAAGTTGGTGAGGCAATCGATACCGCTGTTGAAGAAACCAAAGAAGCTGGAGAAGCTGTTGGTGATGCTGTTGAAGAAGCTACAGACGGTCACTAAGAAAGATTTACTTTTGATAGATAGAAAAAAGTCTTACCAAACGGTAAGACTTTTTCTTTTTTATTATTAGAACATACTAATTAAGTTTCTTGGTGGAATTTCGCTCAATAATATGAGTATGTATAACTTCGTGAACAGGATCACTCACCAATTTCCCTTCTAATCTATCAATTAACAATTCGACAGCTTTCTTACCAATATTTTCAGCATGCTGGCTAACGACCGTTAGTGAAGGTATAGAATGTTCAGACATTAATCCATTAGTAAATCCAATAACAGCTATGTCATTTGGAACATCAAACCCATTTAATCGAGCCACATTTATGGTCAAAATAGCGGAGTATTCATCTGCACAAACCACTCCATCTATCTTTTGCTCCTTCAAGGTTCTAGTTAAGTCCTTTTCGATTTGATTGTAATGATCTACATCAATTATTAAAGGTTTTAAATTTCTATCTTTCAAAGCCTTTAAATACCCTTCACAACGCAGTTGCCCCACACTAATATTACTAATTGGATTGACAAAGGCAATATGTTTGGAACCATGATCTGCTAAAAAAGCAGTTGCTTCATAAGAACATTCAAAGTCATCTATAGTTACCGTATCACAAAATACATCTTTTGTCACCCTATCAAACATAACCATGGGTACATTGTACTTTGAAACTTTATCGAGATGCGCGTAACTTTTTAAACGTTGTGTTTCTTCTGCCAGAGACAATATAATACCGTCAACACTTCCATTGATAAAAGTATCTATACTCTCACTCTCCTTTTTCTGCTTTTCATTACTAAGACAGATAATTAGTTTGTAGCCTCTTTTGGTGGCTTCAATCTCAATCCCATAAAGCACTTTACTGAAAAATTCCAATAAAATAGCCGGAATCACAACCCCAATCGTTTTGGTGGATTTTGACTTTAAGCTTCTAGCAATGTTATTGGGTATGTAGTTGCAGGACTCTGCAATTTCTTTAATGCGAACTCTTGTTTTCAGCCCAATTTCAGGACTGTCATTCAATGCTTTAGATACTGTTGAAACAGATACCCCAGCTAAATTCGCTAAATCTTTTAATGTCGTCTTGGATGGCATAATCTATATTCTAAGATAGATATTTTTTACTTTTTATGCAATAAAATTGTTAATACCCTAATGAAAATATTTCCAACTGCGAATATTTTACCTTTTAATTGAATTACCAAATTTATAGGCTTAATGTTTTGTAAATTTTCCAACAACCTTAAAGGAGCTAAAATCTGCAATTCCTAATAAGACCTAAAATCAAAAAAGGTTCTGACAATTCAGAACCTTTTTTAAAAAATCAAGGCAACAAGCATCACCTAAAACTTAACATCAAACCTCAGTTCAACGAAGCTGTTGTGCCAAGTTAAATTCTGACTCTAATACTGTATTTGAGCTACCCCCTACAAATACTTTAAAGTCACCAGGCTCCACTAAAAATTCACCCTGATTATTATAAAATCCCAATTCCTTATCGGTCAAAATAAAGTTTAGGGTTTTAGACTCTCCAGCTTTTAGACTGACCAACTCAAATCCCTTTAACTCCTTAACTGGTCGCGTAATACTCGCAAAAACATCTTGTATGTATACCTGAACCACTTCTTTTCCATCCAAATCTCCAATATTCTTCAATTCGAATGAAACCAACACTTGACTAGGGTCAACCTCCACTTTTAAATCTTGATATTCAAATTGGGTATAACTTAGGCCATGTCCAAATGGAAATAAAGGATCGTTATCCATATCTGTATAATGAGACCAAAAAACCTCTCCTGGAGCGGGCTCATTAGGTCTACCTGTACTTTTATGATTATAGTAAATAGGCACTTGACCAACGGCCTTCGGAAAAGTCATCGGTAATTTTCCGCTAGGGTTATAATCTCCATATAACACTTGGGCTATGGCATGTCCACTTTGCGTTCCTAACTGCCAAACCTCTAAAATGGAAGGAATATGTTCGGCAGCCCATGGAATAGCTACTGGTCTTCCATTGTGCAGCACTAAAACTACGTTGGGATTCGCCTTGTAAACTTCTTCTAGCAGTTGTTGTTGTAATTTTGGCAACCCAATATCTACTTGACTTCTACCTTCTCCTGTTTGCATACCATGCTCACCCAAAGCAACAAGCACAATATCTGCTTTTTTGGCAGCGTTCACTGCCTCTATCATACCTGAAGTTTTTGTTTGATTTATTTGCAATTGTTTTGGAAAAGATATCTCGCCATCCACAAAGGCTGGTCCTTTAACATAGGTAATAGTGTTTCCCTGATATTGTTGCAATCCTTCAAGTAATGAAACCGCCGTACCATTCTCGGCCCCAGTTCGCCAATTCCCCAAAGGACTTGTTTTATCACTAGCCAATGCACCAATTACTACAATGTTTTGTCCCGATCTTTTAAGTGGAAGCAGGCTCTTTTCATTTTTTAAAAGCACAATAGACTTCTTAGCCATATCCAAAACGGCATCCTGAATTTCTTGACTTCCCACAACTTCATTTTCGACTGATGGATCACTGTACTGATAAGGATTTTCAAAAAGTCCCAATTCAAATTTCACTCTGAGAATTCTCCTCACGGCATCATTTATTAAGTCTTCACTCACCTTACCTTCTTCTACCAATTCTGCCAAGTAATTAAGATAATGGTAGGATTCCATATCCATATCTGACCCAGCGATTACAGCTCTTTCAGCTGCATATTTTCCGTTTTCAGCTTGTCCATGGGAAATCATTTCATTGATAGACCCCCAATCAGAAACCATAAAGCCATTGAAATCCCATTTTCCTTTCAAAATATCTCTTTGCAACCAAGCATTTCCCGTAGCTGGCACACCATTTATTTCATTGAATGAATTCATAAAGGTCCTGACTCCTGCTTCTTTTGCAGCCAAGAATGGTGGAAAAACAATATTGTACAAGGTAGAGGTACCTACATCTACTGTATTGTAATCTCTTCCCGATTCAGCAAAACCATAAGCAGCGAAATGTTTGGCGCATGCAGCAATCGTATAAGGAGAAGTCAAATCATCCCCTTGAAAACCTGTCACTCTTGCTTTCGCAATGGCACTTCCCAAAAAAGGATCTTCACCAGCGCCTTCCATAACTCTTCCCCATCTGGCATCTCTTGTAATATCAACCATCGGAGCAAAAGTCCAATTGATTCCACTTACAGCAGCTTCTTTCGCAGCCACCTCTGCAGATCTTTTTATGGCTTCCATATCCCAACTGGCCGACTCTGCCAATGGAATAGGACTAACAGTTTTAAACCCATGAACCACGTCAAATCCAATAAGCAATGGAATCCCCAATCGGGTCTCCTCCACTGCTATTTTCTGAACCTCAAGAACCTCTTTGGCCCCAGTAACGTTAAGCATAGAGCCAACTAATCCCTTTCTTAAATCCTCATATTTTTTGGCCTCCGACCCACCTTCTGGTTTAGGTCCAGTGACATCCCAAAAACCGCTATACTGATTCATTTGACCGATTTTCTCCTCCAAAGTCATCAAAGAAAGTAACGAATCTACCTTTCCTTCAATTTCCGAATCAAGTTCCGTAGTTCCTGATTTCATTGAAACAGATCCTATTTCTTGACCCTGAGAAAAGTTAGTACAAGAACATAGCGTTCCTAGGAGACAAATTGTCCCTAAATAAATTGATAATCTTTTCATGATAAATTATTGATATACCCTTACATAGTCTACTTCCATAGTTCCCTCCATGAATTCGGGATCTATTGTACCTCCCAGATTGCCACCAATTGCCACATTCATAATGATAAATTGGTCTAAGTCAAACGGCCAGGTCTGGTCATTTTTATTTGCTGGTTGATAGGTATAATGCACGTTTCCATCGACTGAAAACACCATTTTTTCGGGAGTCCATTCCAACTCATAAACATGAAATTGGCTGGTCACATCCCCTATCGTTTGGCCACCAAGGTTAGTGGTGTTACCAAAACTTGATGGTGTATGTATCGCACTTTGAACAAAACCTTCATTATTTCCTACATGCTCCATAATATCGGTTTCACCGCAGGCAGGCCAGCTTACTTCATCTATATTGGCCCCTAGCAACCATAATGCAGGCCAAGTACCTCCTCCAGACGGTAATTTGGCTCTGATTTCAAGTTTGCCATAAGTGAACTCATACTTATCTTTTGTTAACATTCTTGCTGAAGTAAATTCTGAGCCCAAATAGTTCTCACGTTTTGCAGTGATTTTTAACATCCCATTTTCTACTATCGCATTCTCTGGACGGTTGGTATAATACTGAGATTCATTGTTACCCCATCCATTTTGACCTGTTCCAATATTGTACCCCCATTTACTGGAATCTGGAGCACCATCCACATCAAACTCATCTGACCAAACCAACTCATAAGTATCATCAACATATAGTGTAATGGTTTGCGACGTATTCACACTATGATCGGTGCTAGAGTAAGCATACACATATACTGTATATTGATTAGTCCCAGGAGAGGTATAGGTAAATTCCATGGTGCCATCCAAACTTTCCATCTCGGTTCCATTTCCGAATCGGAAGCCATATTTTACAGCATCATCTGCAGAGGCAACACATTGTATCGTTCCTGAACCATCCCCATTAGGATTTTCTGAATCAGATCCCACCTTACTTATTTGAAGCGTTAATCCAGAGGGGAAAATGGGCTCCTCTGTTGGATTTCCATTATTAGTATTATCAGAAGGATCATCTCCACTGGAGCAAGATATACTCCAAACCGTCATTAAACTAATTAGAATATGTGCTATCAATTTGTTACTATTTTTCATTGTTCAATTACATACTTTTTAAAGGGGCAAATGAAATCACTTACCCCCTAACTTATTTAATCTGCGATAAAAATCACAAACCATCCATTACCATCTGAACCGACTGTTTTCATTGTCATTTCATTATCAGATCGAGATAATATTTGGTAACTGTGATCACCGCCTACATAGAATCCATGATATCCTAAATTTGAAAAACTTAAAGTTTCCTGTCCTCCTGGAGCACTAAGCGTCCAGTTTCCAGAATAGTTTTCCAACGGATAATTTTCATACTCATTATCACCATTGGGCGTTTGTCCACCAACACCAAAATCAGCATCCAAAGCTCCCGCCTGTCCATAACCAGTACCGTTTGTGATATGGGTAAAAGTACCATCCACATTAAATTCCCAAGTATCATCATAAGCGCCTTTACCATCTTTATCGTAAGGCGCTGCTGCCCACCAAATAGGACTTGTCTCATCAGCTGGACCAACACCAAAATGGCCTGCAGTCTCCGCTTTGATTCGCCAAGTTCTCGTACCATCAGCAGTCAACATTGTGATAAGATCTGCTGGTGGATTGTACAATGCCAATACCTCTACATCTATCGTTGCGCTTGATGTCACACCTGCTGTACCTATGGCTAAAACCGTAACCGTATAGGTATGAACTCCTGTTACTCCAAAACTGTAGGACTTTGTCCCATTTGGAGTCATAGATTCCGAGCCGTTGTAAATATACTTGTAGGTGATCGCATTATCTGCCGAGGCATTGAAATGCACTTCACCACTTCCATCTCCATAAGGATTATCGGTATCTTGCCCTACAATCTCAGCTGAGATTGTTAAATTAGAAGGGTTTACTATCTCTCCAAATTCATACTCATCTTTTTCACAACCACTAATAACAATGAGCACAGATAAGAGACATACTTTATAGATATATTTTAAATACTTCATCTTTTCCTTTTTTAAATTTTAATAAGCTTATAAGTCCAGAACACTCCAGATCCTGATTCAATGGATACTGTAATTGTATTATTGTCAATCCATGTGGTCTCATAAGTAATACTATTAGGTACGGCAACACCAGGTAATTCTCCTTCATTATTCACCTTAGGCAATCCTAGATAAGCTCCAGAACCACTTAAAGTCAAGCTTCCTGATGTTTCATCAAAACTGAAACTTGCTGAACCAGATCCGTCATGCGGCGCAACAGGAGCTCCACATTGATCAGACTCAACACCTTGCCAAGCTTCTAACCATGTTTCATCTCCTAAAACGTTACTGAAAGATCCATCTGACATAAATACATAAGAATCGTCATAGTAACATGCTCTATCAGAGACAGATTGCTCATCGATAGACCACCACTCACCACTACCAGGAGAAGGACCTACCATCAAGGATCCAGCCTCGGGTGCCAACTGCCATGTTCCAACAATTGGCGATATGTATCTTACCAATTTATAGGTCCAGAAAACTCCGGCACCGGCTTCAACACTTACAATCATGGTATTGTTATTATCCATTAAGGTAACGTTGTATGTGATAGAACTTGGTACAGCCACATTGGGCAACTCCCCTTCATTGTTTGCCTTGGGTAACCCAATATAAGCCCCGGTGCCATTCACGGTTAAAGTACCAGCGCCCTCATCATAAATAAATGTGGCATTTGCTGATCCGTCATGAGGCGCAACAGGCACGCCGCATTGTTCTGCTGCTACACCTTGCCAAGTTTCAAGCCAAGTTTCGCCTTGAAGTTCATTTTGGAAACTACCATCCATATTAAACACATAATAATCATCAAAATAACAAGCTCTATCAGCTACCACCTGGGCATCACTGGTCCACCACTCACCACTACCTGGGCTTGGTCCTACCATAAGTGCACCGGCCTCTGGCGCTAATTGCCATACACCCTCTAATCCTGAAGCAGCAGCTGGTGCTTTCCAGAAATATAAATTATCAATAAAGACCGTTCCAGCTGCCCATGGTTCACCAACAAACTTAAATTGGTGCAAATCTGCCATGGATAAACCTTGATCGGTAAACGCTGAAAGGGGAATATCAAAACTATTCCATTCTCCAGCGGTTAAATCTTGAGTTACCTGTTGCTCACCCGTCGCCAAACTGATAGGGAACACTTGGATTTGATCCACATCTGCCGTCCATACATCTAGGTGCAGATATTCCATGGCTGAAGCATCAACAGTTTCCCCAAATTGAACACCCTGATAACTTAAGTTGATATACTGAAGCATCTCATCGCCATTCAAATTGAACATAGCATAACTACTTCCCTGACCAGATTGCCCCCAGTCTGGATTATAATCCGTTCCAGGCACATCGTTATAAGCGCCGGCAAAAATTGAAATATAATCTGACTCGTACCTTGCAGGTTGGGTAGGAGCAGGATTTATTGGCTGAAGGATTTCAGTCACTTCAAACTCTTCGGTATAAGTTGTAGTCTCAATAGCTGCACCCATGGCTACCACAGTTATGGTATAAATACCTGGCTCTTGGTAGGTATAAGAAACCGTCTCTCCAATGTCTCCAGATACAGGATCATCATTTCCTGCCTCTCCAAAGTACACATCATAAGTAATAGCATACTCTGCTGTAGCAGTTACATTAACTTGTTTTGAAACTGCTTGGTCATTTTCTATGGTTACTTCTAAATTTTGTGGTGCTGTAAAGGAAACCACCAATTGCTGACTAGCTTCTGTGGTTAATCCGGTAATTCCTTTGGCAATGACACTCACATTATAAGTTCCTTCTTCGTAAATATGTTCTGCAAACTCGCCATTGGGAAGCTCCTCATTTTCTGAAGCATCTCCAAAAACTACATCAAAAGAAACCGCTCCTTCCGCCGTCGGAATAATAGTTACCATTCCACTATTGTCTTGGGTAACATCAAATGTAATCTCCACATTTGAAGGTGCTTTTGCAGTTTGGACAAAATCGGCATTGTCATCGTCTTCAGCACAAGTAAGTGCCAAAGTAGCTATCAAAAACAGTTGGAATATATATTTTAATTGTTTCATTATCATTTGTTTTAGTATTGAGGGTTTTGGTTTAATCCAGATATATCCACTTCTAACTGAGGAACTGGGAATAATTCATGTTTGCCTGTCACAAATCCATCAATAACTGAAGCCGCTTGACCAGTTCTTACCAAATCAAAGAATCTATGACCTTCCATGGAAAGTTCTAAATTTCTCTCATTCCAAATAGCTTGAACTAAGGCTTGCCCTGAAGTGCTGATATTATGGTCACTGTTTCCAAAAGCACGTTGGCGTACTTGGTTCAAGTAATTTCTTGCCAAATCCTCATTGATTCCACCACGAGCATTAGCTTCAGCAGCCATTAGTAACACATCGGCATATCTAATAGCTCTGTAATTATTCAAATAATTTAATTCAGTCTGAGCTCCACTTTCTCCGGCTCTTGGGATATATTTTCTATTATAATATCCTGTATGTTCATAACCTTCAGCATAACTTGCACCAGTTTCAGCTGCCCATGCCTCAATATCCAAGATGGAAGCATCTCGACGGGAATCGGCTTCATCAAAAGAATTATAAAGATTAGGAGTTGGCAAATTAAAGCTCCACCCTGTTGCAAATTCAGGACCTGAATAAGCTCTTGGCCCATTATGGATAATTCCAAAATTACCCTCACCACAGGTTGGGCAACCCCAATCCCACCATTCAGATTCATTAGAATATTGAATTTCAAATACAGATTCTGGACCATTCTCACCAGACTTCAAGAATTGACTGCCATAATCGGGCACCAAACTGTAAAGACCAATTACATTTTGTAACATGGACGCAGCTTCAGAAAATTTATCTTGATATAAGTAAACTTTTCCTAGCAAAGCTTGAGCCGCAGACTTGGTTACGCGTCCTGCTTGGTTTTGAGATGCAGGCAACACGTCAATAGCATTTAGCAAATCGGCTTCAATCTGAGCATAAACTTCCTCTTTTGAAGCTCTTTGAAGCGTTCCAGTATCAGAGGCATCTAAACGTCTGTCTGTGATCAATGGAACGCCACCAAAGAATTTGACTAATTCAAAATAATAATATGATCTTAAAAAATAGGCTTCACCATAAAGTGCTGCTTTGCCATCAAAATCAATTTTGTTTTTGTTTTCTTCCATATAATTAACCCTATTCACGCCTTCAAAACACCATCTCCAGATAGAGGTTAAATTATCATTTTGAGGGTAGTGGGTCATATCGTCAATTTGTTGCAACCCTATAACGTCTGTGGCGCTTTCGCCCCCACAAAAAGAATTGTCAGACGCAATATCTCCTATCAAGGTATTTAAGTACAACCATTGTAATGGATCATAACTTCCTATAAGTGCTGCCTGATAATTGGCTTCGGATTGGAAGTAAGAATCTGCATCAATCTGATACACTTCTGAAGCTTCAAGGTCTACATAATCTGAACAGGCCTGAAAAGTCAGCAGCATACCGCAAATCATTAAAGTGTGTTTAAAATATTTCATAGATCTCATTTTTTTTAAAATTTAACATTGATACCCATCATCCAAATTCTTGGAATTGGATATGCACCTCTATCAATACCAGTATCTACAAAACTTCCAGCTGTAACTTCTGGGTCATAACCAGAATACTTGGTAAAAGTGAAGGCATTTTTAACTTGAGCATAAATTCTAACATTGTTTAAACCTGTTGCATCATAAAGTGATTTTGGCAAGGTATAGCCCAATTGTATGTTCTTGAACCTGAAATAACTTCCGTCCTCAATATATCTATCTGAAGCTCGGGTATTGTTATTGTTGTCCACAAAAGTGACTCTAGGTTCTGAGTTACTAGTTCCTGGACCTGTCCATCTATCTAAAGTTCTAGCTGAACGGTTGGTGAACGCCGAATTTCTCTCATAAGCTCTGTAAATATCATTACCAACTGAAGCAAATGTGGAAACGTTGAAATCAAAACTCTTGTAGTTGATACTTAAGTTCCATCCCAAGGTGAAATCTGGAAATGGATTCCCAATTTCGGTTCTGTCCAAATCATCTATAACACCGTCTCCATTAACATCCACAAATCTGATATCTCCTGGTTGCGCTCCGTTTTGTGTAGCGTGACCATCAATCTCTGATTGACTTTGGAAAATACCATCGGTTTTGTACCCATAGAAATACCATGGAGAGTAACCTTCTTCAAAGCGATTGATAACGGTAAAAGGAATTCCGTATCCAGCACCATCTTGTCTTTTACTATCATTATTTACCTCAGTTACCTCGGTATTAACCGTAGTTACATTTAAACTTGTATTGATAGAAAAATCCTCAGAAACTGTTTTATTATAAGTTAATGATAAATCAAAACCGTTTGTTTTTGAAGTACCAATATTTGTAGGAGGTGAAGTTACTGTTCCTGCTGAAGGAGGTAATACTGGAGCGAACAATAAATCCTCAGTTGTTTTTTGATAATAGTCTCCTGTAAAAGATAAGGAATTATCAAGCAATCTGATGTCTAGACCAGCATTCATTTGAATTTGGCTTTCCCATGACACCGTTTCATCTGGTATGGTTCCTAGTGTAGAACCCGCAATTATATTGCCATCGAAAGTATATTTAGGAAAGGTTGAAATACTTGAAAATTGGTTAGAGATATTGTCATTACCAACATTACCATAACTTCCTCTTAGTTTTAGAAAATCAATGCCATTAACATCAAAAAATTCTTCATTAGAAAGCACCCAACCTAAAGAACCTGAAGGGAAGAAACCATATTTATTATCTGTTCCAAAAACAGTTGAACCATCTACTCTTCCTGTAAATGACAATAAATATCTGTCTTTATAGTCGTAATTAACTCTTCCAAAATAGGAAATGTTCCTTTTCACATCAGACCAAGATCCCGTTTGTTGAGATGCTAAATCTCCAGTTGCTGATGCTATATCTGCATATTCCCAAGAGTTAAATGGAATATCTTGTGCTGATCCACTTAAGCCTTCTCCCTTATATCTTTGAAGGGACATCCCCGCTACAGTCTGGAAGTTATGAGCTTCATTTATACTGAAATCGTAGTTACCAAATAGTTCATAGGTATAAGTAAAATAAGTTGTTTTAGACTCATTTACCCTGTTATGAGTAGAAGTCTCTTCTCCTGTTTCAGGATCGACTGTCACTATTGGTGAAAGATCTGGATTGGCGTTTGTAGCGGTATGACCTACACCATAAAATACTAATGGAGAGAAACTTTTATTGTACACATCTACATAAGTATAACTGAATCTTGAAGAAATTCTCAAATCCTCAATAGGCTCATATTGAAGCTCCAGCTTACCAAACCATTTGTTGGTATTGTTATTATTATAGGTGTTATCAATTAATGCTAAAGGATTAACGATTTCCTGAGTAATGTTATCACTAATACTATAATTACCATTTTCATCATAAACTGGTAACGTAGGATCAAAGTTCAAGGCATTGGAAAGCACACTTGTAATACTATTTTCTGCCAAGGCTTTACCTTTAATATTAGCATAATTATTGTTGACCAACACTTTAAACTTATCAGATAGGTCAATGTTTAATCTTTCAGCCAAGGTAATTCTATCGAAATAAGACTTATCACCACCACCAACGACACCATCTTGCCCTAGATATCCTCCAGAGATAAAATAGGTCATATTATCTGAACCACCTGCTGCACTTACATTATGACTTTGAATTGGCGCATCTTTAAGCACCTCATCCTGCCAATTAGTTCCAACACCTAAGTTGCCTATATTATCAAAAACAAGACCTTGTCCTGCATTGGAACTAGCTTCATTTAAAATAGCGGCATATTCACTGGCATTAAGAACATCAATAGTGCGAGTAACCTCTTGAATTCCATAACTTGAATCAAAATTAAAAGTAGTTTTCCCACTCTTGTTTCCTGATTTGGTTGTCACTAAAATAACCCCGTTACCACCTTTAACTCCATAAATTGCAGCTGTGGCTGCGTCTTTCAAAACGTTCATGGATTCAACATCTGATGGATTTAAGGCATTCAAATCAGCTATGGATTGTTGAATACCATCGATCACTACTAATGGACTACTTCCAGCATTGGAAACAATTCCACGAATCGCAATAGCAGGAGCTGCACCAGGCGAACCTGTTGAAACAATATTAACCCCTGTAGCTTGACTTTGCAGAGCCTCTTCAACCCTTACAGGTTTGAGTTGCTCCAAAGCTTCACTCTTAACTGTTGAAATGGAACCAGAAACATTAGTTACCTTTTGTTGCCCATATCCAACAATAACAACCTCATCCAATGATTGGCTATCAGGCATAAGCTGAACCGTTATTGGATTTGAATTAATGACCTGGACTTCTTTAGTGACAAAACCTACATAAGAAAATACCAGAGTAGAACTTAGCGGTACACCTTCCAATGAAAAATTTCCATCAAAATCTGTAGCCACCCCTTTTGTGGTGTTTTTAATAATGACATTAACACCAGGTAAAGGCATATCGGAATCTGCATCCAATACTGTACCTGTGATGTTGACTTCCTGTGCGACAGACAACATCGACATTAATAAGAATAATGTAAATGTTAAAATTTTTGAATTCATAATTAGTCTGAACTTTTATTAGTTGTTTAAAATTAGAACAATACATTGCGAATTATTCAAAAACATACACAACAAAAAACATACAATGTATATTTTAGTGTTTTTTTTAAGAATATAACAATACAAACCCTTTAAAACTGCGGTTTGAGAAAAGTTAAAAAAATTAACCTAAAACGTTTTAGTTGGCTTAAAATATGTTAATGTAGTGGTAATGTATGGGTGTTTTTTAAAACTGTTAAGGTCTTAAATTTCAAGAATGTAATTTGTTAAGCTAGCATCATGCGGTAAATCCATCTTTTTTCGCAAACGATAGCGTTTAACTTCCACGCTTTTAGGAGAAATATTCAATAATGGGGCAATCTCTTTTGAAGACAAATTCAGCCTTAAATAGGCACATAATTTCAAATCATTGGGTGTCAAAGCAGGATGTTTGGCTTTCATTTTCCTTAAAAAGTCCTTATCAGCATTGTTAAAGGCTTCTTCAAAGAAGGTCCAGTCATCTGTATTATTCAAATTGCGATCAATGATTCGAATGACTGATTTCACATTCTTATCCTCCTTAGATTTTTTGAGTTCATTTTTAATGGTGTGTAAGAATTCGTTTTTCTTAATCAAACTCATTGTAGAAATAGCCAATTCCCTATTCTTGTTATCAACATCCTGCTCCAGTTTTTCATTTTTAAGCTTCATGAACTGTTGCTTACTAGCCATCTCCTTCATTTCCATCTCCCGCTCAGTTTCCAAAAGAAGTTTTGCTTGTTGATTCTTATAGTATCTATTATAGATAAAATGAGTAAGTAACGCCAACATAATAAAGCCTATAACATATAATATAATGGCAATTGTGGACAAGTACCAAGGACGATTAATTACAAAGGAATATTCTGAAGTATTTGTAGTCAAACTATCTCCCACTCTTCCCCGCACCTTAAATGTATAGGTTCCAAATGGTAAATTTTCAAACAATTCTGATGGTGAATTTGACCAAGCGCTCCACTCATTATTAAAGCCCTCTAAACGATATTGATACTCAGGCTCTTGAAATTTATCAAACTCAGGGATACTGAAGGTGAATTCAAAATTATTGGACTTAGTTTCAAATTCTGCATTATCATGAGAACCAATCAATTTTGGTGATTCATTTAACTTGTAATTTTTGATAGTATTGATAGTAATTTCATATTCCTTTTCTACAATGTTGTTAAGATCAATAATCGTATAACCTGTAGATGAACCAAACAAATACTTTGAATCTCCAAGACTTGAAATACTTTCATATCCGGTCATTCCCTTTCGTAGCTCACTGGGAAATGAAATATGGTAAACCTCCAAATCATTAGTTAGTTTACCTTTAGCGACAAAGCTTAAATTCTTCTTTGAGAACCCCCATAACATTTGATCATCAGTAACCACCAACTTACCCGAAGTGTATTTATTATTAGGAAATAGTTGACTTAAAACGCTATCTCTTTTAAAAACATTTGATTGTTTATCATATGAAAAAACACCCTGCCTGTATGCATATAGTATTTTATCTTGGTATTTAACAATACTAGAATTTAATCCCTTATTGATTGAATCCTTTTCAACTTGAAGTGCTTTTCTATAATCGTTATTCACTTCAATTCTATACACACCTTTGTATTCATGACTTACAAACACATTATGTTCATCCAAAAGTTCAAAATACTTCGAAGAATTTTGAAATCCCTCTATCCTATTTCTGAATCTCCATTCACCCCCAAGGTTTTCCAAAACATTCAATCCATTATAATTCCCTTGCAGCAATAAATTTGTTTTAGGAATAGGCTTGATATCCCAAGTTCCATCAATCGAGGAAATTTCTGTAACCTGACTACCACTGACTATAAAAGTCCCGAGATTGTGTCCGCAAAACAATTGGTTGTTTATTTCCTTTAAACACCAAACCTGTCCTTTGGTTCCCTCAATAAATTTAAAGGATTCTTTGGAAAGAAAGGGTTTATAAAATAAGCCTTGATTTGTTCCTATATAGAGGTTTCCTTGATAGATGATTGAAGCATATACTGTACCTAGTGTACCCTTATCATCTGTGTAAATCCTATAAGGAGAGGTAATATTTACAGAATTGATTCCGTTATCCAGACCCAACCAAATATTATTCTCTTGATCTTCAAATAAGGCCAAAACCGTATTATTACTCAACCCCTTTGCTTGATTTATTTCATAATTAGCTTCTCCATCTGTAGTTAGATGAATTAGGCCCTTTGAAATAGTCCCCAAAGCAAAACTTCCATCATGAAGTTGAATACTGCAATACACCCCTACTTTTGACAACAATTCATTTGCAGGAATTTGCCACTTTTCAATTACTGAACCTTCTAAGACATAAAAACCACTTTCCATGGTTTGCACAAGTAAGTTACCTCCTTTATTGTAAACATTAATAATATTTGCATCCCTCAATATCAAATGATTGGAAACCAAAATTGCTCTCCCATTATCAATCTGAAAAAGCCCCTCACCTATGCTTTGAAAATAGACCTTACCGTCTACCTCGTACATTTTGGTGATACCAATTTCAGAATCGATGATATTAAAAGTTTCATCCTTTAAACTATAAATATAGATGCGGTTCAAGGATTGAAATAGGACATACTCATCTATGGAAAAAATCTTCCAGAATTGCTCATCATCAATCAACGCCTTGTTAAGTTGTGCCGATAATGAATCATATTTCAACCTTCCCACGTCATTTCTACGCCACACCCCGAATTCCATGTAACAACCCGTAAAAATCATATCATCCAAGGCATAAACCGATCTTATAATGGTTTCATTGGGTGAGGGATAAAGATTCCATTGAGCTCCATTGAACTCCAGCAACCCTTTGTTATTTCCTACATATATATACTGATTATCGGATTGAGAAATTGACCAATTTTGATTTTCTGCCCCATAATCCTTTGGGGTATATACTTCAATAGGCGGCAATTCTTGGCATACCCCCTGAACCATCATAGTTAAAATGACGACTAGAGTTGTGAAGTATATTCGATTAAGAAAAAGTGATTTCATCTGTATAACAATAATACAAACTATCTTCGAATTGAACCGATTAAATGAAGATTGTCGTTATAAATCTGTTGTCAAGATGTTCTCAATAATCTCCAGTTCTTGTTTTGAAAAATCTTTATTGTCGAGAGCTCCCAAATTATCCAACAGTTGCTTTTCACTACTCACCCCAACCAATACGGAAGTCACTCGTTTATCTTTGAGCAACCAAGCCACGGCCATTTGGGCCAGGGATTGATTTCGTTCTTCAGCCACTTTGTTTAATTCCATGGCCTGAGCTATTTTTTCATGAGTCACTTGATCCTTTTGTAAAAACCCAGTGGTTTTTGCAGCTCGGGAATCCTCTGGGATGCCTTTAAGATATTTGGAAGTCAATATCCCTTGTTCTAAAGGCGAAAATGGAATACATCCGATACCTTCATCTTCCAAAACGTCCATCAAACCATTCTCTACCCAGCGATCCATCATATTATATCTAGGTTGATGAATCAAACAAGGAGTTCCCAGGTCTTTCAATATAGCAACTGCCTTTTTGGTATCTTCGGCACTGTAAGAAGAAATCCCCACATATAGAGCCTTACCTTGTCTTACAATTAAATCTAACGCGGCCATGGTTTCTTCTAAAGGCGTATTGGGATCTGGGCGATGGCTGTAAAAAATATCCACATAATCCAATCCCATCCGTTTTAAACTTTGATCCAAACTAGCAACCAAATATTTTTTGGAACCCCAATCGCCATAAGGTCCGGGCCACATATAGTATCCTGCCTTGGTAGAAATCACCATTTCATCCCTATACCCCTGAAAGCTTTGCTTAAGTATCTTACCAAAATTCGCTTCTGCCGAACCCGGAGGCGGACCATAATTATTGGCTAAATCAAAGTGAGTGATACCGTAATCAAAGGCCGTATGCAAAATTCTTTTGGCATTGGATAGATCATCGACATGCCCAAAGTTGTGCCAAAGACCCAAAGAAATCTCGGGTAATAGCAAACCACTTTTCCCACAGCGTCTGTAGGTCATGTTTTGGTATCTTGTTTCGGAAGGTGTGTAAGACATAATAGACATATTATATCTCAAATTTAGGCATAAAAAAAGCCTTAATCAAACATGATGAGTTATATTAAAAGCAATGGACTTAATCCAAGATCATATTTTTACAACAACTAGGTTTTGTCCAATTTCATTGATCAATTCCTTCCTTTTTCATCAGGATATAATTCGGGTAATGGATCACTCTGCCAAAACTCATTAGTATCTATGTCTAAAATGGTAAGCCTTCCTGTAAAAGCTGCTCCTGTATCTACATTTCAAACATTGATAGCTTGCATTGGAAGTTCAACATCATAATACAATGTTGGAGTATGACCTATATAAATTTCATTATAAAGTTTTAATCGCTTAGGATAAAGGCTTGATTGCTTTTTAACTCTTTTATCCATTACAAGAGCCATTTCCCAAAGTGTTCTGTCCCAATTATAATTAGATTCATAAAATTCTTGCTCTGGCCCTTTCATAGAGGTGAAACCTGCATGAATGAAGAGCCTATTTTTATCGTAAATGTGATATAATTTCATTCTTTCAAAAAAGAATAAATGCTCTTTTTTCTCTTCTTCTGTTAATTTCTCGTAGCTCTCAACCGTCAAGCTCCCGCCGTGAAACAGCCAAGTTGTGCTAGCCTCCTCTGTCTTCAAATATTTTTCACACCAAACGTCATGATTACCTTTAATGAAAATGCATTCTTGCTTTTCTGATAAATCAATTAGGTATTTAATGGTTTGTGCAGATTCGCTCCACCCATCAACATAATCACCTAAGAAAATTAAAACATCAATGGCAGTTACTCTAGCTCTTTCAATAACTTGAATCAAAGCTCTCAACCCTCCATGTATATCCCCAATCACTAATGTTCTTTTCATTTTTCATGAATTAAAGTCTATAAATGCTGTTGGCACCTCATCAGTTAACCAAACTCCATTTTCTGATTTAAAAAATTGATAGCCTTTGTTGCACATTTCCAAAGCTCTAACACTTAGAATTAATGGCTTTCCCCTTCGTAACCCAACATTTGTTGCCGTGTCTTTATCCTTACTTAAATGCACATATTGGCGACTCATTTTTTTTAGTCCATATATCTTTATTTGCGGCAAAAACTTTTCAACTGTACCATGATATAAAAGAAATGGAGGCGTTAATGGCTTTAAGTTTAAATCTACCTCCTTTAATGAATGCCCTTGATTTGCTCTAATTTTAGTCTGGTCTGAATTAAATGAAAATCGTTGTTTATCGTTTGTTACAACAACCTCTTCTAATTCTTTAAATGTAAATCGCAATTTAGATTTCTCTAAAATTTCACCTACAGAAGCCCACCCTTGTTCATCTAATGAGAGGTCAATACTATCAGGTTTATGTCTCAATACTAAACTTAAAAACTTACTAATTTGTTTTTTATCCTTTTCGTTCATCTTCCTCTGTTTAAAATCATTTATATTATCAAATTAGCTTTTTCTTCAGCAATACCTATTTCTACTTTACTTCCTGAATTAAAATTCAAAAAATCAGATTCAATACCGTCACTAAAAATAATACCTTTCCTTGGCATATTAGATTCGATTTTTAACGTTTGTCTTTTTGTGATAACCCCAAAGCCTATATCTGTTTGAGTAACTTTACTCAAAAAAGGTTCTCTAACTACAAAAATTAGTTTTTCATCTTCCCAATTAATTTGAGATTGATGCTCATTTTCCCCAATTGTGTTAAATCCATAGATATTATGTGACATATTGAAAATGGAACTCAACCAACCCGTTGAACCGGCCCCTGTGGAAACAATAATTCCACTGGATGATTGCTTTTCTTTTTTCCCTTTAAATTCTATTTCATATCTAGAAGAGATATGTGAATCTGCTCCTATGTAAAAGTCATTAAATGCCAATAAGGTTTGCCCATCATTCAATTCTGCTTTAGCCATAGTGACTTTCTTTGTCTCAAAAACTCCTTTAACCACTTCCTTAATTAGATTATTCATATCACTTGGAGTATGTTTTAACAGGATACCATCATAACGCTCTGTGTCTGGATTTACTCCTAAAATTGGAAATCCATTTACATACTTTGCTGTATTGGCTACCAATCCATCCTGCCCTAAAACTACGATCAAATCATTTTCAGTAAAAATGTAAGTTGGCAAAAACGAACGATAAATAATCTTGAGCTTTAAATGTTTGGAAATACTTTTTTGAACTTCATTCAATGATTCATAGAACTTTTCATTTTCTATTTCATAAAAATTGAAATCACCTCCAGACCTTTCAATATAAAACTTGGCTTGAGCCTTTGAGTTAAATCTTTCGATTAGCTGCTCAAGCCTTGTTTTTTCTCTAATTATTATAGCTCGTTCGAAATTCATACTTAATTATTTATTGGCTAGAATTGAATCCAGCAATTCTGGAGAAATATTTAAGTTCCCTATTTTATCGGCATTTTCAGCAAGTTCTCTAAAAGCCAATGCTATATTATTAGTTGGATTATTTCCAGAGTTGCTTATAGCCATTAAAGTTTTCCAATCCATCTCTTTATATGGTTTTAAATTCGCATTTAAAACATACTCCTTCATATCAGCTTCTTTTTTCTCATTGGCAACTTGAATATCAATCAACCCTTTTTTCTTTTCTTCTAGAGAAATGTTGGAGCTCATTTCCATTTCTTTTAGCTTTTGTTCATTTTGCTGTTTCACCACATCTGTTTCCATTTTCTTTTCTACAATCTGTTTTTGCTTTTCTTCTACAGCAATTTCAGTATTCAATTCACTTTCCCTTATCATTCGCTCTTGTTCAACAGCAAAATTTCTACGCTCGTAAATGGCCTGGTCAGCTTCCTTTTGCAAAGATTCTCTCATTTGTGCCTCCAATGCCCTTGCCATTTCGGGATTAGGAGTAACAGCTAATACATTTACGCTTAAAATTTCCAGACCTAGCATTTGAACCGTTTTGGATTTCTGAATACTGGTGAATATTTCAGCCTCTATCTCATCAAGCTTTCTCAAAGCTTCTTTTAAACTCAAACGTTGAATAACAGACGCACTGGCTGTTTGGGCTTCATTTATAATACGCTGTTGAATCTTTTCATAATCGTTTTTTAAGTATTGCTTTTTGTTGTTTACAGTAAAGTCCAAATTCTCTGCCAATTGTTTTGGATTCAAAATCTTATAAGTAACTTGACCTTGCAATGTAACCTCTTGATAATCTTTTGTGGTTTCATTAAATACAAATTGAAAATCATCACTTTGTACGGGAATTGAAACAATAGATGAATTAGGCGAAAAATAAAAGAATGACAATCCTCTTCCTTCTTTTTTAATTTTCCCTGCCTCGTAATGAATTACATAATTCATTGAATCGAATTTTATATAATTTATTCCTAACATAACTTTGAGTATTAAATATTTATTTGCGTATTATATACACAAATGTAATTAAGAAAGATGATTTTACGAAGTATATTTTGCGTTATTTTTACACAAATATTACAAGTGACTATATATAAGCGTTTTAAATCTCGAAAATTATTCCTTCTTTTTTCAGTTGGAAGTAAAGTTTCTGATTAAATTGGAATAAATTTGCAGGCCTTCCTGACCCTTTCGATGTCTTTTCTTCTAGTTCATCTAGGATATTTAAACTCAATATTTTCTTTCTAAAATTTCGCCTGTCAATATCCCTCCCTAAAAGAGTGGTGTAGAGTTTTTCTAAATCTGAAAAAGGGAATTTTCTATCAAGTAGCTCAAAGCCTAATGGTTCATAAGTTATTTTACCCTGTAATCTTTTGATAGCCAGGTCGAGAATACTTTTGTGATCAAAGGAAAGTTTGGGCAGATTCTTAATATTAAACCATTTCACCTCTACTGCATCAGTTGATGCAAATAATTTGAATGCGTTAGGCCTAACCAAAGCAAAATATGCTACAGATACCACTCGCCCTCTTGGATCTCTTTCTGGTTTACCAAATGTATATAACTGCTCAAGATAGTTAATCTTCACTCCTGTTTCTTCATTCAGCTCTCTCTCAACTGCCTCTTCTAAAGATTCTTCATCAAGTACAAATCCCCCAGGAATAGCCCACGCTCCTTTATAGGGTTCGTATTTTCGCTTAATAAGTAACACTGAAATATTACCCTCTTCATATCCAAATACAACAGCATCAACCGTTAATCTTATTGACTGCTTTACCATATGCGTAATTTATACACGAAAATACTGTTTTTCAAATTAACTTTCTGACTGTTAATTTTTAAAGTTCTGATTTTCTCCTAACTGTTTTCCGCCTCAATCTTCTATTTTAACTTCCTCTAGTTTAAAAACATTTTATTAAAAATTATAAAAAAAGCGTCAAATTTCTTAAACGCCTTTTTATTTATAAATAAAAGTTGAATTATTATTGATACCAAATATCACAGAACTGGTTTTTAGCGACCCTTTTATGTTTGAGAAAAATTAAAATCACCTAACTGTTAAAATTGTTTGAGTTCCAATATTTATCTATTATATATATTTTTAAAATATCCACTTTAAAAAGGTTATAAAACCTATCAAGGTTAATAAAAGAATGAATAATAGAATACCACCAAAAACATAGCCCATTAATTTCACTTTCCAACTTTGCTTATATTCCTGAAAAGGTTCCATTTCTAATCTAGGTTTATTAATTAACTCTATAAAAGGGAAATCAAAATCTGAGTTCTCAGAAATAAAATCCGCAGACAAACCAAAAGTTTGAGTGCTATTCTCAATAAAACCTCTTTCTTCAATCGCTAATCCCGCTTCAATTAGGGAAGCGGCATAAAGAAATAAACCCTCTTTATTAGCTTTGATGCAACTTTCGTCCATACCACCTCCATATTGAAAGAAACCGAAATAAGCTCTTTCACTAGAATTTCCTTGTATTATTTGATCAATAATCGTTTGATTTACTGTTTTTATCATCTGTCCCTTCTTCTTTTCTTCCAAGGTGCATTTTTCTTCCAGTCTCCTGCCATTATGCACCCATAAGGTAACACTTCGTCTATTACTTCCCCTAATCCAAAATCTTTCATTTGGTTTCTTACAGTTTCTGCATTTTTATAAGCACTGGGCAATTCAGTGATATCAATCTCATTTGAGAAAAACCGAACATCCAAACCTTCTGTTTCTTCTTTAAAAATCTCTTGAAAGGTTCCTGTTTTTCTTTTTCTATGTTCCGTCCTACTTACATTTCTTCCTGCACCATGTGGTGCAAAACCTAAATTAGAATTTGTTGTTTCGCCTTTAACAATTAAAACGGGTTCAGACATGTTCAACGGTATCAATCTTGGCCCCGTAATATCAGGCATAAACTTTTTATCCAGCGGTGTTGCACCTTTAGCATGGTAAAACAAATCACCATCCCTAAAAACAAAATTATGCTCGTTCCAAAACCTGTTTTCATTTTCAATTCCCAACATTTCCAAAATCGCATCATGCAATACTTCATGATTTTTCTTGGTCCATCTTCTTACAATCTGCAAAGCTTCCCAATATTGCGCTCCTTCTTCTGTTTCAAATGGAATCCATGCATTTTGCTTTAAGGTTTCAGGTGACAATTCCTTTCTAAAACGTTCTGCCACTTTCATTCCTTTAGCATATAAATTAGCTCCAAACCCTCGACTTCCATGATGCGTTACCAGCATGGTGTTACCTGTCTTTTTAGATGTCCCAACAAACAGAAAGTGGTTTCCATCGCCTTGGGTTCCTAAATGCGATCTGGCAGCAGAAATACATTTCTGGTCATTTAAAAAATAGTTTGCTTCAATCTCAACCAATAAATCCATCGGAAAACGAAACTGCGTATTCCTATCTCTTCCACCTGGCCCAAAATGAGTGATGCTTTGAGCTGCATCTAAAACATCTTTGGGATCGGCTGTTCCAAAATCTGTCAACATTACAGAACAACATATATCGGCACTATGCATACCTGGGTGAATGGCATTTTTTGCAACCGCAACACCACCAACAGGTATGGTTCCTATAGAACCCGTTGGACAAGCATCTGGCATGATAGCACCATCTACCAAAGTGGGTGTTTTCATTAACACTTCCATGGTTTCAACAACAGAGTTTACGTTCGTTACCTCTAACTCATTTTCCGCTTTAATGTTTATAGAAAAAGGAATGTTACTTTTATGTAACCTTATAGGATCTGGAGATTTAAATTGCTCTAGATATTCCTGTAAGGCATCACCCTCTAATCTATTTTCGTTAATATGCTCTAAAGCTTCTTTAAACCATTTCCCAGATTTAAATCCCATTTCTATTAAAGTATCTCCTGTAATGCTTTGTCTATTTTCCATATTAAATTATTTTTAAGCTCCGTCAGCTCCTCGTCTGACGGAGCACCACTGATAAAGTCTTCCATAGACTCTTTCATGATTCCGAGACAAATATTTTACCTAACTACGCATTCTTTTTGCGTAGATTAAATAAATCACTAAATTTCAAAAAAATAATATGACCTTAAAGGAAAGATTCTACCATATAGCTACCCAATGGTTTAAAGATAAAGCTCTATTAGAGCAATATTGGAACGAGCTTTCAGAAAACTATTCAGAGACCTTCAGGAAATATCATAATTCCAATCACCTTTTGGAGCTTTTTAAATATTACGACACTTATTGTGAAGAGTTGAAACAACCTAAAGAAGTCGCTTTTGCAATTTTCTATCATGATATCATTTACAATATTTGGAGCAATAAGAATGAAATAAAAAGCGCCAAACTAGCTCAGAAATACTTAAAAGCAACCAAACTGGATGATAGTGCCATAAATCGTATTTTTAATTTAATCCTTGTCACTAAAAACCATGAACCAAAGGATAACGTTGATGAAAAATGGATGGTAGATTTTGATATTGCAATCCTTGGACAGCCTTGGGAAGATTACCTTCAATATACAAAACATATTAGAGAAGAATATGCATCGGTTCCAAAATTGATGTATAAACAAGGGAGACGAAAAGTCCTAGTACATTTTCTTAACAAAAAAAGAATCTACCAAACAGAAATCTTTTTTAAACTATATGAATTAGAAGCTAGAAACAACCTTAACAAAGAACTTGAAATATTATAATGGCCTTAAATAAGAATGCTTTAATACGTTACAAAACAATTGACAAATGTCTTCAAAATCATTATCGACAATGGACATTAGATGATTTGATTGAGGCATGTTCAAATGCACTTTATGAATTTGAAGGAAGGGATATTAATGTAAGTAAACGAACTGTTCAGTTAGACATACAAATGCTTCGTAGTAATAAATTAGGATATAATGCACCTATAGAAGTTTATGACAAAAAATATTATCGTTATGCCGATGATGAATACTCCATAACAGACATCCCTCTGACGGAAAATGATATGAATGTACTTTCGGAAACTGTTGAAATGCTAAAACAATTTAAGGATTTTTCATTATTTTCTGAATTAGGAGGAATCATTCAGAGATTGGAGGACAAAGTTTATACTGAAAAAAATCATCAATCTGCAGTGATTCATTTAGACAAAAATGAAAAATTAAAAGGTCTTGAACACTTAGACGCCTTGTATCAAGCCATCATTAAAAAAATGGTTTTGAAAATTAAATACCAATCTTTTCAAGCTAGAAAAGCATCTGAAATTATTTTCCACCCTTATATATTAAAAGAATTTAACAATAGATGGTTCCTAATTGGAAAGCCAGAAGTAGAAGCAAAAAAAAACTCTATAGTTACTTTTGCTTTAGATAGGATTGTGGGTATAGATTACGATACAACTATTGCATATAAAAACGATAATTTTGATGGAGACAAGTATTACAAAGATGTTATTGGGGTAACGGTTTCAAATACAAGGGCAGAGCGTATCCAGTTTTGGGTTGACAAAAAAAATGCTCCCTATGTGATCACCAAACCATTTCACAGTTCACAAAGGCTTATTGAAAGAAGAGATGACGGGGTTGTTTTCAACATTTTTGTTCAAATCAATTTTGAATTAGAGCGGATGATTTTAGGTTTCGGGAATTCTATAGAAGTTTTAAAACCTAATAAACTCAGAAAACGAATGAAAGACAAGTTGGTAGAAGCAGTAAAACTGTATAATAATCCAACCTAAATCAATAAAAACACACCATAATTAAAACAAAAAATCCGCAACTACTTGTCAACCAAGCCTGTTACGGATCTTTTTAGTACAGAAGGCGGGACTTGAACCCGCACGAACTAATGTTCATTGGATTTTAAGTCCAACGTGTCTACCAATTCCACCACTTCTGCATCGTATTTTGTGGTAAACCCAGAGCGAAAGACGGGATTTGAACCCGCGACCCTCACCTTGGCAAGGTGATGCTCTACCCCTGAGCTACTTTCGCAGTATTTTAAGAACGTGCATTTATCTAAATGCGGATGCAAATTTAAAATTTTTAAATGAAAAGCAAAGCCTTTTTTAAAAAATAATACAAATTATTTAAGCCTGCTTCTTTTTCACTAGCATCCTTTTGATTTCATTGAGCTTCATTAGAGCCTCAACTGGTGTCAACGTATCAATATCTGTATGCAAAATCTCCTCCTTAATTTGTTCTAATAAGGGATCATCCAAATTAAAGAAACTCAATTGCAAATCATCTGTTAAAGTCTTTACTTTATCGGTCAACTCTTCACTGGAATGGGACTTTTCAAGTTTTTCCAAGATTTTATTTGCTCTACGAATGACCTGTTGTGGCATCCCTGCCATTTTCGCCACATGGATTCCAAAACTATGCTCACTACCTCCTTCTACCAGCTTCCTTAAAAATAGTACGTTATCTTTCAACTCTTTTACGGATACATTGAAATTCTTGATACGACCAAACGTTTCACTCATCTCATTCAACTCGTGATAATGGGTCGCAAACAACGTTTTTGGTTTGGCTGGATGCTCATGTAAATACTCGGTGATGGCCCATGCAATGGAAATTCCATCATAGGTGCTTGTTCCACGACCTATTTCATCCAATAACACCAAACTCCTATCCGAGATGTTATTCAAAATAGACGCCGTTTCATTCATCTCAACCATGAAAGTAGACTCGCCCATAGAAATATTATCACTGGCTCCTACCCTAGTAAAAATCTTGTCAACCAATCCCAATTTGGCCGATTCGGCTGGAACAAAACTTCCTATTTGCGCCATCAAAACAATTAAAGCAGTTTGACGTAAGATGGCCGATTTACCAGACATATTAGGACCTGTTATCATTATGATTTGCTGGTCATCTCTTGTTAAGAGTACATCATTGGCAATATAGGCCTCACTTGGCGGCAATTGTTTTTCAATAACCGGATGTCTACCATTTTTGATATCCAAATCATGCGATTCATCAATGATGGGATAGGTATAATTACTTTCTTGAGCCAATTGGGTAAACCCTGAAAGACAATCTAACTGTCCTATTAAAAAGGCGTTTTGCTGCACGGGCTTGATATATTGACTCATCCAGGAAACCAGTTCCCCAAACAATTGTTGCTCGATCGTCAAAATACGCTCTTCGGCACCTAGTATCTTGGATTCATATTCTTTAAGCTCTTCGGTTATATAGCGTTCGGCATTTACCAATGTTTGCTTTCTGATCCATTCTTGAGGCACCTTATCCTTATGTGTATTTCTAACTTCTATATAATATCCAAATACATTGTTGGAAGCAATTTTAAGCGACGGAATCCCCGTACGTTCGCTTTCACGATCCAGCATCTCATCCAAATACTGTTTCCCAGAACTGGAAAGCTTTCTTAAATCATCCAACTCTGCCGAATAGCCTTCTGCAATGGTATGCCCTTTTAACACATTGACCGGAGCATCCTCATTGAGCATCTCCTTGATTTTCTGCCTTAGGGCATCACAACTCTGCAACATATCGCCAATGGCACGAAGCGATTCATTTTCACTATTAGAAGCCATAGCCTTTATAGGCACGATGGCTTCCAAGGAATTTTTGAGTTGAATCACCTCTCGCGGACTTACCTTAGCCGTAGCCACCTTTGAAATCAAACGTTCAATATCGCCTATATGCTTTATCTGGCCCTGTAACTTCTGCAAGACCGTTTGATTGTCCTTTAAATACTGAACAACTTGGTGTCGCTGGTTGATTTTTTCTAAGTTTTTTAAGGGAAGTGCCAACCATCTTTTAAGCATACGTCCTCCCATGGGTGTTATCGTTCTATCGATAATATTCAGTAAGGTCACCGCCGCATGGTTATTGGAATGGTATAACTCTAAATTTCTAATAGTAAAGCGATCCATCCAAACGTATTCATCCTCTGCAATCCTACTTATCGAAGTAATATGCTCTAGTTTATGATGCTGCGTCTCCCCTAAATAATGCAGGACTGCTCCTGAAGCAATAATCCCCTCATATAAATTATCAATTCCAAAGCCTTTGAGAGACTTCGTGTCAAAATGCCTTGTTAGGGTTTCATTGGCATAATCAGGCTGATACACCCAATCTTCCATATAAAATGTATGGTGATCGTCACCAAAAGCCTCTGCAAACTCCCTTCTTTTTTGTTTGGAAACCAGCACTTCACTTGGTCCAAAATTCTGAAGCAACTTATCGATATATTCTTCGTCTCCCTGAGAGGTTAAAAACTCACCAGTAGAAATATCCAAAAAGCTAATTCCGATATACTTTTTATCAAAATGTACAGCACAGAGAAAGTTATTGGATTTGGACCTTAGCACCTCATCATTCAAGGCCACACCTGGGGTTACTAATTCTGTCACCCCTCTTTTGACAATGGTCTTAGTTTGCTTGGGGTCTTCCAATTGATCACAAATGGCTACCCGTTCACCAGCCTTTACCAATTTTGGCAAATAAGTGTTTAAAGAATGATGTGGGAAACCAGCCAATTCGGTTCTTTCTCCACCATTATTTCTATTGGTCAAAACAATATCCAAAATCTTGGCTGCCTTAACGGCGTCTTCTCCAAACGTCTCATAAAAATCCCCAACCCGGAAAAGCAATAACGCATCAGGATACTTTGCCTTAATAGTATTGTATTGTTGCATTAACGGGGTTACTTTTTTTGCTTTTTTAGCCAATGGTTAAATGATTTTATTCTATTATTTTTGCCAATAAGTATAGCTGCTAAAGTAACTATATTTTCAAGGTTTTTGAAACTGATAACCTATAAGTTATCTACATTTATCCACAAAGGTCGCATGCGTAAATTAAAAAACAGTGAGTTAGAACGATTAAGCATTGAAGAATTCAAATCTTCTGAAAAGACACCCATTATTGTCATTCTGGACAATATCAGAAGTCTGAATAATATCGGTTCGGTTTTTAGGACAAGTGACGCTTTTTTAATAGAAAAAATATACTTGTGCGGTATCACTGCCAAACCACCACACAAAGACATTCACAAAACAGCTTTGGGCAGTACAGAGACTGTGGCTTGGGAATATGTGGAAAACACCCTGGAATTGGTCAAAAAACTACAAGCGGAGGGCGTTCAAATAGCTTCCATAGAACAGGCTGAAAACGCTACCATGCTAAATGATTTTCAACCAGACCCAGGAACCACCTATGCTCTGGTATTTGGAAATGAAGTAAAAGGGGTATCACAAGAAGTAGTTAGTCATAGTGATTTGGTGTTGGAAATTCCACAATTTGGAACCAAACACTCCTTAAATATCTCTGTAAGTTGCGGCGTGGTGATATGGGATCTATTCAGTAAAATAAACCATTAGTGTCCAAAAGACCCAAACAACCTTGGCCTACTAAGGCGGCCATGGAACAAATTTATGACCAACACCTTTGGGGTGGACACCCACATGATTTCTATTCGGGCGAAGGGTCTCACGACCCACATATAGTCGAGCCTTATGTCGATTCTGTTTCGGCTTTTCTAAAAAACTTTGACCCCTCATTGATTGTTTGTGATTTGGGCTGTGGCGATTTTAATATAGGTAGGCAATTAGCTCCATTCACTCAAAAATATATCGGTATTGATATTGTAGCATCCTTGATTGAAAGAAACAAAACGCTATTCACGGAAAAAGACCTGGAATTTTACACATTGGATATTTCCAAAGACGACCTCCCTCCCGCTGATTGCGTCATTCTACGTCAAGTTCTTCAGCACCTTTCCAACGCAGAAATACAGCGTATTCTAAACAAAATAGTTTCATATAAATACATCATACTCACGGAGCACCTTCCTATGGGAGATTTTACTCCAAACAAGGATATAATCTCAGGTCAAGGCATTAGACTGAAACAAAAAAGCGGGGTGGATCTTTTACAACCACCCTTTAATTTCACCCCTAAAACCCAGCAAATCTTAAATGAAATAACGCTGGACAATCAGAAAGGGTGGATTGTGACGACACTTTACTCATAAATAATTTAACTGCTATTTTTTTTAAAAATCTTCATCATAATGAAACAAATCTCAATACTAATTCTCATTTCAATTTTACATTCAAGTTGTAATCCAAATAGATTATCTTCTGAGGAGAAAAAATTGAAAGAGGAGATTCAACAAAAAGATCAACTGATTTTGGAATTAAAAAAACAAGTTGAAAATTTAGAGAATAGTCAAAACTCAAATTACTATAGATTCCTGAAGACTTCTCAAACTGAAATCAACGTTCCCGAAAAATTAAATAAGGGAGAACAAATATTAATTGATAAGAAGGAATTTACAGATACACTTGATATTTCAGACAATTTTTTCATTTACAAACATACATCTAAAATCATCCAAACGTCAGAATCTAAATTTGAAGCTATTCTTCATGATTATGACGAAGAAAAATCAATATTTGCTAATGACTTTTTTGTGAGGGTAATGACTTTTTATAATGGACAAAGCCTTCCGCTAGAAACCGAAAACACAAAAACCGATATCCACATACTTATTCAACCTACTGAATTAGGTTATGAAAATAAATCCTTTATCATTTCTGATTTTTACCACGTTAAACTCAAAGCTCTTGAAGAAGAAAACAATAGAGTTAAACTTCTATTTGAACACGGACAATTCCCAAGAAAAAATGAGACGATAATAATTCAACCTGAATTAGTGAAATTTGAATAAAAAATAAAAACTCAACCTGTTCACTCCAATTCCAAAGGCACCCATACCTCCTCTTTATTAATGGGATTTAGCGGATTGTAAGTTTCCGGGAGTTTTTCAAAATGGGGTCTTTTATCCAGCTTATAGTTGGAGGATGGCAACCATTCTTGCAAAATAAATTGCCAAAGTTTAGGAAAATCAGACGGAGAGCCTTCAAAATCTATAACCAAATAGGCTCCTCCTTGCAAAACCAGAGGATTCATCCCCTCGGGTACATTTTCAAAATCTGAAACTTCCACACCTACCCATTTTTCAAAAGAGGTTTGAGGTGAGATATTGTTAAGCACCGCATCATAGTCTTGAATAGAAAAGGAATGGGTCCCTATGCGGTTCTCAATCTCTTTACGCCTCGGCATAAATGCTCTTGCCAAATTCCCTGTTACATGAGCTATGGTTTGAAAGGTTGCTGGAGCATGAACACCCACAACTTTGATATCTTCCACTTGAACAACTTGATGTTTATACGACATGACAAATCTCCTTTAACAGCCACAAATAGTCTTCCCTATTGTGAACAAAATCTCTTTCAGAAATATCTATGATTTTTACCTTTAGCTCGTTTTGATTTTTCAAAAACTCCAAATAACCCGCATTGATTTTTTCTAAATACTCATCTTGAATGTTCTGCTCATAATCACGTCCGCGATGTTTGATGTTTTGCTGTAAACGCTGGGTGTTTTGATACAAATACACATAAAGATCGGGTTTAGCAATGTCTTTATACATCAGATAAAACAGCTTTCTATATAGATTAAATTCATCTTCGGGAAGTGTAATCTTGGAAAAAATCAACGATTTGAATATATCATAATCACTAACGATAAAATCTTTAAACAAATCAAACTGAGAGAGATCGTCGGATATTTGCTGATAGCGATCTGCCAAGAATGACATTTCTAAAGTAAAAGCATATCGTTTGGCATCCTCATAAAATTTGGGCAAAAAGGGATTATCAGCAAAACGCTCTAAAACCAATTTTGCATTAAAATCTTTTGAAATCTGGGTTGCCAAACTGGTTTTTCCTGCTCCAATATTGCCCTCTATAGCAATGTAATTGTATTGGTTGAACTCAAACCTACTTTTAGGATTCTTAAGCCAAATATTGACAGGTTCCAAAGGAGACTGGTCCACACTTTCCTGCTGCAATTCCTTGACTGTTTTTTTAAGTTTAGGATGCACCATTTCTGCAGATAAATCCATAAGTGGCTTTAAAACAAATTGGCGGTTTTGAATCTCGGGATGCGGAACTATCAAGTTATTGTCATTAATTTCCGTCTCGCCATAAAACAACAAATCCAAGTCAATGGTCCGAGATTCATAGCCCGCTCCTTCAGACCGCTCTCGACCCAACCGATTCTCGATGGCCATCAATTCGGTTAAAACCTTTTGTGCTGATAAATTAGTCTCTACCTTCACGCATGCATTATAAAAATCATCACCATCAAAACCAACCGCTTCGGTTTGATAAACTTTGGAAATAGCTTTTACAGCCCCTACCTTCTCAAAGATCAAATCTATGGCTTGCTGTAAATTTTCAAACTTATGGCCTTTGTTACTTCCTAATGTTATGTAGACGTTTATTGCATGGATCATAGTCAGGCAAAATAACTAAAAGAAATTTTAATACTTTATATTTACAAAACCTATTTATCCACAAATTATATGACGTCAAAAGACAAGCTAGCAGCCCAAAACACCTATTTATTTTTAGCAGCTTTATTTATCACTTCACTAGTGGTTTCCAACCTCATATTTCAAAAGTTTTTCTATTGGCACCCATTGGAAGTTAAAATTTTTGACACCAAATTATTTGAAATTTCGGTTGGAATTTTGCCCTATCCCGTCACCTTCCTTATCACCGATTTAATCAGTGAGATCTACGGAAAGAAAAGAGCAAACCATGTGGTTATTGCTGGAATATTTGCTTCTTTCTTTTCCTTATTGATTGTATATGTTTCAAACGCTGTACCGGCAACCGATTGGTCGCCCGTTCAAAACGACTTATTTTCAAAGGTCTTCGGAAGTACTGCCATTGCTGTCTTTGCAAGTATGTTAGCCTATTTATTCGCCCAATTTATTGACATCCAAATTTATCACTTCTGGAAACGTCTGACCAAAGGAAAACACCTGTGGTTGCGCAATAACTTCTCAACCTTCACCTCTCAATTTGTAGACACCAGCACAGTACTCATTTTATTGTGTTCGTTTGGCAAAATTTCATGGGATTTATTCTTCGGCCTTTTAGTAAGCGGTTTTATTTTCAAAATAATTATTGCAGTCCTCGACACCCCGTTTCTATATTTAGGCGTCTATCTTTTTAAAAGGAAATTTAAACTCAAAGAAAACGAAGAAATCAGTCTGTTATAGAATATTAAAGTTTTATTAAACTTTTGCAAACCGCCAACTAGCCCGTTATTTTAATACGTACATACCTACACAACCAAAAACCATTTCATGAAAAAAGCACTAAAAATACTAGGTGGAATAATCATTACCCTTTTTCTTATTTTACTTATTGCCCCATTTGCATTTCAATCGCAAATCAAAGATTTAGTAAAAAACTATATCAATGATAATCTGAATGCCAAGGTAGAATTTACAGATGTTGATTTAAGTCTCATACAAAACTTCCCTAAAGCTCATGTGAGTGTAGACAATTTAGTCATCACTAATAATGCGCCTTTTAAAGATGAAACCTTTGCCACAGTTAAGTCTATTTCCTTTTCTATGCCACTCCCTGAACTTTTTAAAAACACTAGTGAAGGACCTATGGTTATCAATAGCATTCATGTGAATGAAGCGATGGTCACTTTAAAAACAGATAAGTTAGGGAACCACAATTATGACATTACCAAAGAAAGTCCAGAAACTCCAACTACAGAGGATTCTACTGAAAATGGTTTTGCGTTTGAAATTGAAGATTACAGCATCAGCAACAGTGCTATTACCTATTTGGATGAGACCTCAAATATGGAGGTTTATATAACGGAATTGAACCATTCGGGCAAAGGTGTTTTCTCTGCAGAAACGTCAGAACTGGATACTGAAACTGAGACCAATGTAAGTTTTAGCATGGATAGCACCAACTATTTAACCAATAACCATTTCAAATTGGATGCTCTCTTGGCGTTGGATTTGGAAAACAGCAAATACACCTTTAAAGAAAATAAAGCTCTTATTAATCAATTGCCACTGGAGTTTGATGGTTACGTGCAATTAATGGATGAAGGACAGGACATTGATTTAACGTTCCAAAATCCTGGATCTTCGTTTAAAGACTTTTTAGCGCTCATCCCAGAGACCTATTCCAAAGATCTTGATAAGGTAGAAACTAATGGTGATTTTAAAATCTCGGGTGCCGTCAAAGGTTTGCTTTCAGAAGAAACCATCCCAACCTTTGATATAGCTATCACCTCAAATAATGCGGCATTTAAATATCCAGACCTTCCCAAAGGCATCAATGACATTACTATTAATACAATCATCAAAAATGAAACCGGGGAAAAAGATGACACCTATGTTGATATTAAAACTTTAAATTTTGCAATTGATCAAGATAAATTTAAGTCATCAGCCACTATCAGAAACCTCACTTCAAATATGCAGGTGCAAGCATTTGTGGATGGTGTTTTAAACCTAAGTAATTTAACAAAGGCCTACCCAATAACTTTAGATAATGAATTGAGCGGTATACTAAAAGGAAATATCAATACTTCTTTTGATATGGATGCCGTTGAAAACAACCGATATGAAAGAATTAAAACTAGTGGTAATTTAACTTTGACCAATCTCGTTTATTCTTCTGAAGGATTTCAAAATCCTATTCAAATAGAAACAGCAAGCCTCGACTTCAATCCAAGTATTGTCAACGTTACCAACTTTAAAGCAAGAACTGGACAATCTGATCTACAAATGAACGGATCATTGAAAAACTTCATGGGCTTTATTTTCGGTAAAAATAAACTACAAGGAAACTTCAACTTAAATTCAAACAATTTGGTAGTTAGTGATTTTATGACTTCGGAAGTTGAAAATGAAGAAGAGACCTCAGCAAACAATGCAGAAAGCTCCCCGACCAAAATTCCTGATTTTCTGGATTGCACCATTCAAGCCAAAGCCAATACCGTGGTCTACGACAATCTTGAATTAAAAAATCTGAACGGGACGCTTAGCATTAAAGATCAAGAAGCCAATCTACAAAATATGACAGCTAATATCTTTGATGGTACTCTGGCATTAATGGGAACGGTTTCCACCAAAAATGACACCCCTACGTTTAATATGAACTTAGGTGCTGAAGATTTTGATATCTCTAAATCATTTAAGGATTTAGAATTACTGCAAGCTCTTGCTCCTATTGCCAAATTTCTAGAAGGGCAATTGAACACAACGATTAGCTTAAACGGGAATCTAGACGAACAAATGACACCGAGTTTAAATTCAATCTCTGGATCTGCCTTTGCCGAATTATTGACAAGGGAAATCAATACCAGTAATAGTCCTTTATTAAATCAATTGGACAACACTTTCAACTTTATAGATTTTGATGCACTATCAGACAAAGACTTAAAGACTGATTTGGTATTTGACAACGGACAGGTAAATGTGAAACCATTTAAACTAGCTTATAAGGATATTGATATTGAAATTTCAGGTTCCCATGGTTTTGATCAAAACATGAATTATAAGGCAGTATTAGACGTTCCAGCCAAATATTTAGGAAGTGAAGTCAACAGACTTATTGGTAAAATCAATGATAATGAGGTAAACAACATCAGTATCCCAGTTACCGCTAACATAACAGGAGCCATTTCCAATCCAGCTATTTCGACAGATCTCAATGCTTCAGTTTCTAAATTGACACAACAGCTTATTGAGATTCAAAAAGAAAAACTATTGAATGAAGGTGCGGGCGCCATTAAAGATTTATTATCAGGAATTGGTCAGGCACAAGAATCTGCACATCAAGAAAGTGCTGCCGACAGTACGGAGACAACAACAAATAATTCGAACACCGTTCAACAAGGAATCAAAAATGTCTTAGGTGGTCTCTTAAACAAACAGAAAAAAGAATCTGACTCTATAAAATAGGATAAAATTCATGAAAATGACCAAAACTCAATTGATTTAGCATGAATTTTGGTCATTTTTATTAAAGAATTGCCTTTTTCTTTGGATATTTCAATAAAAAGGTTATCATGTAAAGCTAGAGAAACATTTAAATATCTAAATCTTTTACATGAGGCAATTAAAAATTACCAAGCAAGTTACAAACAGGGAATCAAAATCATTGGATAAATATCTTCAGGATATTAGCAAAATCCCAATGATTACCGCCGAAGAAGAAGTAGAACTGGCCCAAAGAATAAAAGAAGGAGACCAGATTGCTTTGGAAAAATTAACCACAGCCAACTTGCGATTTGTAGTTTCAGTAGCCAAACAGTATCAAAACCAAGGACTTAAACTCCCAGATTTAATTAATGAAGGAAACGCAGGACTTGTAAAAGCAGCGAAGCGTTTTGATGAAACTCGCGGATTTAAATTCATTTCTTATGCTGTGTGGTGGATTAGGCAATCGATTCTTCAAGCTCTTGCCGAACAAGCGAGAATCGTTAGATTGCCATTAAATAAAATCGGCTCCATCAACAAAATCAATAAAGCCTTCTCTACCTTAGAGCAAGTGCATGAAAGACCTCCAAGCGCTGAGGAGATTGCCAAGGAGCTGGATATGACTGTTACAGACGTTAAGCAATCCATCAAAAACTCGGGGCGCCATTTATCTATGGACGCGCCGCTTAAAGAAGGTGAAGATTCCAGCCTATATGATGTTGTAAAATCTGGAGAATCGCCCAACCCAGATAAAGATTTAATGAGAGATTCCTTAAATGTGGAAATCAACCGAGCATTAGACACCTTATCTCAAAGAGAAGCAGACGTCATTAGACTTTATTATGGCATCAGCAATGAACAACCTATGAGTTTGGAAGAAATTGGAGAAACCTTTGGGCTTACAAGGGAACGAGTTAGACAGATCAAAGAAAAAGGTATCAGAAGATTAAGACATACCTCAAAAAACAAAATATTAAAAACTTACTTGGGATAGACCTAAGATTCATAAACAATTAAAATCTATACATGATTAAAATCGAAGTAAAAGAAGGAGAAAAAATTGAAAGAGCATTAAAACGTTACAAGAGGAAACACCGTAACGTAAAAATTATGCAAAACTTAAGAGAAAATCAATACTACACCAAAAAATCGGTAAGACGACGCAGAGAAATCCAAAAGGCTGCTTACATTCAGCAGATTAGGGATGAGGAAGCGGTATAATTATGAATGTATTCAAATTATATAACCCCAATACCAAACCAACAGACGAAGAAAAAGAAACCATCATTGGCTTTTTACATACCCATCTTGAACAATATGGGGATAAAAAGGAAGATATTGCCAAATGCCTAGATTATGCAGTAAAAGACAATATCTCGGCACAGGGTGGTTTTGTTTTGGTAATCAAAGATAAAGAAGGTATCAAGGGCATCACCATCATCAATGAAACTGGGATGCAAGGTTATATTCCTGAGAACATTTTGGTATATATTGCTGTTCATCATGATGCCAGAGGCCAAGGAATTGGCAAGCAACTCATGGAAAAAGCCATAGAATTGGCACAAGGCAGTATAGCGTTGCATGTCGAACCAGACAATCCTGCCAAACTTCTTTACGAAAAATTGGGTTTCGAGAACAAATATCTTGAAATGCGACTTCAAAAGTAGCAATCCATGAACGTTATAGACATTCTTGTTTTTGCCGTCTACATGATTATTGTTTTGGGCATTGGTTTCTATTATTACAGAAAAAATAACAGTGCGAAGGATTATTATGTAGGTGGCAACAGTATGAATAGCTGGCACGTAGGGCTTTCAGTTGTAGCCACAGATGTAGGAGGCGGATTCTCCATCGGACTTGGAGGTCTTGGATTTGTGATGGGACTTTCCGGCTCATGGATGTTATTCACTGGATTAGTAGGAGCTTGGTTGAGTGCTGTTCTTCTTATTCCAAAAGTGATTAAAGATGGACACCAATTTCATCTTCTTACCTTCCCTGAACTTCTTAAAAGACATTATGGAAAACAGGTAGCCCTAGTAGCTGGAATTATTTCCTTTATTGGCTACTTAGGTTTTACCTCCTCACAGCTTCTAGCAGGAGCCAAACTAGCTGTAGGAACATTCCCTGAATTAGGCTTAACCAAAGCATTGATTATTATGGGAAGTATCGCTATGATTTATACCGTTTTTGGAGGAATAAAGGCTGTTATATATACAGACACTTTTCAATGGATTATACTGATGGTTGGTCTTATTTTCATAGGCATACCCATTTCTTACATTACCTTAGGAGGTTATGAAACCATCAGTAAAACGTTACCAGCTGAATTTTTTAGTTTATCAAATCTCTCTTGGGTAGAACTAGCTAACTGGGCCATCACAATCATTCCTATTTGGTTTGTAGGCATGACCCTATACCAGAGAATTTACGCATGTAAGAATGAAAAAACCGCCAAAAAGGCTTGGTATATTGCTGGTCTCTTTGAATACCCCATCATGGCGTTTATGGGAGTTGCCTTAGGCTTGATGGCACGAGTAGCTGCCGCTCAAGGTTTATTTTCTGCCGATGGTTTTACATCTGAGGTTGGATTGGATCCAGAAATAGGCCTTCCCATGTTGTTAAAAAATATCCTACCAGTGGGACTCATGGGGTTGATGTTATCTGCCTATTTTTCAGCCATTATGTCCACAGCAGATAGTTGTCTACTAGCTGCTTCGGGTAACTTTACTACAGATATTCTAGGTCTCAATGATAAAAATCCTAGAACTATCCGTATCTCACAAATTATTACCTTTATAATAGGATTTGTAGCTATTTTAATAGCAACGGCCATGACAAGTGTCTTAGATTTGATGTTAAGCTCCTATGCTTTTATGGTTTCTGGGCTTTTAATTCCAGTCCTAGGAATGCTCTATTCTAAAAAGCAAAAACCTTTGGCTGCACTTCTTTCTATGTTATTTGGAGGTTTTTCTACCCTCATTCTTATGTTCTTGGAGGTGCAAATCCCTTATGGTTTTGATCCTATTTTGATAGGAATCACCTTATCATTAACTATTTATATATTAGTGAAAAACTAACCTTATGGGAATACATGGATTGAAAGATTTGATTGCGTTTCGAAAAGAGCTACACAAACATCCAGAACTTTCAGGCTATGAAGTAAAAACAGCCAAAAAAATTTCTGAAACCCTAAAATATTTCAATCCGTCACAAATCATAACCCAACTAGGCGGATTTGGCGTAGCTGCTATTTTTGAAGCCGACAAAGAAGGTCCAACTAGCTTATATCGAGCTGAACTTGACGCTCTTCCAATTAAAGAAATAAATACATTTGATCATGCTTCTGAATATGACAACATTTCCCATAAATGTGGCCATGATGGACATAGCACTATTTTGATAGGACTAGCAAGAGAAATATACAACCATCCCATTTCATCTGGAAAAGTGATTCTACTCTTCCAACCGGCTGAAGAAATTGGTACCGGAGCTAAAGCCATACTGAATGAACCGCTCCTTTTAGAAAAGAAGCCTGATTTTGCATTCGCTCTTCACAATGTTCCTGGGTTTGATATAGGACAGATTATATGTAGAGAAAATACCTTTACCCCTTCGGTCATTAGTCTTGCGATTACTTTGACTGGTAAAACATCGCATGCCGCTGAACCAGACAAGGGCATCAACCCTGACTTAGCTATTTCAGAATTAATCCAGCGAATCAAAGGACTATCAAATCCTGAAGAAACGAATCCCAATTTTTCAACGATTGCAACAGTTTACAGCAGAATAGGATCAAAAGACTACGGTATTTCTGCGGGAGATGGGGAAGTTCATTTTACTTTGAGATGTTGGACCGCCACTCAATTGGAATACTTAAAAAAGGATGTCATAACGATAGTCAAAAAGACCTGTCATATTTACAAACTCAACTATACCATTCAATGGTTTGATGAATTCCTTTCAAACAACAACCATCCAGAAGCAGTTTCTCACATTAAAGAAGCTGCTAATACTCTTGGATTTTCATACGTCAACAAACAGTTCCCTTTTAAATGGGGAGAGGATTTTGGTCTATTTACCCAAAAATTCAAAGGCGCCATGTTTGGGCTTGGTGCAGGACAAAATGCTCCAGCTTTACATAACCCCGATTATGATTTCCCAGATGAAATCATAACTAACGGAATAAACATGTTCCATCAAATAATAAAACAAATACATGCCTAATTCGATTCTTGAAATAAATAAAAAAGCATTAGCTAAAAACATCACATACATACAAACCTTGTTGGATGAAGGAACCATTATTTCTTCGGTTTTAAAAGGGAATGCTTATGGGCATGGAATCTCCATTATGGTTCCCTTACTACAAGAATTGGGTATCAATCATTTTGCAGTGTTTAGCTCCCTAGAAGCCAAACAAGTTTTTGAAAAAGCAAAAGGCGATTTTTCCATAATGATTATGGGAGATATCAGCGAGGAGCATGCTTCATGGGTATTGGAGAATAACATTGAGTTTTATGTGTTTAATATCCAACGATTGGATTACATGGTTCAATTAGCAAAAACCATGAACCGAAAAGCTCGTGTTCATTTAGAAATTGAAACTGGTATGAATCGAACGGGGTTTAATCAGAATGAATGGAAAAACTTAGCGGATACCCTCCTACTGAATAACGAACATTTAGGCATACAGGGAATTTGCACCCATTACGCGGGGGCAGAGAGCATCAGCAACTATCTAAGAGTAAAAAATCAGAGACAAAT
Source organism: Mangrovimonas sp. CR14 (assembly GCF_011764015.1). Classification (NCBI taxonomy): domain Bacteria; kingdom Pseudomonadati; phylum Bacteroidota; class Flavobacteriia; order Flavobacteriales; family Flavobacteriaceae; genus Mangrovimonas; species Mangrovimonas sp. CR14. Next base: position 24,161 of record NZ_JAAFZY010000009.1, on the reverse strand, counting down.
CTTTAAAAAAGCCATCAAGTTTTTTAAGAAAAAGGGTATTAAACCTGAAAGAATACATGCCTCTTGTAGCGCTGCAGTTCTATCATTTCCTAAGGATAATTATGACATGGTGCGTGTCGGAATTCTTCAATACGGCCTTTGGCCAAGTAGAGAAAATTTCATCTCACATATTACCCAGAAACATGTGCATAAAGATCCTCTAAAACCTATTTTAAGTTGGAAATCCTATGTCATGGACATCAAAGAGGTTCCTAAAGGTCAATATATTGGTTACGGAAATTCGTACCTTGCAGAACAGGATATGACTATAGCATCTGTTCCTATAGGATACGGTTATGGCTATAGCAGGAGTCTAAGCAACCAAGGCCGTGTTATCATTAACAATCAAAGATATGGTGTCACTGGTATTGTAAACATGAACATGCTTCTAATCGATATTACAAGTGACCCAACCATTAAAATAAATGATGAGGTCATTTTGATAGGCAAACAAGGTGACCTGGAAATTACAGTATCTTCCTTCGGAAATATGACCGATCAACTTAATTATGAAGTCCTTTCAAGAATCGATAAAGACATACCAAGAATTATAAACTAAACCATGGCCTATTTTACTTTAAACAAAGCTTCGCTTGTTCATAATTACCAATTTTTAAAGAATCTGTTTGATAGCCACCAAGTAGAATGGGCTCCAGTTCTAAAAATGCTTTGCGGCAATGAACTTTTTCTGGAATTTGTTTTGAGTTTAGGTGATGAACAAGTTTGCGATGCGCGGTTGACAAACCTCAAAACCATTAGGAAAATAAAACCTGAAGTAGGCACTATTTATATCAAGCCACCTTCCAAGCATATCATTAAGGACATTGTCACCTTTGCTGATGTAAGTTTTAATACCGAATTCACCACGATTAAATGGCTATCTGAGGAAGCCAAAAGACAAAATAAAGTACACCGAGTTGTCATCATGATTGAATTAGGAGACTTAAGGGAAGGGATCATGGGAGATCATTTGATGGATTTCTATAAGGCTATTTTTGAGCTTCCAAACATACAAGTTGCTGGTATAGGCACCAACTTGAATTGCCTAAGTGGTGTCATGCCTAGTAAGGACAAACTCATTCAGCTTTGTCTTTACGAACAACTTATTGAAGCCAAATTTGATCAAAAAATAGATGGTGTTTCTGGTGGATCATCTGTAATGGTCCCCTTACTATTAAAAGGCATTGTTCCGAAAGGGATCAATCATTTTAGAGTGGGTGAAACCCTATTCTTCGGGAGCGATCTTTTTGAAAACACCACCATAGAGGGCATGAAAGATGATGTTTTCACCCTGCATTGTGAAATCATAGAAATTACAGAAAAACCAAGCGTTCCATATGGCGAATTGGAAAAAAACCCTTCGGGCGACATGTTTGAAGTAGATGAGTCAAAATGGACAGAAATACAGAAACGAGCCATTCTAGACGTCGGTTTACTGGATGTTTCTAAAATTGATTTTTTAAGATGTTTGGATGAGTCCGTCAATTTTGTAGGCGCGAGCTCAGACATGTTGGTCCTTGATATTTCACAAACTGAAATTGATTACAAGATAGGTGACATCATTAGCTTTAGAACAGATTATATGGGAGCTTTGAGAATTATGAATTCAGAATATATTGAAAAAAGACTGATTTAATCATTTGTGATAGGATGGTCTTCATAAAAGTCTTTAAAGGTTTTATTGGTCCTGTAGTTATCCCTTAAAACTTTATACACCATAATCAACATCATTAGCTGCCCAAAAATCATCACATAATAAACCCAATGGAATGGCAACCCCATACCTACCATAACAGTTAAAGCTACTAGACATAAGGTGGTAAACACCACATAGAACATTACTGGGATTTTCATGTTTTCTTCTTAAAGTACTCAAAAAGAAAACGTACCTCTATTAAAGAGCTGTTAAACTTTAATTTCGATGGCCACAACAAGCCCTTCGTTGGACCGGACATTAAAGACTGTATCATCTTCAAAAATCAGGTATTGCCCCTTAACCCCAACTAATTTACCTTCAAAACTTTTTTGCTTTTCAATATTCAAACTACTGGGTTTTGCAGGATATTTTGAAACAGGAAAATCAAGCTCGGTTTCAGTGTTGTTTTCGATATAATATTCCTTTGCTTCCTCAGGAATAAACTCTTTTAATCGTTCACGCCACTCGACCAGATTTTCATCAACCACATCATTCTTGAGCATGGTTCTCCAATTGGTCTTATCACTCACATGCTCCTTTAGAGCTACTTCGGTAATCCCTGCCAAATATCTATTGGGAACCTCAACAATTTCAATAGCTTCATGTGCGCCTTGATCAATCCACCTAGTTGGCACTTGAGTTTTTCTAGTGACCCCAACTTTCACGCTACTGGAATTCGCCAAATAAACGATATGGGGCTGTAATTGTACTTTCTTTTCATATACTAAATCACGTTCTTCCTGATCCAAATGTGCCTTACTCAATTCAGGCTTCATCACCCAATCTGCTGCTTGAGGAACTTCAAAAAAGCAGCTTTTACAAAATCCCTGGCGGTAGATGGGCTTATCTAAACCACAGTTTAAACACTGGTATTTAACAAATTGCATAGTGATTGTTTTACCCAACAATTGATTCAGATTGATAAAGTCATTTTCAAACACCAAATAGTATTGAATCGGGTTTAAAAACTCAGTCTCCATTTTTGTCAAGACACCTTGGTAGGTCATAAAAAAAAGTATTATTTTTAGTTTTTTAAAGATAATGCAAATATGCCATTTCCAATAGTAAATTCTATTGCTTCTTGGTTTTTAAAGAAACGATTTCACCAGATAGAACTTTTCTTAAAGTACCCCAATGAAGTGCAGATGGAACTGCTTTCCCATTTATTGGAGAAAGCCAAAGACACAGAAATTGGTAGACGCTATGATTTCCAATCCATTGGGGATTATGAAACTTTTGCACAACGCATTCCTATTTCCCACTACGAAGATTTAAGCCCAGACATTGAACGTTCTCGTCAAGGCGAAACCAATATATTCTGGCCAGAACCTATTAAATGGTTTGCCAAATCAAGTGGTACCACAAACAGTAAAAGTAAATTCATTCCTGTAAGTGGAGATTCCTTGGAAGATTGCCATTATGCGGCAAGCAAGGATCTACTGTGTATGTACTTAAACAATAATGAAGATTCCCAACTTTTTACTGGAAAGAGTTTAAGACTGGGAGGAAGCAAAGAACTGTATAGAGAAAATGGAACCATTTTTGGCGATTTATCAGCCATTCTAATTGATAATATGCCCTTTTGGGCAGAGTTCAGCAGCACGCCGAGTAACCGTGTTTCATTGATGAGCAATTGGGAAGAAAAAATGCAGGCCATTGTAGAAGAGACCGTTGAAGAGAATGTGACAAGTTTAGCTGGCGTTCCTTCATGGATGTTGGTGTTATTGAACAATGTTTTAGACTATACTAATAAGGATAGTTTATTGGATATTTGGCCCAACTTGGAAGTTTACTTCCATGGTGGCGTTAGTTTCACTCCATATAAAAACCAATACAAATCAATCCTTCCCAAAAAAGATTTCAGGTATTATGAAATCTATAATGCTTCGGAAGGTTTTTTTGCTATTCAAGACAGGAACAAATCCAGTGAATTATTGCTCATGTTGGACTATGGGATTTTCTACGAATTCATTCCAATGGATAGCTACGGAACAGAATCTGAACACGTCATTCCTCTTAATCAGGTAGAGCTGGGTAAAAACTATGCCATAGTCATTACAACAAATGCAGGTCTATGGCGTTATAAAATTGGTGATACGGTAAAATTCACCTCCATAAAACCTTACCGGATCAAAGTTTCTGGTAGAACCAAGCATCATATTAATGTGTTTGGTGAAGAATTGATCATTGAAAATGCTGAAGATGCCCTAAGAAAGGTATGTCAAAAAACAGGAGCACAAATTGTAGATTATACGGCAGCTCCTATTTTCATGGAAGGCAAGGAAAAAGGGGCCCACGAGTGGCTCATTGAATTTAAAATACCACCTCAAGACATTGATTATTTTAACGAATTGTTTGACAATGCCCTGAAGGCCTTAAATTCAGACTATGAAGCCAAAAGGTACAACAATATGACTCTGAATAAGCCCAAAATTCACATGGCTAGACCCAAACTGTTTTATGATTGGTTAAAACAACATGGTAAATTGGGAGGTCAACACAAGGTCCCTAGGCTCTCAAATACAAGAATGTACCTTGACGATTTGTTAGGCATGAACCAATAGGTACTTAATCGGAGAAATTGACTGTAAGAAAATTTTTATCGAGTATTTTTTAAGGTTGGTCTAAAAGGCATTTTATCTCCTTTTTTAAAAAGGATAATTCTATTAGATTTACCTCAATATTAGAAGAAAACGAATTATAATATTGCATTATTAATTACTTCAATCCATAGAAATAAAAAAGCCTCCTAAACTTAGGAGGCTTTTTTTATGCAGTAAAGCTAATTAGGAAACCGCTTTCAGTTTCTTTAATGTAGTTTTTGTCAATTTATCTTCGGCATAGGCCTTAGTGACCTTAAGCTCTTTGTCATTTGTACCTGGCATTTCAAACATAGCATCCGTTAAAATCTCCTCGCATAAAGAACGTAGTCCACGTGCTCCAAGTTTGTATTCTACGGCTTTTTCAACAATAAAGTCTAAAGCGCCATCGGTGATACTGAAATCGATATCATCCATTTCAAACAACTTTTTATATTGCTTGATGATAGCGTTTTTCGGCTCTGTCAAAATAGCTCTCAACGTTTTATCATCCAACGGATTCATATACGTAAGAACCGGCAAACGTCCAATAATTTCAGGAATCAATCCAAAGTCCTTTAAATCTTTCGGAATGATATATTGCAATAAATTATCATTGTCAATTTGGTCATCAGACATGGAAGCACTATACCCAACAGCTTTCATATTTAAACGCTTGGAGATGATTTTTTCGATACCATCAAAAGCTCCTCCTGCAATGAACAAAATGTTTTCGGTATTGACTTCTATGAATTTTTGATCAGGGTGCTTTCTACCTCCCTTGGGCGGTACATTAACCACTGTACCTTCCAATAATTTCAACAAGGCCTGTTGTACTCCCTCTCCAGATACGTCTCTTGTAATGGATGGATTATCACTTTTACGCGCAATCTTATCTATCTCATCGATAAAAACGATTCCTTTTTCTGCCTTTTCCAAATTGTAATCAGCCGCTTGCAACAATCGGGTTAAAATACTTTCCACATCTTCACCCACATAGCCTGCCTCTGTTAAAACAGTGGCATCAACAATAGCCAACGGCACATTAAGCATACGGGCAATGGTTTTCGCCATTAAGGTTTTACCAGTACCAGTCTGCCCCACCATAACGATATTACTTTTTTGAATTTCAATATCATCATCAGTAGGTGATTGCAATAACCTTTTGTAGTGGTTATAAACAGCCACAGACATCACTTTTTTAGTAGCTTCTTGACCTATAATATATTCATCAAGAAATTGTTTGATTTTTTGAGGCTTACGCAACATCAATTCGGCCGACAACTCGGTGTTATGGCTTTGCTTGGATTCTTCCAATACAATACCATGGGCCTGTTCGATACAACGATCACAAATGTGAGCATCTAAACCTGCAATCAATAAATTAGTTTCTGGCTTTTTTCTACCACAAAACGAGCATTCTAATTCTTCTTTTGCCATACTTTACTTTTACTTACTTCTATGATTAACTGCGCATCAATACTTCGTCAATCATTCCATATTCTTTAGCTTGTTCAGCTTTCATCCAGTAATCACGATCACTGTCATCATATACCTTGTCGTAAGGTTGACCCGAGTGCTTACTGATAATTTGATATAATTCTTCTTTTAATTTTAAAATCTCCCTAGCCGTAATTTCAATATCACTAGCCTGACCTTGAGCGCCACCTAAAGGCTGATGAATCATTACCCTTGAGTGTGGCAATCCACTACGTTTACCTTCTTTACCAGCACATAACAATACTGCTCCCATTGATGCTGCCATACCAGTACAAATAGTAGCCACATCTGGCTTAATAAACTGCATGGTGTCATAAATACCCAAACCAGCATATACACCCCCACCTGGAGAATTTATATAAATCTGAATGTCTTTAGAAGAGTCTGTACTTTCCAAAAACAACAATTGGGCCTGAATGATATTGGCAACTTGATCATTAATTGCCGTTCCCAAGAAGATAATTCGGTCCATCATTAGACGTGAAAACACATCAAAAATCGCAATGTTCATTTGACGTTCTTCAATAATATTGGGAGTTAAACCAACAGGATACATACTACTCATTATCTTGTTGTAGTAAGTACTGCTAATCCCTTGATCTTTTATAGCGAATTTTTCAAATTCTTTAGCGTAATCCATAAATATATTCTAATAAAAATTAACCAATTAAAAAGGCGTTGAAAGCTTAATTTCCAACGCCTAAATATAAGCATTTATTCTTTAAAAGAATCTTAATTACTTGTCTCCGTAAACTTCTTTCACAAAGTTCTCGTAAGTCACTTCCTTCTCTTTAAGCTTTACATTTTCCTTATAAAAGGATAGTAATTTTTGACTAATGATTTGCTCAGAAATTCTACGAACTTCTTCTTGGTTAGTCAAAACTCTTGAAGCGATTCCATCTAATTCCTCTTCAGAAGGATTCATTTGACCAAATTGAGCCATTTGTGCTTTGATCATTTCTTTAGTATGACCAGTCACATCTTCCATAGTCACCTGGATGTTATTATCACCCACCAACTTTCCTTCAATCAATTGATAACGCAATCCTTTCTCAGACTTTTCATACTCTTCTTTAGCTTGTACTTCATCCAAAGGTTGCTCTCCAGATGTTTGAATCCATTTTTGAAGGAATTCTGCTGGTAATTCAAATTTGGTACTGTCAACTAAATATTCAGTTACGTCATTCAACAATTTTTGATCAGCTTGTTGCTTAAATTGTTTCTCAGCATCTTCTTTGATTTTTTCTTTCAAATCAGTTACTGACTTCACTACGTCTTTACCAAATAATTTATCAAACAAGTCTTGATCTAAATCTGCCAATTCACGGTTGTTAATTTCAGAAATTGTAAAGCTCACTTCAATATCCAAATCATGAACTTCATCATGACTTACCTTCAAGGCATGCATTAATTCGTGGTCATCGCTATACAAACCTTTAGTTTTTAAAGTAATAACATCACCAACTTTTGCACCAATAAATTTCTTTTCAGTCGCTTTTCCTTTGAATTTATCTAGGGTTAAAGTAACTCTATTTTCGATACCTTTCTCCTCGTTACTGTAAACACCAGTAACCTCGCTGTCTTTAGAGACTTCTTCTTGAGAAACTAATTTACCATATTGCTTTTGGATGCTTTCAACTTGTTCGTTGATCATTTTGTCATCCGCTATGATAGTATAATGGGTAATTGCTTTTTTAGGACTTAAATCAACTGAAAATTCAGGAGCTAATCCTAATTCAAATTCAAAAGACAATTGCTCTGCATCCCAATCAAGGTTATCTTGTGGCTTTGGAAGTGGATGACCTAAAACATCCAATTTTTCCTCAGTCAAATATTTGTTAAGTGCATCCTGTAAAAGCTTGTTCACTTCATCAACCAAAACTGCTTTACCATACTGCTTTTTAACCATCCCCATAGGTACGTGACCTTTTCTAAATCCAGGTACAGAAGCAGTTTTACGGTAATCCGATAAGATCTTTTCAACTTTGTCGCTGTAATCCGATTTCTCGATATCTACCTTTACTACAGCATTTAACTCATCAATGTTTTCTCTTGTAATATTCATATGGAATGTAATAAACCCTAAGGGTAATAAAACTTATTGTAATTAAAAAGGGTTGCAAAAGTATAACTTTTTCGCAACCCCACAAAGTTTTTAACGGTCTGAAATTCACTTACTTTTTATCCTTATCCAAAAGCGAATGTAGAATAGATTCTAGAATGGATAAAAGAATGCTAAAAAGTATGGCTGTCCAGATGCTACTAACATCAAAACCGCCTATCATTTCCCTGGCAATCAAAATAATAATCGCATTAACCACCAATAAAAATAACCCCAAGGTTAAAATGGTAATGGGCAAGGTCAAGATAACCAATAAAGGCTTGACCAAAAGGTTTAAAATTCCAAGAACCAAAGCCACCAAAATGGCTGTTCCAAAGCCGCTTACAGATACTCCCGGAAGGATGTAGGCCAAAATAATGACGGCCACGGCATTTAATAAAATTTTGAGGATAAGATTCATATCGTAATCGTTTTTCTTAAAAGTACAAAAAACTACTTGATAAAATCTATGACGTAATTATAAAATTCCTCCGGATTCTCGGCATGCAACCAATGTCCCGCATTACTTACTGTTTCAATTTTAGCTTTTGGGAAGTGTCTTTGGATGATTGACTCATCCTCAAGGGAAATATACTCACTTTTATCACCTCTTAAAAACAAGGTGTCACCATCAAATTTCGCATGCATCGGCAAAGCCTCACCTACTTCTTCAACCTGCGCTTTTAAGACCGGTAAGTTCATTCTCAAACCTAGCTGCCCTTTTTCTACCCAATAAAGATTCTTCAATAAAAACTGTCTTGTACCAAAATCGGAAACATATTTGGCCAATTGATCATCTGCCTCTCCTCTTGACCCTAATTCTGAAAAATCCAAACTACTTAGGCCTTCTAGTATTCGATCATGATGTACTGGATAAAACCTAGGAGAGATATCTGCCACCATCAATTTAGAAACCAATTCTGGATACTCTGTGGCAAACAACATGGCTGTTTTACCACCCATGGAGTGCCCTAAAAGGATAATATCTCGCAAATTATTGATTTCACAATAATGTTTGAGGTCTGCTACCAACACTTCATAATTAAAGGCCTCATCATGAAAACTTCGTCCATGGTTTCTTTGGTCTAAAAGATGTACTTCAAATCCTTGCTCGCCAAAAGCCTTTCCAAGGGTTTTCCAGTTATCACTCATACCCAAAAACCCATGTAGAATGATAAACGGGCGACCTTCACCAATAACATTTGAATATAATTCCATTTACTTCAACTTGTTTAAATACATTTGAACCACATTCTCAATACCCAAATAAAGACTTTCAGAAATTAAAGCATGCCCTATTGAGACTTCCAATAACCCAGGAATGTGTTCTTTAAAAAATTGGATGTTATCCAAGGATAAATCGTGTCCAGCATTGATTCCCAACCCTAATTGATTGGCCAGTTCTGCACATGCCGAATAAGGTTTAATTCCATTCTTATTACCCAAACCGTATTGATGCGCAAAGGCTTCGGTATATAATTCAATTCTATCTGTACCAGTCTCTTTAGCACCTTCAATTTGAGCCTCAACTGGATCAACAAAAATGGAAGTTCTAATCCCACTTTCTTTAAATTGGGCGATGACATCCTGAAGAAAGCTCTTATGCTTAATGGTATCCCAACCTGCGTTACTTGTAATAGCGTCCTCTGCATCGGGAACTAAGGTTACTTGAGTGGGCTTTACCTCAAGCACCATTTTATTGAACTTATCTATAGGATTCCCTTCAATATTAAACTCGGTATAGACTTCTGATTTTAAATCATAAACATCTCGATAGGTAATGTGGCGTTCATCTGGCCTTGGGTGAACAGTGACACCCTCAGCACCAAATCTTTGAACATCTCTTGCGAATTGAACTACATTTGGAACATCCCCTCCTCTTGAATTTCTTAGAGTGGCGATCTTATTTATATTAACACTTAGCTTGGTCATTTTTAACGTTTCTTTGAACAAAAATACAAACTGAATCAGGCTTATTGTAGCATTTTTTTGATTAATTTGCAGATAAAAGAAAGTGTATGAACATTGCTGAATTTATCATAAACGACATCAAACCCTTGAACATCAAGGACCATATTGGCGATGTTCAGGTTATGTTCAATCAGCTGACTTACTCTCACATTCCAGTTGTAAATGACTTGAACCAGTATCTAGGCTGTATTTCTGAAAATGACGCTCATTGCCTTGATGGTAAAAAACTTATTTCCGATTACGGACATACTATTGAAGGATTTTTCGTTAGAGATACCACAGTATGGCTTGATGTTTTGGAATCTTTTGCTCAAAACTCGACCAATATCATGCCTGTCCTTGATGTCAAAAACACCTATTTAGGTTACTACGAGCTCAATGATATTATCACCTTATTTAACGAAACTCCATTTTTTGCTGAAGCTGGTGGTATTTTAATCATAGAAAAGGGTATTAATGACTATTCCTTTAGTGAGTTGAGTCAAATTGTAGAATCAAACAACGGGAAACTTTTAGGAGCTTTTATTTCAAAAATTGAAAATGACCTAGTTCAAATCACCCTGAAAGTGGGCAATACAGGACTTAACGACATTATGCAAACCTTTAGAAGATATAGCTACAATATTATTTCTGGACATGAGGAGGACAGTTATATGGAAAGCCTCAAAGAACGTTCTGATTACCTCAATAAATACCTGAATATATAGATGAAGGTAGCAATTTTTGGGCAATTTTACCACCAAAATGCCGAGGAGGCTATAAAGATTCTTTTTGATTATCTCGAAAAGAAAAATGGGGATTTCTTCATTGAAGAAACTTTCTTGCAAATCATCAACAGTCAAATCAATCCCGATGAAAATGCTTACCATTTTAATACCTTCAAAACATTAGATGACAGTTTTGATTTATTAATAAGTATCGGTGGCGACGGCACCATTTTAAGAGCAATTACCTTTGTAAAAGATAAATCCATTCCCATTGTTGGAATCAATACAGGACGATTAGGTTTTTTAGCAACCATTCAAAACAATCGCATTGAAACTGCGATGGACCACATTTTTGAAGGGAGATACAAGATTTCAGAACGTAGTCTATTGGAAGTCAAAACAACACCCTCCAATAAAAATATGGAGAACCTAAATTTCGCATTAAACGAAATTACGGTAAGTCGAAAAAACACCACTTCCATGATTACAGTCGACACTCATTTAAATGGAGAATACCTTACATCATACTGGAGTGATGGCTTGATTGTTTCTACCCCCACGGGCTCTACAGGATATTCTCTAAGTTGCGGTGGCCCAGTAATTGACCCCCATGCTGAAAGTTTTGTGCTCACCCCTATTGCGCCACACAATTTAAACGCAAGACCTCTTGTTATTAAAGACACTACAGAAATTCAATTGAAAGTATCCGGAAGAGAACACCAACATTTAATCTCCCTAGACTCTAGAATAGCAACTTTAGATAATGAAACACTCATAACCATCTCCAAAGCACCTTTCAAAATAAAAATGATAGAGCTCTTAGATGAAAGTTTTCTAGACACCCTTAGAAAAAAACTTCTTTGGGGAGAAGATAAGCGTAATTAAACAATAAAAGTGAATAAATCTTGTTTTAAACCTAACACAAACCCCTACAATTTGTTATTGGGAATTTAGATTTATTATATTTGCAAACTTTTAAGTGTTTATGAGGTATTTAACCACTTTAATCATATTATTTTTTACCGTCCAAATTTGCCATTCGCAAACCCATGAGTTGGGTGTCTTTTTGGGGGGTAGCAACTTTATAGGAGATATTGGCTCGACCAAATACATCGCCCCTAACAAACCGGCTATTGGAGCCGTTTGGAAATGGAATCGTAGCAATAGACACTCCTTCAGGTTTTCTGCAATTTTTTCTGAATTAGAAGGAAGAGACAGTGAGTCTGATGATCCCAGACGACAAGAAAGAAATTATAGTTTTAAAAATGGCGTTGTGGAATTGGCCGCTGGTTTGGAATTTACCTTTTTCGATTACAGTTTACACGATGGCCGACGTAATTTCACCCCATATCTTTTTTCAGGTATTGCAGTTGCCTACCACGATAACTTCTACTATAGAAACGACAGAATTATTGATGAAGACACTGAAAGCTTAGCCTTCGGGATTCCGATGGCACTAGGAGTAAAAGGAAGACTAACCGAGCATATTATTTTGTCTTTTGAAATTGGAGCACGATATACTTTTTCAGATGAAATAGATGGAAGTGAACCAGATTCCCATCAAATTAAAGACACTATGAGCATTGGAAATGTTAATAACAATGACTGGTATGTGTTTTCTGGTTTAACCATTACCTATACCTTTGGCCGAAAACCATGTTACTGCAATTTTTAGGCAAGTGGACTTAAAAGATCAAATACATACCGAAAAGTTACCAAATCACATTGCCATTATCATGGATGGTAACGGCAGATGGGCCAAACAGAAAGGTTTGATAAGAGCCATAGGGCATGAAAATGGCACCAAATCGGTAAGACAAGTGGTAGAAGCCTCAGCAGAATTAGGCATTAAAAACCTAACCTTGTATGCATTTTCTACAGAAAACTGGAACAGACCAAAACCAGAGGTTCAGGCCCTTATGAGGTTATTAGTATCTTCCTTGAAGAACGAACTGGAAACACTCCAGAAGAATAACATCCAATTAAATGCCATAGGCAACTTAGATGCGCTTCCAAAAAAAATAAATAAAGAGCTTTTGGAGGTCATGGAAAAAACCAAAAACAATAACCGAATGATACTAACCCTTGCCTTAAGTTATGGCTCTAGGGATGAAATCACTCAGGTTATCAAGGATTTATGCCATAAAGTTAAAAATAACATAATTTCTCCCGAAAATATTGACGAATCGGTTATTAATAAGCATCTTTACACGCAAAATTTACACGATGTGGATTTGCTTATTAGAACGAGCGGAGAACGCAGGATAAGCAATTTCCTTTTGTGGCAAATTGCTTATGCTGAATTATATTTTACGGAAGTTCTTTGGCCAGATTTCACCAAGGAGGATTTATTTAAGGCCATCATTGATTATCAAAATAGAGAGAGAAGATTTGGGAAAACAAGTGAACAAATTAATTGATAGCAAGCTATTGAAAACACAATTACTTTTTACATTATTACTTACCTTAATTTTAAGTATTCCATCGGCTGTCGCCCAAGAATTAATGGTTCAAGACAGTAAAACATATACAATTGCTGAGATTACTGTAAATGGTGAAACCTCCTTTAGTGAACAAACCATTATTGCTTATTCGGGATTAAGAAAAGGAGAAGAAATTGCTATTCCTGGAGAAAAAATTAGCAAAGCCATTACCAAGCTTTGGAATTCCAATCTTTTCAACAACATAGAAATTTACCTTAAGGATGTTAAAAATGGCAACCAGGCTTATTTGGAAATTAGATTAACTGATTTACCAGAACTGAATGAGGTTAAAATTACAGGTGTTAAAAAATCAAAGAGGGAAAAAATCATCAAGGAAAATAAACTTGATAAAGGTGTAAAGGTGACCGAAAACCTTATTACTACTACAAAAAACTACCTTATTAATACGTATAAAAAAGATGGTTACTATAATTCTAAAGTAGCCATTAATACAATTGAAGTTCAAGATTCAATTCAAAAGGCAAGAGTCAATATGGTTGTCAGGATTGATAAAGGCAGTAAGGTAAAAGTCAAAGACATCGATTTTACTGGTAATGAAGTTTTTACCGACAATAAATTGAAAGCTGCGATGAAAAAGACGAAACAAAAGAATTTCATTCGCGTGTACAAGCGGTCTAAATATATAGAAGCCGATTATAAGGAAGACTTAAAAGCTGTCATCGACAAGTATAAAGAAAATGGTTATCGAGATGCGCGAATAGTGGCAGATTCTATTACGGTTGTTGATGATAAAAATGTAGCCATTGGTATTCATATTGAAGAAGGAGAATTATACACTTTTGGAGATATTTCTTTCATTGGTAATACCGTTTATTCAGATGAACAACTTAAACGTGTTTTAAGGATAGAAAAAGGTGATGAATACAATGGTGTTATGCTAGAAAAACGTATTGCAGATAATACATCTCCTGATGCATTGGATATCACAAACATGTATCAAAACAACGGGTATCTTTTTTCTACCATTAATCCAGTTGAAGTTAGTGCTGAAGGCAACGTCATTGATTTAGAGATTAGAATTTCAGAAGGTAAACCTGTTCATTTTAATGATATCACCATTGTTGGAAATGAAGTTACCAATGATAAGGTAATTTACAGAGAGCTTTATACAAGACCAGGTCAACTTTACAAAAAGTCTAATGTAATAAGAACCATCAGGGAATTAAGTCAATTAGGATTCTTTGATGCCGAACAAATTGGAACTAATTTTAAAAACCCAAAACCTAATGAAGGAACCATCGATTTGGAATACTCTGTGGTTGAAACAGGTTCAAGCCAAGTAGAATTACAAGGTGGTTACGGTGGTGGCGGTTTCATTGGAACACTGGGCCTTTCCTTTAACAACTTTTCACTAAAGAATATCCTTAATAAGGATGCATATACACCTGTTCCAAGAGGTGACGGACAGAAACTAGCTTTAAGATTGCAAGCCAGTCAATTCTTCCAGACCTATAGTTTTTCATTTACAGAACCTTGGATGGGAGGAAAAAAACCAGTTCAATTTTCAACGTCATTCTCTCATTCCAAGCAATTTTCATATGATTACAGAACTGGAAGACCTGACAGAAGTAGAAGTTTCAATGTCACTGGTGTAACCCTAGGACTGGCAAAAAGATTAACCATCCCAGATGATTATTTCTCAATTTCACATGCCTTGACTTTTCAACATTATAACTTAAACAATTATAATACGAGCTTATTTACTTTTGGAGATGGGTATTCAAATAACTTGGCATATACCATAGGTTTAAGTAGAAATAATACTTATAACGATCCTATTTACCCTACAGGAGGATCTAACTTTACAGTAAGTGCTAAAGTTACCTTCCCTTACTCTTTGGTAAATGGTGTAGATTATAGAGCTTTGAGAGATGAAAGAAACGAATTAGATGAGTTTGTTTCAGACACCAACAATCCTGAAGCAGATCGTGTAGAAGCTGTAGACAGAATTGCTGAGATAGATCAAGAACGTTTTAAATGGTTAGAATTCTACAAAATTAAATTTAGAGTAGACTGGTATTCAGAACTAGCAAAAAAGCTCGTTTTAAAACCTAGTTTAGAATTTGGTTTCTTAGGGGCATATAATCCAAATAGAGGTGTAATACCATTTGAAAGATTTTTCCTTGGAGGTGATGGTTTAGCCAATTACACCTTGGATGGAAGGGAAACCATTGCCCTAAGAGGTTATCCTAACCAATCCATTCAACCTTTAGATGAAAATGGAAACCCAACAAATGATGGAGGAACGATTTATAATAAATTCTCTTTAGAATTACGATACCCTATTACTTTAAGTCAAACAGCTAAAATTTACGGATTAACCTTCTTAGAAGGAGGTGTCACCTACAATGATTTTCATGACTACAATCCTTTTGATCTTAAAAGATCTGCAGGTGTAGGTGTAAGAATCTTTATGCCCGCCTTTGGTCTGTTAGGTATTGATTTCGGGTATGGATTTGATCCGGTACCTGGTGAGTTTAATCCTAGTAGATGGCAAACGCATTTCATTATTGGACAACAATTTTAGTTTGGCACGATATTTTCTAATACCAAATAGATTATTTACATTGGGAATTAAAATTTTTAAAGTTAAATTTCGTTAATTTTGAAAACGTTAATTCTAAAGAAAGCAGGAGTTTCTGCATCTGTTGTTTTTAGAATTTATGAAACCATAAATCATTAAACATGAAGCAGATCAAATTAAAAGTTCTTTTTTTACTGATAGTGATTTCCACCATTGGTGTATCCTCTTACGCTCAACGAGGCGTAAGAATTGGTTACATTGATACCGAATATATTCTCCAAAACGTCCCAGAATATCAACAAGCTACCTCACAATTAGACAAGAAAGTATTGCAATGGAAGCAAGAAATTGAAACCAAACTAAGTGAGATTGAACAAAAAAGAAAAGATCTGAGCAACGAGAAAGTGCTTTTAACTAAAGAATTGATTGAGGAACGAGAAGAAGACATAGCCTTTGAAGAGAAAGAGATCCTTGATTACCAACAAAAGCGTTTTGGTCCTAATGGTGATTTAATGATTCAAAAGAAGCAATTAATCCAACCCATACAAGATCAAATTTTTGCCGCTGTTCAAGATATGGCTGAAAAAAGAAAGTATGACTTTGTTTTTGACAAAGCCGCTGATGTAGTCATGCTCTATTCCGCAGATAGATTTGATTTTAGTGATGAAGTTATAAGAAGTATCACCAGAAGTAACAAGCGTCAACAAGCTACTTCAAGAGCCGAAAGAAAAGCAGCCGATGAAGAAGAACTTTTACCCGAAATAAACGAAGAATTAGAAGCAAGAGAAAATGCTCAGGATCAAAGGAGAGATAGCATTATGAATGCTCGGGAACAAAGAAAACTAGAAATTCAACAGAGAAGAGATAGTATTATTGCGGCACGTGAAAAAGCGAGACAAGATAAAATTGATGCTCGTGAAGCGGAAAATACAGATGAATCTGACAACATTACGGAGGATACAGAAAGTAAAACACAAGCCAATGGAGAAGCTACAGAAACAAAAACAAGAGAGGAAATTCTAGAAGAAAGACGTCAAAAGAAACTAGAAGATAGAGAAAGAAGAAAGCAAGAACTTGAGGCTAGAAAACAAAGAATATTAGAAGAACGCCAAAAGGCGCAAGAACAAGAAGAGAGTCCGAAAGAGGACAATGAAGATAATTAACAATTTTAATTTATAACACACATTAATACTAGTAAAAATGAAACAATTGAAAACCATTTTATTTGCAACCGCATTATTTTTTGGAGCTATCAATTTCTCTCAGGCTCAAAGCAAAGTTGCTCATATCAACACTCAAAGTTTGATAGAAGCTATGCCTGATATGAAAAATGCCCAAAGTGAGTTGGATAAATTAGCAAAAACTTACGAAGCAGACATCCAAGCCTCTATTACTGAATACCAAAATAAGGCTAAGCAATATGAGGCAGAAGCTCAAACCAAGACTGATGAAGAGAACCAAAAGCGTTCTAATGAGCTTATGACTATGCAACAAAACATTCAGCAATATAGAGCAACTGCACAACAAGAAATGCAGAAAAAAGAAATTGACCTTTTAAAGCCAATTACTGAAAAAGCCAAAGCTGCTATCTTAAAAGTTGCCAGAGCACAAGGTTTTGATTACGTTTTAGATTCAACCCAAGGTGGAGGTGTTATCATGGCCGACGGTAAAAACCTATTAGATGACGTAAAAAAAGAATTGGGAATTTAATTATTTCCTTTCATAAAATAATTACAAAAGCTGCCTTCAACAAGGCAGCTTTTTTATTTTTGTAACAATGAGCACACAACCTATAGGTATTTTTGATTCTGGCGTGGGAGGCACTTCTATTTGGAAAGAAATACATGCCATGTTGCCCAACGAGAGCACTATTTACCTTGCTGACAGTAGATATGCTCCATACGGAAATAAAACCAAACAAGAGATTATTGACCTGAGTATTAAGAATACCAAGTTATTGCTTAATAAAGGAGCCAAACTCATTGTTGTGGCGTGTAATACTGCAACCACCAATGCGATAAAAGTACTGAGAAGTACATTTGATGTCCCCTTTATTGGAATCGAACCCGCCATTAAACCTGCCGCCTTAAATACTAAAACCAAAACAGTGGGCATCTTAGCCACTAAAGGCACTTTGGCAAGTGAACTTTTCAATCAAACTTCTGATTTGTTTGCGCGAGGGATTAAAGTTCTGGAGCAGGATGGTGATGGTATTGTACCACTGATAGAACATGGGAAATTGGATTCCAAAGAAATGCATCAATTATTAAACACCTATTTAAAACCCATGATTGAGGCCGATATTGACTATTTGGTGCTAGGATGCACCCATTACCCTTATCTCATTCCTCAGCTTTTGAAAATACTTCCAAAACACGTAAAAATCATTGATTCAGGAGAGGCTGTAGCCAAACAGACCAAGGCTATTCTTGAAAAAAATAACCTTCTCAACTCACTACCTACAAACCCAAAATTAGAATTTTATAGTAATTCTAACCCCGAGGTCATGAACCAGTTAATAGGGGACAAATTCAATGCCACATATCTGGACTTTTAGTCCTCTTTAAACCAACCAGAATATTTCACATAGTTGTTGGCTATCCTATCTATTTCACCTGATATTAATTCCTGACTGATATCCTTTACTTTTTTGGCTGGCACACCTGCATAAATACTGCCGGCTTCTACCCGTGTATTTTGAGTGACAACTGCTCCTGCGGCAACAATACTATTGCTCTCTACGACACAATTGTCCATGACAATGCTTCCCATACCTATTAAAACATTATCATGAATGGTACATCCATGAACAAGTGCATTGTGACCGATGGATACATTATTCCCAATTGTCGTAGGATGCTTTTGGTACGTACAATGAATGACGGCGCCATCCTGAACATTTACTTTGTCCCCCATTTTTATATAATGCACATCTCCACGTATCACCGCATTAAACCAAACACTACATTGTTTTCCCATACTCACCTCTCCAACAATGGTTGCATTCTCCGCCACATAACAATCGACTCCTATTTCAGGAGATTTTCCATTCACTTCTTTTATTAAAGCCATAATTCTATTGAAAATAAGATAATAATCCAGATTTTTTTGAGGCAGAAACCATAATCTCTTGCCCATTACTCAATACAACACTTCCCCCTTTTCCTTTCAGGTATTTGACAATTTCGTTAACATTGACAAGGTAGGATTTATGCACCCTTACAAAATTAGAAGCTTCCAAGGTTTCATCAAAGTACTTTAGGGTTTTACTAACCACTTTTTTCTTATGGTTTTTTAAATGGATTTCTGTGTAATTATCATCAGCTTTGCAAAAAAGAATGTCTGAAGTTTCAAGAACCTCAAAACCATCTTGTTGCGGAATGGTTATTTTTCCAATAACTCCTGGCTGTTTGGGAACCAATACCTGATCTTGAAGTGCATTTTCCTTTTCCTTTATATCGGCAACATAATCGACTGCCTTAATCAACTCATCTATAGAAACCGGTTTCATTAAATAATAAGAAGCATGCGCATTTAGAGCTTCCATAGCATAATGATTATAGGCGGTCACAAATATGGTTTCAAAAGTTCTGTCTCCTACTTTTTCCAAAAGATCAAAAGCATTACCATAAGGCATCTCAACATCCAAAAACACTAAATCCAACTCATGGTTTCTAATCAATTCAAGACCTTCATTGATATTTGATCCTTCGCCCATTACCGAAACCTGAGGACAATACTTATCCAAATACTTTTTTAAAATATCTCTACTTGCTTGTTCGTCTTCAACGATAATTGCTTTTAAATTCATTTAATCTTTTTTAATGGTTACAACAACCTTAGTTCCCGTTTCTTCGCCCTTATTAATATCTTCTATTTGAACATCTACTTTGTCCTTGTACATATCATTCAAAATGACCACCCGCTTTTGTATATTACTCAGTCCTTTTGAATTATGTTTCTTTTGATTTTGAGTTTTTAAGGCCTTTGATCGTTCCCTCCCTATTCCATTATCTGAAATTGTGATGGCTATTTCATTCCTATTGATATAAGAAATGTCTATTTGAAGCCATCCCTTTTCTTCTTTATACCTAAGCCCATGCCACACCGCATTTTCAATATAGGGCTGCAATAGCATAGGAGGGATTTGAAACTCATCTATCTTAATTTTTGGATCTACTTCAATGTTGTAATCAAACTTATCCTGAAATCTGAAATGCTCTAATTTGGTATATAACTCTAACAATTCAATTTCCTTCTCTAATGGAATAAAGTCTTCTTCACTGTTTTCCAAAACGGCTCGCATAAGCGTAGAGAAATCCGACAAATACTTATTGGCAGTTCGCTCATCATTAGTTGCAATAAAACTATTGACTGAATTCAAGGCGTTAAAAATAAAATGCGGGTTCATCTGACTTCTAAGCGATTTTAAAGCCAATAAATTATTGGCTAATCTTTGTTGTTTTATATACTTATACATCAAATAAGCCACAACAATTAATAAAGTCATCCCAAACACCAAGGAATAAATAACAATCTGTTGATTTCTGTTTCTTTCGGTAGTCAATTGATATTTACTTTCAGAAAGTTCCCTTTCACTCTCCAAACTCTTAATACGATTCTGCTGGTTGGCTATATCCCTGCTAAATTTAGCAGCCCTAACAATTTCCTGTTCCTTTTTCACATATAATTGTTCGACCAATTCAGTATAATCTTGATACGTCTTTAAGGCCTTTTCTGAATCTCCCGAACTATTATATACTTCTGAAAGCTTCCTAGTTGCATCCTTTTTCACAACCAAATCAGATTTAGTATCAGCTTGCTTAATACTTTTCTCTAGGTAGTTTATAGCACTGTCATAATCCTTCTGAAGGTAAAAAGCATTCCCTATCTTATAATTTTGTTTTTGTGGTGTATACGGACTGTCATTGTCGATTATAGAATCCCTTTCAACTTCCTTGATATCTTCCAACACTTCTTTGCGAAGCTCAATTTCCTCATCATAAGCTCGGTTACTCCCTTGAAAATCGGCGACTGTAACCTTTTCCTTTAAAGCCCTTTCTTTATTCTCCTTTGAAGCCAAATTTAAAGAGTTGTCATAATAATCTTCTGCAATCGTTATTTCGCCACTTTCATTATAACTATTGGCTATTTTGGAATTTAAATCAATTATTTTCGGCGTTATTAAATGTGCTTTTGCAACCTGAAGCCCCTTTTTATATACTGCAATTGCCTTTGAATAGTTTCTTGAATCCATATAAGCATCACCCAAACCTTCAAACAATAGGGTTTGTTGGTAGCTAGACAATTGGGATTCATTTATAGACAAGAAAGTTTTGATACTATTTTCCAAATCCTTATTCAATTGATAAGCTCTTCCTAATTTAAGCTTCACATCTAAAGAAGCCATATTTTGCAAACTAATACGGTAATTAGACACTGCTAGATCATACTGCTTCCAATGCATATAAATATCGGCTATAAGGTCATAGGCCTTAGCATTCTGTTCTTTTGAATTGCTTTCTGCTAAAGCATCTGTAGCAAATTGAAGCCCTTTTTCAACATCCAGCTTCAAATATTTTTTGGATGAATCCAAAAATCTTGAATATTGCTCGAATGATTTTCTTTGATTAGGTTTCCTGTTAAACTCAGGCTGTACTTCCACAATAATGTCATCATCATTTAAAATAACGTAATAAACCGTTTGGAAATCGTCATGACTAATGACTAATTGATCACCTTCCTTAGCTTTTATCTTGAATCTACCAGATTGGTTTGTAGTGGTTCGAGCACCAGCTAAAATTTCGACGGTAACATCTTTGATGGCTTTTTTACTATCACTTTCCCTTACCTGCCCTTTAATTTCATACTGTTTGACCTCGTTCAAATCAGTTCTATTCTGAGCGAACCCATAGAAATTCATGAATGTAAAGAAGATGATAATATAATATGTTGCTTCACGCTTCATAAAAAAATAATATTATAGTAAACATACATACTTTTCATCTTATTCTAAAACCATTTATATTAAGTCCAAAGGACTTACAGGGTATTTTATAGGGTTTTACTCAAGCAGCATGCACATTAACTAATTGTAATGCCCATCTGGCTCATTCTCCCTTTTATATAAAATACTTTCAATTTACATTTCTGAAATCTTTTTTATTTATATCATGAAACAAATTCTGTTTATTCTAGTCACTTTGGCCCTCATGGGATGCAAAAAAAACAATCAAACAAAACAATTAGCTCAATCCGAGATTAGCCAAATAAAACCTTTGCTCGAGAAACCAACAATTCACGTCGCTCTTCTTTTGGATACCAGCAATAGTATGGATGGCTTACTAGATCAAGCAAAAGCTCAACTTTGGTCTATGGTAAATGAATTATCTCAAGCAAAATTCAAGGATTTAAAACCCAGCCTAAAAATTGCTATTTATGAGTATGGCAATGACCAATTAGATGTAAAAAATGGCTACATAAGACAAGTGATGCCTTTTAATTCTGATCTCGATGATATTTCAAATAACCTATTTTCTCTCACCACTAATGGAGGTAACGAATTTTGTGGTCAGGTCATCTCAACATCAACGAGAGAACTTGGCTGGGGTAAAGAAAATAATGATCTTAATTTAATATTTATTGCAGGAAATGAACCTTTCACACAGGGACCAATTCCATTTCAACAGGCAAGTTTATATGCTAAGGAGAAAAAAATAACCATCAACACCATTTATTGTGGAGACTATCAGGAAGGTATAAATAGTTATTGGGAAGAAGGGGCAAACTTAACTCATGGCACCTATATGGCCATAAATCAAAATAATGAAACCCATTATGCATCAACCCCATTTGATGATGACATTTTAAAATTAAATGAAAAACTTAATGAGACCTATATCACCTATGGACAAAAAGGTCAAGAAAAAAAACTAATGCAACATGAACAAGATGACAAAGCTGCTTCTATAGGTAAAACTAATGCAGTCACAAGAAGTATTAGTAAAAGCTCTTATTTATATGACAATTCAACATGGGACTTAGTTGATGCCATTAAGAATCAAACTATCGATCTCCAAAATCTAAACAAGGATGACTTACCAAAAGAATTAAAAACTAAGTCTAAAACTGAAATTGAAACATACTTGAATAAAAAAGCTGAAGAGAGAGCACAGATAAACAAGGAAATTCAGTCAATCAATCAAAAAAGAATGGAATACCTTAAATCACAACAAAAAGAAAACACAACCGAATTACAATCTGCGATGATTAACAGTATAAAAAAGCAAGCTGCACTTAAGAATTACGAGTGGGAAAATAATCAATAAAAAAAAAGAGCCTTGAAAATTTCAAGGCTCTTTTTTTTTATTTAGTTAATCGCTGGACAGTTACAATGGTAACGCTCTCTACGACAATTGAAATTAAATCCTAATGTGATTTGGTGAAAACCACCATTGTTAAACACTACAGAATTTGCTTGATACGAATAATTGTAAGCAAACATAAACTGATTGAAGTTGATACCTAAAATCGGAGTAATGTATTGAAGCTTTTGACTACTTACACCTGTTCCATCTTGAAATTCAGCACCGTCCAAACTTCTTCTATATGATAAACCTCCCCAAACTTTACCAAATTCCATTTCTTTGTAAGCCTTCATATTAATATCTATAGAAGATTCTTTGGTTCCGTCTTTATACATAAACATAAGTGATGGCTCAAAACTCCACTCACTACCATATTTAGCTAAAATAGTACCAGCACTTACCAAGAATTGTCTTGGATTATCATAAGCAAAAATTCCATTTTCATTAAAATTGATACCATCATTTCTCAAAATGTTTCTTGCAGTAGCATGAATATAATGCTCATCAAAGTGGTAAGAAAACCCAAAATCAATATTGAAATTGGTAGCACTTTGATCTACCCCTGACATAATTCTATCAGGATGGCTAATCAAATCAGTTTGAAAAGCAGATTCATTCAAACGGTATTGTATAAATCCTGCACTTAAACCGAACGATAACATACTTAAATCCAATTCACTTCTAGAGAATTGAATATGGTAAGCATACGTTAAATATCCTCCTGTTTGAGAGTGGTACCCGTTTTCATCTGTATAAAATATAGCCCCTAGTGCAGAAGGTGACTCCCCTAATCTACTATTGGCACTTACCGTCAAAAGCTTCGGAGCATCTTCATGACCAAACCATTGCTGTCTCCCGGTAACCCTAACTTTTGCACAGTTAGCAACCCCCGCCATAGAAGGATGTATTAAATAATAATTATCAGTTAAATAATCAGAGTAAATAGGTAGACCTTCTTGGGCATTGGTACTATAATATGTAATAAAAGTCGTTACTGCTACTAATAAAAGTTTCTTAATATTCATAGGTTTATCGTTTCAAGGTAAAATGCTCTTTCAAGATCTTTGTTTCCCCGTTGCTTTCTCCCGGTTCGGTATACTCGACCGTGAACCAGTAGTCGCTCGATGGCATCAGCTCCCCGTTGTAGGTACCGTCCCATCCCTCGCCAGTGGG
>NZ_JAAFZY010000008.1:0-151538 GCF_011764015.1 Mangrovimonas sp. CR14 | reverse complement strand
TTGTCAAGGGCGTAAATGATGGTGATCTCCTCGGATGGGGAGGCTCCGGTCACTTCCCCGGTAGTTGGGTCAATCACAGCGACCGGTGGCTGGGGATCCCCAAAACTGAAGGTCCCGCCGGGTTCGCCCGTAAGGGTCACCACCGCTCCTTCACAGGTAGGGTCTACCGTGAAACTCGTGTCGGCAAATGGCTCGATGATCAGATAGAATACTGGGTCGGGGCTAATGCTAATACATTCTGAATTGGGATCGGTGGGCTCGATACGCACCCATATTGGTTGCGGGGATGATGTAACTGTATATAGGCTTGTTAAGTTTCCAGTTTCAGCATCTGCATTCTCAAAACTCGTATAATAGGTAACAAGAAAATCGGAGGGATTTTGGGCTCCAAGTATATTAGAGGTTTGTGATTCCAAATCAAAATCGGCAATGCCGTCATTGCTTTCGTCGTCACACTGAATTATGTCTTCAACGGGGTTAATGATGGGAGCAGTGTAGATGGTGACCGTTAAAGGTACCAAATCACTCATACAACCATTGCTATTTTCTTGAGATACATAATAGGTTGTTTCTCCGACAATATTGGTGTCTATGGTTGGTGTGTCTGCAAGCGGTAACGTACCATCAGCATCCTCAAACCATAGTATGGTATGGTCTTCAAGAGGGGTGATTTCTAACGAGTCAGGTGTGCTTCCTTGGCAATAAAATACATCGTCAGCAATAGGTTCCTCAACATCATCCTGACTGAATATGATGGAGATGGTGGATGTACAATAAATTGATGACCATTCATAAATATATTCTCCCGGTGTAGTAAATCCTGATATTGTAATGTCGTTTCCATTAACATCACTAATATTAGTGCTTGAAGGATTGTTAGGATCTTCAATCCAGGTACCACCTCCAATACTTTCTAATGAAATTTCATCGACACAGAATACTTCTAGGGGGCCTTCTGTTAAAATACCCACATTGGCAGTAAAAGTAATGGCATCTAGAAAGTTACCTACACTTGCTCCACCAACACTGCTAACCGATTGAAAAATAAATCTAGTGGTAGGTTGGCCCGCAGGAACGGTATAGGTCCCTGTATTATAACTCCATGACGAATTGCCTGTGGAAACAGGTGGTCCAACATTGACGTATGGACCTCCGGGAGGACCAGCCATCAATTGACAAGTATCTGTTCCCATTCTTCCTCTGTGAGCAAAGCCATAGTTGAAAATTGTTCCAGCAGGCGTATCATAGTCTTGATAAAGTCCGGAAACCACATTTGCATTTAATTCTACAAACTGACTACCAGAATAGGCAGGGACATTTTGATAATTTGGGTCATTCCACATTTCGATTTGACCGTCTGAAGCGGTAGTGTTCCATCCTGGGACATAAGTTTGATTTAAAAAGGTTGGATAAACACCAGTAATAGATGGTTGTTCAAAATCATCATTTTCGGTGGTAACCATACAGTCCTCGGGATCCATCAAAAATGTAGAGTTATCAATCTTCAACCAATAAATTTCTGGAATTGCAGGATCTATAGGTAATTTGACAAGATGATCCGTACTTCTATAAATCACCTTTCCTTTTAAATTGTAGATTTCAAAATATAGAGCATCTCCCTCAAAATCCTTACTATTTAACTCAAATAGTCTTTTGATATCGGAAGAAGATATTTTAACAAATTGGGAGTTGTTAAATCCTTTTTTGAAGCGTTGAATTTTTTGAATAAAGACGTTTGTTGGGTTCTCCTTGGCAAAAGCAAAAAATGGCAATGAGAAAAGGGTCCAAATAAGGAATGAACAAGCTATTTTTTTAGTCATTAGGGATTATTTTGGGCGTCTAAAATAGCTAAAAAAAATAACACTAAATTAATATGTATTTTGCATTGAAAATTTTTGATAAATTGTTAATTAATTAAAGATATATTTATGATTTAATATTTCTGTTAATACACTACTGCAATTTTACTAGCTTCATCAAAAAAAGGATTAAATTTACCTTCTTGATATTAAAATAATTAATGCAATTACAACCAACATGAAAAAAAGATTACTTTTTATTTTATTGATAATAACGAACCTTTCTTTAGTAGCTCAGGAATATGAAATTCTGAATGTTACTTCTGGTTACAATGCCGATGTAATAGCCAATGGGAATGGTAGTGCATTCGATTTAACATCTGTAGGTGTTGATGATGCTAATTATGCCTTTATGTCTACCGATTTTGTTAATCCATCAGGTGTTTCAGCCCCAGCTACAGCTCTACCTGGTGACGGACTTATTTCTAGTGGAAGTATTTCTGGATTGACTTATCAAATGGGGGATTATTCTTCCAATAATTCATTGAGATTATCTGCTTTAGATCAAACTGAAACGATGGTTTTTTCAAATCAAGTTTCGGCAACCGATCTATATGTTTTGGTTACGTCAGGGAGTGGTGCATCCACCATATTTTTACAAGTTAATTTTGCTGATGGAACCAATACGTCTTCCATACACACGGCGCCAGATTGGTATAATAGTAATACCTTGCCAATTGCGTTACAAGGGGTAGGTAGAGTAAATAGGAATAACAACAATATTGAAACACCTTTCAATAATCCTAGAATTTATAGAATTGATGTTGAAATCGCACCTGAAGATCAAACCAAATTGATTGAAAGTGTGCAGTTTTCTAAAATATCAACAACCGGAGTTTTTAATGCCTTTGCTATATCAGCAAATTTGTTGAGTACATGTCCTTCCCCAGAATCAGTCACGTTTTCTTCTATTTCTCTGGAAGGGGCTGTTGCCTCATGGGATGTTCCAGTTGTTGAGCCCACTTCTTATGACTATTATTTTAGTGATTCTAACACAGCGCCTACAGATACGACAGAACCAACCGGAAATACGACGGATACTTCGGCAGATTTGGATGGGTTTACTCCAGTTACTACTTATTACTTTTGGATACGAAGTAATTGTGGAGAAGGGGATGAAGGCCCTTGGATAGGCCCATTTTCATTTCTTAGTCCAATCGGGAATGATGAATGCTTTGGCGCTTTGGATATTCCAGTAAATCCTGATGAAGATTGTGTTTCTGTAGTTTCAGCTGATTTTTCAGGTGCTACGGAGTCGGCTCAAGCAAGTGATTGTGCGACGGCTAATAGTGGTGATATTTGGTATCAATTTACAGCTGTAGAAAATACCCATATTATTGATTTGGTAAATTTTGATTATCAATCAGACCAATATGTTTCCACGGTTATATTAACCCTTTATGAAGGAACTGAATGTGATGCATTGAATCAAATGTATTGCAGTACAAATAATAGTATTACTGCCTATGGATTGACTCCAGGAACCAATTATTTCTTGAAAGTGTTATACATATTTACTGCGGGAGATATTGATTTAGGTTTTGATATTTGTGTCAAAACTCCAGAACCTAATGAGGATGGTTCTAGTGTAGATTGTTTGATAAACACTGTAAATAGTGACTTTTCTTATCCAGTCGTGAATGGTATTTTTCCTCCACTTATCGATCAGGATGCCGTTTTGGGGTGGAGTACCACGGCTGCTGATGGTTTTATAGAAATATGGCCAGTACCAAACTTTCAAAATGTGCCTTCTTATTCTGGTGATCAATTTATTGAATTGAATGCCAATTTGGAAGGTGGCGTTTACCAAGATTTTGATACACCCGTCACTACCACATTCAATTATGGTTTTGCACATAGAGGGCGAAGTGGAGTAGATACTTGTGAATTGTTAGCAGGTCCTCCCGGTGGTCCTTATGTAAGTGTAGAGCAAGTAAGTACGGGAAATTCTACATGGAGTTATAATACAGGTAGTTATGTTGTTCCAAATGGGCAGCCAGTGACCCGATTTATATTTCAGGCGGTTTCAACGGCTACAGGAGATAATAGTGTTGGTAACTTTTTAGATGCTATCAGTTTTACAGCCAATAATGGAATTTTAACTGATAATCCGCTAAATATGGCATGTGATCAAGACGAAATTACAGTATCTGCTGCTGGAATTGGATCATGGACCATTTTGGAAGGAAATCCATCGGAAACTGTAATTGCAGATCCTTCTTCTAATGAAACTGTCATTTCAGGATTTTCAGCGCCTGGAACTTATTATTTTGAATGGGAAACCCTTTATTGTTCTGATATATTGGAAGTTGTTTTCACAGCACCCGTTTTAGAGTTTTCATTTGAATTTGATACAATTTGTTTTGATCAGGATTTCGTATCTCCAATTTTATCGGATGGTTTTGAGGCTGGAGGAGCATTTTCTTCTGCAGAAGGTTTGTCTATCGACCCTATCACAGGTGTTATTGACGTTCAAAATAGTATCCCTGGATCCTATGATATAACTTACACCATTGACCCTAGTCAAGCTGGGGATTGTGATAATACCTATAGTACGTCCATTTCCATAGTAAATCCGGTTGCAGAATTCTCTTATGATCAAGACCCCATTTGTGGTGATGTTGGTTTGGTAGCTCCAATTTTTGCAGAAGGTTTTAGTGAAGGTGGTATATTTTCAGCAGATATAGCTGGATTGGATCTTAATGCGGCTACGGGAGAAATTAATTCTGACAACAGTGCAATTGGAGACTATGTTGTGACTTATACTTTGGACGAATCAGTCCTTGGTTGCGGTGTTTCTTATAGTGTATCGGTTTCCATAGTAGCTCCAGTTGTTGAATTTAGTTATGAGTTTGCTGGTATTTGCTTTGACGAAACAACGGTAAGCCCTATTTTGGGAGATGGCTTTACTACCGGAGGAACTTTTACGGGTCAAACAGGTTTGACCTTGGATGCATCCACAGGAATAATTGATGTGGCTAATAGTAGTCCTGGAATGTATATGGTAACATATAATTTACCTGCCGATGTTCTAGGCTGCGAGGATTCTTATGAAGTAGAATTTTCTATTTATGAAGGAGTCGCCTTAGAAATTTCAGGAGCTTGTGACGGACTTTCTTATTATTTAAGCGTGGAGAGTTTAAATGATTTGGATGTAAATGATATGACTATTACGTGGACAGGTCCAAATTCATTTTCTGATAGTGGAGATATTATTGAGATTGTAGATTCTGGTGTATATGAAGTAACTGCAGTTTCAGTAAATGGTTGCGAATATACAGGTTCTTTTACTGTTGAAAGTACGTTCTGTACCATACCAGAAGTTATTACACCTAATAGTGATGGTTTTAATGATTCGTTTGATCTTACTGGATTGAATGTAAGTGATATTAAAATTTTCAATAGATATGGAACTGAAGTATTTTCTGAAGCCAATTATACCAACCAGTGGCATGGACAAGAAAAGGGTAGCTCTAAAACGTTGCCAGTAGGAACCTATTTCTATGTTTTAAAGTTCGCAGATCAGAGGGAATCTTTGACGGGCTGGGTATACATGACGTATTAGTTGTCAAACGATACTGAATATTTTAGAAAGACCATTTTTTAATGGTCTTTTTTTGTTTCTAATGGTTTGGTTTAGAGAAGTATTGAAATTTTAACGGGCAAGTAAATAAGTTAAAATAAGGTAGGTAGGATTCTATATCTATACGCTTTGGAACGGTGGTTCTATGGTTAAAAAGGATTGTTGCTTATTGTTTTAATCCTTAGAATTTGTTTATGGGAGTAATTGCCATAGATACTTTTTTATAGAATATGGCTTAAGTTTAGATTAAAATTAAATGGTTGAATCGAGTGTTGAAAAAAAATCCCTGACATGTCAATGTCAGGGATTTTCAAGTTTAATAAGTAAAGGCTATTAATAGGGTGATTTTTCTTATTGCTTGATAATTCTAAAGGTTTTAGAACCCTCTGTAGAATTAACTGTTACAAAATAAACACCTTGAGAAAGGTTGCTTACATTGATCACGTTTTCATTGAAATCAACAGCAACTCTTTGTCCAAGAACGGTAAAGACATCTACTGATTGTACATCCATACCTTTTACAAACAATTGGTCCTTAACTGGATTTGGATACATAGTCACATTTACCAAAGTTTGTTCGTTCACAGATAATCCTGCTTCTTCAGAGAACTTAATACTTGCAGCAAACACGTTAATTACACCTCCTGTTTCTTTCTGAAAATCAATTGAGGTTATGGTCTTTGTATAATTGCCTTCCTCTAGAGCAACAGCCATTTCATAAATTCTAGGGTTGTTGTTTGGAGTTTCCACGTTGTCATTTGTAGTATTTACACGTCCAATTCCAGCAATCACATAGTTACCTCCATTGTACCAATCTGATACTGCAGTAGTCGGAATAGCTTGTGTAGATCCATCATTAAAGTGGATAGTTCCTGACATGCTGCCAGGGCCACCTCCAGAAACGACACTTAAATAAAGGGTTTCAGCTGGGTAAGCATTTGTAACCGTTAAAGTACCACCTTCACTAGCAGTTGGCATTCTTAATGAATTGTTGTCTGCATAGGATTGAAGTTCAAAACTTAAACCAGATGTATTCGGGCTATTCAAAACACCATTTAGAGGCAAACCAACGGAAACTAAGTTAGATCCTGTTGGGTCAAAGTCTTTAGAGAAATAAACGTAATTGCCTCCATCAATATCATTGGTTGAGGAAGAAGCCGATGCCCCAACACCGTTGGCAATGACATCATCAGAATACCCTGAAGTTTCAAGCGCCGTATAGCTTCCAAAAGTAAATGGTCCTACCCAATAGCTATAACCTTCCTCTCCACAAACCGTTCTTACATAATACTCTTTAATTTCACCATAGCTTAAAGCTGCTTCATACGAATTTTCAGAAATAATCATTCCAGAAGTAGGTTCTCCAGCCCCTATGTCTTGAACTGCAATTTCATATCCATCTTGATCAGGTCCTGACCAACTTAACATTGCTGATGTAGGTGTGACATCAGCACTCAATCCTGTAGGAACCATACAAGCTGCCTCAGTTGTAAAGCTATACGGCCCAACCCAAGTGCTAAATCCTGTTTCAAGACAAATAGTTCTGATGTAAAAATCATAGGCCGTTTCAGGAGTTAGATCGTTAAAGGTATAAGTGGTTTGATCAGTCGTGTCATCAGCGGTAGTTGGTTCCCCGGCGCCATCAAGTACAACAGCTACTTCATATCCCGCTTCATCTGGTCCAGTCCAACTTAAATCAGCAGAAGAAGAAAAAACTTCAGCTGATAAATCTGAAGGGGCATCACAATAAGGTGATCCATACGTTAAAACATCATCTATGTTTAAGTGCCATTCATTGGTTGAAATCGCTTTAATAGCAAAATAGATGGTTTCCCCTACATAGGCAGATAAATCATAGGTGTATTCGGTATAACTTGTTCCAGGGCCAACATTGGTTGCTAATACCTCTGTAAAGTCAGCCTCTGAATTCCCAGTAGTTGAAACAAGGACATCAAATTCATCTACATATGAGGAACTGTAATTTCGAGCCCAAAAACTAATCATATCAGAAACATGGTCGGTTACTGTAAATGCAGGAGTGATTAAGTAATCCTCATGTGCTGTAGAACTATAGGTGATTCTCATAGATTTACTTCCACTGTTAGCATAGGTCGTACTGTTATGGTGAAACCAAGTATTGCTGTCACCACCATTGATAATGGTCCAGCAAACAGGAATGCTATCACCTTCAAAATCTTCGTCAATTCCTGGAAGGGCATCACACCATGTAGTAACGTTTGTCGTGGTCCAAGTACTATAACCATCAACTCCACAATCTGCTCTTACATATACGGTGTAAGTAGTTGCAGGTTCTAAACTTGAAAAATCAAATGAATTGGTGACTGTTGCATCTCCAGAAGTCGGCTCTGGGTCCCCATTTAAAACATAGGCAACTTCCCAAGCAGAAGCTGTTCCCATATCCCATGAAGCAGAAGCCTCAGTAGTTGAAGTTGCAGCAGCACTTAAGTTTGTAGGTGCTGGACAAGCGATAGTGGTTGTAAAACTTAATGGTCCTACCCAGTAGCTAAAACCTGTTGTTTGGCAAACTGTTCTAATATAAGCATCGTAAGCTGTTTCAGGTGTCAGGTTTGTAAAAGTATAAGTTGATTGATCTGTAGTGTCATCACCAGTAACTGGCTCACCCGCACCATCTAAAACAACGGCAACTTCAAACGTATCATTCACATCGAATGGCGTCCAAGAAATTTCTGCATCATAAGCACCAACAGTACCTAAAGCTAAATCTGTGGGAACTGGACAATCAGCGGCCAATTTCCCTGAAATAGCAAAAATGTTTAAGGTAATATTTGCTGAAGTACCCCCTGCGGTTACATTGGTTACTGTTATTCCTGTAACTGTTTTAGATTGATTTGCAGGATCTATATCAAGCCCAATTTCATAAATTCTAGGGTTTAGTGTCCATGTTCCTCCATTCTCAAGAGTTTCATCATCTCTATTAACTCTTCCAATACCACTAATGATATAGTTGCTACCATTGTACCAATCAGATACACTTAAATCTGAAAAGGCTTGAGTGGATCCATCTTGAAAATCGATAGTTCCGCTAAAAGTGGAACTCCCACTACCTGTAGTTGCTGCAAAATAGATAGTTTCATAACTTCCAGTTTCGGCAATAGTAACAGGGAAATTGACATCTCCTGAAGCAGGTATTCTTAGAGAGTTGTCTGCATCATAGCTGGCAAATTGAAAGGATAAATCAGTAGTGTTTGGACTAGTAATTAAACCTCCTACAGGAAGCCCAAAAGATGCATCCTGATATCCCATTTCTAAGAAACACCAATTCACACCATCAACGTCATTAGTAGTTACCTCAGCTGCAGCTCCAACACCATTGGCAATCACATCAGCATTGAGGCCAGAAAGTGAAAAGGTTACAAAATCAGCAGGATCCATGATGGGATTCATTTCAGATTTGTTGGGAGAAGGGTTTTTGGAGGCGAATGTTGCCAAACCAAAAACAGTTGTTAGAAAAGCAGCAGAAGCAAATCTCTTAGCCACCCTAAAGTAGTTTTTTCTCATAAAATTTAAGTTTAAAAAATAGAGTTAATTAATGTGACTAATATATTTGTTGTTGAAGGGGGGCACTATAAGATGTGTTTCAAATAGTATCATTTTTGTTTCAATTCCTTAAAAACAGCTAATTATGTGCATTTTTTTAACAATAAAAATTGAAAGACAGGATGGTTAAATAATAATATTTTAGTTATCTCATTATTGTTAGTAGATTTAAATAGAATGGCTTTGATTGTTTTTAAAATGATTTTATTACGATCAACCACGAATGAGAATTAGCTGATTTCCTTTTCTCATTATCTATGAATAGCCATGTTTTGGTTGTTGTATTTTAGGGAAGTAAATTCTTATATTTTAAGAGGTCATTTTTTATTTTTAGGAACTTACGGTCTATTGTTTTAACCCTTCGTTCTCTAAATACTCTGAAGGCGTTAAACCATAGGTTTCTTTAAAACACTTTGAAAAGTATGAAGGACTTCCAAAGCCAGTTTTGTAAGACACTTCGGCGATATTGTAATTTTCTTTTAAGAGCGTAGAGGCTCTTTTTAATTTATAGACTTGTATAATCTTGCCTGTTGTATTATTGGTTAATGCTTTAATTTTTCTATGAAGACTGGTTCTGCTCATATTCAAACTTGAAGCTAAATCGTTCACACCAAATTGTTCATTGCTTAAGTTGTTTTCAAGTATCTGTTCTACTTGTAATAAGAAAGGATCACTCTTTTCCTTGTTGTTTTTTTCTTCACTATAATTAGGTAAGAGTTTGAGTTCTTCAAAAATAGTCTCTCGTTGACTCTTTTGTAATTCTAGCCTATTTTTAATTCTAAGTAGCAATTCCGAAATATTAAATGGTTTTGAAACATAATCATCAGCCCCAAGGGTTAGTCCCTCTAATCTGCTTTTTAAATCGGTTTTGGCGGTTAATAGAATAACGGGAATATGGTTTGTTACCATATTTTCTTTTATTTGTTTACATAGCTCGAGACCATCCATTTTGGACATCATTACATCGCTTATTATGATATCTGGAATGATTTCATTGGCTAATTTTAGTCCTTTTATAGCGTTGTCAGACTTAATAACGTTATAGTGGGGCTTTAAACTAATGGATAGGAAATCCAGCATTTCTTCATTATCCTCTACTAATAGAATGGTAGGAGATTCATCATCCTTAATAAATGTAGCACTATCTAGAGGTTGATTTTTTTCTTTCGAAACGTTAGCCAAGGACTCAACCTTCTTATAAGGTAAATAAATTTTGAAAATGGTACCCGAGTCATCTCCAATTTTACTTTCTACATTTATTTCGCCATCTTGCATTTGAACAAGCTCGTTCACTAAGGATAGACCTATACCGCTGCCAGTAACAATATTTGGATTGTTTTTTGAATTTTCTGATTGATAAAACCTTTCAAAGATATGTGGTAAGTCTTTTTTAGAAATTCCAATACCATCATCTTCAATCTTTATGATTACGCCGTCTTCTTTTTCTGATAGGTTCACAAGTATTTTGCCTCCTCTTTTACCATATTTAATGGAATTGGAGATTAGATTGTTTATAATTCTTTCGAGCATGTATGGAGAGAAAATATAATTTGCTGTCAGTGGAGATATTAAATCAATTGTTATGATTTTTTCTTTGGCTTCTTCCTTAAAGGCTTCTATACATTTT
Source organism: Mangrovimonas sp. CR14 (assembly GCF_011764015.1). Classification (NCBI taxonomy): domain Bacteria; kingdom Pseudomonadati; phylum Bacteroidota; class Flavobacteriia; order Flavobacteriales; family Flavobacteriaceae; genus Mangrovimonas; species Mangrovimonas sp. CR14. Next base: position 140,890 of record NZ_JAAFZY010000008.1, on the reverse strand, counting down.
TTTATGGATAATACCATATCGCCTGGGAAATAGTTGGCTTCCAAAACCCCAGCCTCTATTTTTGAAATGTCCAATAACTGATCTGAAAGGTTCAATAGATTATTGGCATTTTTTTTAATGATGGACAGTAAACGTTTTCTATTTTTTTTCTTTTTGGTCTTTTTCAGCTGCTCCACAGGAGCTATAATAAGAGACAGAGGTGTCCGTAATTCATGGGTTAGGTTTGTGAAAAATCTTGTCTTAAGATTGTTAATCTCCCTAAAGTGATCAGCTTCTTTTCTTTTAAGTTCTATTTCCTTATTAATCACCTTTTGCTTTATGGATCTTTTGATGAAAAGGAATATTATGCCAGAAAATGTCATGATATATAAAAAAATAGCCCAGTTGGTCTCCCACCAAGCAGGAGAAATATTTATATCTAATGTTTCAATATCAGTACTCCATACCCCTGAAGTATTTGTGGCATTCAATTCCAAAGTATAATCACCAAAGGGTATTTTTGTATAAACAGCTTCATTTTTTCCTTTTAAAACTACCCATTCGTCATCATACCCTTTTAAGCGATATCTATATTTAATATCATCTGACTGAGAGAATTCTAAAGCCGAAAACTCAATGGTTAAATTATTTTTAAAATAGGGCAAGTCTAAAGTGTTTAAATCGCTATATATTAAAAAGTTATCGCCTTCTTTTAAATATGATTCATTGTTTATTTTAATTTGAGTTATAACAACCGAGGGGTTGAATTTGTCATCACCTATACTTAAAGGATTAAAAATGGCGCCTCCATTTATTCCTCCAAAAGCAAAGTCTCCATTTGGCATAATGAACTGGTGATACCTATTATATTCCAGAGCTGTTAATCCGTGAGACGAAGAAAAAGTCCTATGGTTTAAAGTTTGGCTATTGAATCTACAGAGACCTTTATTGGTTCCCAGCCATAAAAATCCTTTATTGTCTTCTAGTAGGGTGTAAATAGTGTTATCTGGGAGTCCATCTTCTATAGTGAACAATTTATTTTCAAAGGTATTTTTGTTGAATTTCAGTAATCCATAATAACTGGCTATCCATAAAATGTTTTCCTCTTTGCTGTCAGAAATAATACTTATTAAGTTGTTGGTAGGTAAGCTATTTGCGATATTTTCAGCTTTAAACTGGGATATTTTATTTGTTTTGGTATCTATACGAATCAGCCCACTGAATTCAGTTGTAATCCAAATATAATTATCATCGAATAAGATAGAACTAGGGCTTAGTTTATTTTTAAAACTATTTTGAAGTAAATGTGAATAGGGTTCTAACAGCCATTGCTGCTCTTTATCATTATAGCTAAATAGATTGCAACTTTCATCAATAACCAATGGATTACCATTTCCATTAATAGTTATTCCTTTAATCGGCACAAAATCATCAATGGTGGGAACTGGCAAAGCCTTGAGTTTGTATAGCTTGTTCTCACCTGGCTTGTAGTAAGCAACAGTTCTATGTAAAGCCACCCAGATTTTATCGTTGTTCTTTGCAGATCTTAGATAGTAACTAGGGAGTAAAAGTAATTTATTACTGGTGTTGAAATTGAAATAATCCTCTAGAGAAATATTAAATTCATTTTTAAAAAGAGTCATTGCAAAATCGTCTTCATAACTAAAGTCTTTAAAATTCAAGCTAAAATCAACTTGATATACACCATCTGTATTGGCCGCAAGCCAAATCAGACCAGATTGGTCCACTAGAAAATCATAAAATAAAGGTTTCTTTTTAGTATTGTCTTCGTCAAAGGGTAACTGACCTAAGAGTGTTATGCCTGAGACATCTTCGTATGTATAAATATTTCTATTGATAATTAAATAGTCTTTCCCATTTGAATTTGTTTGAATTTGCTTAAATCCTTTAGTGTCATCTTTGGGTAAAGGCAACCTTCTAAATGAATTAGTCATAGGATCGAAAAAGTATAGATACTCTTCCTCTATCCACATGAATTCCCCATTATCTCTCTCAAATAAGTTTGTAGCGGGCTCATTTTCTATAGAATTTGACGCATAAGGGTTGACTATGAGCTCAAATTTATTCAGGGACGTATTAAATTTATTTATCCCCTTAAGGCCAAGAACCCAAATGTTGTTACTACGGTCAATAAAAATGTTGCTTATTTTGTCTTCGTCGGGAGTATATGTTTTTTTGTCAAATGCCTTTTCAGTAGCATTTAAGTTTAGACTATAAACATTATTCCCATAATAGTACCATAGTTTACTTTTCTTATCTATATAGCCATTCCCTGTTTGATAGTAATTTTCAACACCTGGTATATGGGTTATCTTACCCGTGTTTAAGTCCAGTAAATCTAATTCGTCCGTTTCATACTGGATCCATATGGTGTTGCCTTCCCCTTTTTGAAGTTTGGATATGATATTTGAAGCCAGTGAATTAACTTCTCCAGGAACGTGTTGTAGGATTTCAAGTTTATGCCCTTCATAACGTGCCAATCCATTTCTGGTACTTATCCAGATAAAACCATTATTGTCTTCCAATAAATCTGAAACAAAGGACTGAGGAAGGCCTTCATTTACAGAGATGTGTTTGATGTTTTGGGCATTGCAAAGTAGAGAAGATATTAAAAATGAAATTAAAAACTGGAAGACCCTCATGCGCTAAACTGTGATAAATAATTTTAGGTTTTAATTAATTATAATCATAAAATTTCCTATTTCGGAAGGCAACTATAAAATTGTTGTTAGAATTGTATTAAAATTCAAATAAAGCATTTAAAATTACACTTATTCAATTTTTAGGCATTTTTATTATAAAATTAAAAGCCAATAGCAGTGTCATCACCTCTCGAGTCGGCGCCTGCTTCATAGGACCCATTTCCCAATTTTAAAATGCCGTCAACTTTTCCAATAACCGGTGTTTTTACTTGGTTTGTTTTATAACCCTTTGCTTCCAGTTCATCAATAAGTTTTGGACTAAACTCATTGGGTTCCATAACAATTTCGTCTGGTAGCCATTGGTGATGAAATCGTGGTGCATTGACAGCTTGCTGTAAAGACATTTCAAATTCGTACACATTTAAAATGGTTTGAAATACAGAGGTGATAATGGTAGAGCCGCCTGGGGTCCCTAGGGTCAAATAAAGATCATTGTTCTTTTCAACAATCGTTGGGGTCATTGAGCTTAGCATCCGTTTTTCGGGTTCAATTTTATTGGCCTCGGCTCCAATCAAACCAAACATATTAGGTTGTCCTGGCTTACTACTAAAGTCATCCATTTCATTGTTTAGGAAAAAACCAAGTTCATCAACATAAACCTTAGATCCGTAGGCGCCATTTAAAGTGGTTGTAACTGCAATAGCATTTCCAAAGGGATCAACAATAGAGTAGTGGGTGGTTTCGTCACTTTCATTTGGTAGAATATTACCATGAGAGATAGCTGAGGATGAAGTCGCTTGGTCAAATGAAAAGGAAGCCATTCTCTCACCTAAGTAGGAGGTAGCAATTAAGGAGTCTGTAGGGATATTTACAAAATCTGGATCTCCTAAATAATAACTTCTATCTGCAAAACTTCGTCTTTCTGCTTCTGTCATAACTTGTATTGCTTTTAATGAATTATGACCATATTGCTTTAATGGAAATGATTCTACCATCTTCATCATTTGGGCTAAACATATTCCACCACTTGCCGGAGGTGCCATTGAAATTATTTTTAAATCCTTATAGTCAAAGATGATAGGATTTCTCCATTTAGCTACATATTTGGATAAATCTTCCATGGTTAAAATCCCTCCTTTTTTTTGAATGTAATCAATCAAAATTTCAGCTGTTTGACCATGATAGAATTCTTTCTTTCCATTGTTAGCGATTCGTTCCAAGGTTTTCGCTAAGGCTAGATTTTTTAAAGTATCGCCTTGTACCAAGTTTTTAGATATTAAAGTGTTTTTACCGTTTACCAAGTGAATAAGGCTATCATATTTTTTAAATTGTCCTTCTTGATGTTTTGTGACTACCACCCCTTTTCTAGCAAGTTCAATAACTGGTTTGATAAGGTCTTTAATTGGCATACTGCCAAATCTTTCATGGGCTTCAAAAAGTCCAGCCATACTTCCAGGAACGCCCACGGCATAAATTCCTAAGGTACTTTTATTAGGTATGATTTCTCCATTAACATCTAGATACATGGTTTCACTGGCATTCATGGGAGCTTTTTCTCGAAAATCCAAACTTCCTACTTCGCCATTGCTTAGTCTATAAACAAGGAAACCACCGCCTCCCAAATTACCTGCATAGGGGTAAGCCACTGCTAAAGCAAGATGGGTAGCAAACATGGCGTCAAAGGCATTACCGCCTTTTTTCATGATGTCTGATCCTATTTTAGAGGCTTCTTTTCTAGCTGAAACCACCATAGCCTTTTTTGTAATCAAACCTCTTTCAACAATATTTTTTGGTTTATTGCATGAAATAAGGCTTACGAGAAAAATGGCAAGGATTGTGTTAAGATATCTTACTCTCAATTTCAGGAAGTTTAGTTTTGGAAAAGTTGATAAGTTCAGTAAAGAAGTGAGTGAATTCGCTTTCAAAATCATAATAGAATTGGCGCAATTCATTGGTTGCTTGATGCATGCCAGATTTGTAGTTTGTTCTGCGATTCATGCCATTTAAAACGTTTTGGATGCCTTCAATTTGCGCATAATTAAGGAGCCAATCTTCGGCTTTCATAAAGGGAACCATTCTTTGGGTATTTGCAGGGAGCCAATCAAAGTTTTCTTCCATGATTTGATAAAAATTCGCTGTAAATTGCTTTAAAGGAACTGCGCTGTAATCTGACCAATTTTTTGCTAGAAAGTGATCATATAAAATATCTACAATTACTCCACTGTAATGACTGTACTTGGCATGTAATCGTTTAGAACTTTGTCTTACTATTGGGTGGGCATCAGTAAATGTGTCAATTTCTCTGTGGAGCAGGATACCTATTTGAACTTCCTTAGGGTAGTCTAAATATTGTTTTCCTTTAATACTATCGGCAATAAAATTTCCAATGGTGACCATTTCATTGTTTCCCGATAAATAGATGTGGGCCAAAAAATTCATGTTTCCAATTTACAAATTTTATCTCCCGGGCTTTTATCTCCTTCAGGGAATTAATTCACAAAGAGTTGTTTAAAAAATTAATCAATCAGTTGTCTGTAATCGGTTTTTAGAAAATTTAGAAGGCTTATATTTGCTAATATTCTTAATAAAAAACAATGACTCTTATAAAATCAATTTCAGGAATTCGTGGGACTATTGGAGGTGAAGTGGGAACTAATTTAACGCCTATTGACACAGTAACTTTTGCCGCTGCTTACGGAACATGGCTTAAGCAATACCGACAAAAGGAGAATTATAAGGTAGTAGTAGGGAGAGATGCCAGAATATCAGGAGAAATGATTCAGAGTTTGGTGATGAATACCCTGGTAGGTATGGGAATTCACGTCGTTGATTTGGGATTATCTACAACACCCACCGTTGAAGTTGCTGTTCCTATGGAGCATGCTGATGGAGGCATTATATTAACGGCTAGCCATAACCCAAAACAATGGAATGCTCTAAAACTTTTGAATGAAAAGGGTGAGTTTTTAAGTGGGGCAGATGGCGAGCAAATTTTAAAAATTGCAGAAAGTCAGGCTATGTCGTTTTCAGAAGTGGATGCGCTTGGAAAAATCACCAAAAATGATGCTTATATCGATTTACATATTGATGAGGTATTAAACCTCAAGTTGGTTAATAAATCAGCCATTGAAAAGGCTAAATTCAAAGTGGTTGTTGACGGTGTGAATTCCACGGGAGGGATTGCCATTCCAAGATTATTGGAACGATTGGGTGTAGATGTTGTGGAATTATATTGTGAGCCCAATGGTCATTTTCCTCACAATCCCGAACCATTAAAAGAGCATTTAACCGATTTGTCTCAAGCAGTGGTTAAGGAACATGCTGATTTGGGAATCGTGGTAGATCCAGATGTTGATAGATTAGCATTTATGGATGAGAATGGTAATATGTTTGGCGAGGAGTATACCTTAGTGGCTTGTGCCGATTACATTTTAGACAAGCATCCTGGTAACACGGTAAGTAATATGAGTTCTACTAGGGCCTTAAGAGATGTAACCGAAAAACACGGGGGAACTTATGAAGCCAGTGCCGTAGGAGAAGTAAATGTGGTTACTCTTATGAAGAAGAATCAAGTCGTTATTGGAGGCGAAGGAAATGGAGGGATAATTTACCCTGAGCTTCATTACGGTAGAGATGCCTTGGTAGGGGTTGCTTTGTTTTTAAGTCTTTTGGCAGAACGTAAAATGTCCGTGAGTGACTTAAGAAAAACATATCCTAGCTACTTTATGAGCAAGAAGAAAATTGAATTGACTCCTGATTTAGACGTGGATGGTATTTTAAAAACCATTGAAGCGAATTACTTTGAAGAAAACCTAACAACCATCGATGGTGTTAAAATTGATTTTCCTGAAAATTGGGTGCACTTAAGAAAAAGTAACACTGAGCCTATTATCCGAATATACACCGAAGCTAAATCACAAAATGAAGCCGATGAATTAGCCGATAGATTTATTTCGGAATTAAAGCAAATAGCTGATTCCTAATTATTTTTTAAAGCAGGAGCCTCATGACGGTGTTTCCATCGCTTGTGAGTCCATAGGTAATATTCAGGAGCTTGTCTAATTTGAGATTCAAGAATTCGATTAAACTGTTCGGTTATTTCGAAGTCTTTTACAGTTTTTGGGTCTTTTGATAAAATAATAAATTCCGACTCGTAATAACCCCTTTTAACTTTATCTATTTTTAAATAGGTGATGGGGTAATTGTATTTTTTGGCTGTTAATTCAGCTCCTATAAAACAGGGGATAGTAACTCCCATAAATTCTCCCCAATAGTTATTTGGTTTTAATTTAGGAGATTGGTCACTTATAAAAGCAATCAGTCTTGTTTCCCCATTATCATGAAGCTCTTCAATTCTACATAAAGCTCTTTTGCTGTCAACGAGCACCGAGTTATATTTTGAGCGAATACGTCTCACCAATCTATCGAAGTATTTATTGGCAATTCTTTTATAAATGCCTAGTGCCTTATTGGTAGCGTAAGATTGTAAAATAATGGACCATTCATAACTTGCATAGTGCCCATACATAACAACAATACTTTTTTCGGTGGCTTCAAGTTCTTTTAAAGTTTCAAGGTTTTTAAGGACAAATCGTTTAGAAAGTTCCTTTTTGGAAACTGTAAGTGTTTTAATCATTTCCAAAAACATATCACACATGTGGTGGTAGAATTTCTTTGTAATCGACTTAATTTCCTGATCAGATTTTTCTGGGAAGACCAATTTAATGTTGTCTCTAACAATGCTTTTGCGATAGCCAATGACATAGTATAACAATAAATAAACACCATCGGATATGGCATATAGAATCCTAAAAGGCATAATAGAGATTATCCAAAGTATTGGATAAATTAAAATGTAAGCAATAAATTGCATGAATAAATATTAGATTTGCATTGGCAAATATAACCTTTATTTTTATTGATAATTTAATGTATTTATGGGCAATTTAAGTATCGTGACCATTATTATAATCGCAGCCAATGTGCTAATATCCTATAAAGGGTTTGGTGATTTTGGTTTCTTTGAAAAATATAAATTTAATGTGGGAGCTATCAGAAGAGGGGAGCAAATTAGAATGTTTAGTTCTGGTTTTTTACATGTGGATGTAGCCCATTTGGTTTTTAATATGTTTACGCTTTACATTTTTGCAAATGTGGTATTGGCCTATTTAGGTAATATCAATTTTATAATTGTCTATGTAGGAAGTTTGTTATTGGGTAATTTATTGTCTTTATACTTTCATAAAAATGAATATTATTACAGTGCAGTAGGGGCCAGTGGAGCCGTTATGGGAGTCATTTATTCTGCAATTTTGCTTCGTCCAGATTTAACAATTTACTTGTTTTTAGTAGTTCCGATTCCTGCTTATATTTTCGGGATTGCATATCTGCTTTATACCATATATGGTATGAAAAGTAGAGTAGGTAATATTGGTCATGATGCTCATTTTGGTGGAGCAATTGGTGGTTATGTCATAACATTGATGCTAGCTTCGTGGCTCTTTGAAACCCATTTAACCATGATTATATTATTATTGATTCCAATAGTGCTATTGTTTGTTTTGAAGAAAATGAATAAAATCTAAATAATAAAAAAACCCTCCAAACTTGGAGGGCTTTTTTATACTGTGTCTTGCTATAAACTACTGAAGTAATTCGGCTACTTTTTTATCAAGCTCGTCACCTCTTAAATTTTTAGCAACGATTTTACCTTCACTGTCCAATACAAAAGTTGCAGGGATAGCTTGGATATTATATTGTTTAGCAATAGGATCATTAAAATAAGATAGGTTGGAAACTTGGTGCCAAGTAAGTCCATCCTTTTCAATGGCGTCTAACCATTCTTGTTTTGCGTCTTTTTGTCTAGGCGTACCATCCAGTGAAACACCAATGATTTCAAGACCTTGTTCATGGTATTTGTTATAGATCTCCACTACATGCGGATTTTCTTTTCTACATGGTCCACACCATGCTGCCCAAAAATCAATGATAGTTACTTTTCCCATCACATCTTTCAATGCTAAGGTATCACCAGCAGGAGTTGGTGCACTAAAATCAGGAGCCATACTTCCTTCGGCAGTAACCATAGCTGCTTCTATTTTTTCACCTACTTCTTTTCCAACACGACTTTCTTTAACTTCTTTAGTAAAACTGTCAAAGATGGATTTTGCTTCATTGGTTTTTACGACACCTGAAGAAGATAAATTATCTAAGAAAGCCATACTAGTTACTAAATCAGTATTTTCTTTTACAAGCTTTATGTTCTTTTCATTCATGATGGCAATCACACTATCATAAGTGGCTTTCACTTGATCCATCGTGATGGTATCTTGCTTTTGTTGAGCGATGGCATATTTTTGCCCTAATTCAGCATTCACTTTTCTTGCAGGCTCGCTGTTTAATCTAAACTCACCTAATAAGTCATTTTCTTTACTACCGGTAACCTTAGATTTAGGAAGGCTATCTTTGTAGAATTCAATATCCATTTCTGTGTTTTCAACCACTAAAGGCAATCCCATATTTAATCCATCTATGGTCACCAAATAAAAATCTGGAGACTCCACTTTTCCTTGCATCAGAATCTTTCCATCTTGAACAGTAGTAGAATCAACTGTTATTTTTTGCATTCTTTCATTCTTAACCAAAAGCACTTTTTTACCATTGGCTGATGCATCTATTGTACCCTTAATACTGTAGCCATCCTGTTTTTCATTCTTACAGGATAAAAACATGGTAGTTATTGCCATAATGGCAAATAAATTTCTAGACATAATCTATTTTTTTATTAAAGTTTGGCACAAATATAACGGTTCTTCTAAATAATGTTTGTTAATATCTGCCTAATAATGAAGATGCTTATTAAAAGCCATTTAGTACTTTTGCTGTATGGTACAAGATGACAATATCATTGCGCTCGCTACAGCATCTGGTGTAGGGGCTATTGCAGTTTTAAGAATTTCAGGTAAGCAGGCTATAGAAATGGCTTCGGGTGTTTTTAAATCCATTCATGGTAAACAGTTGACAGATCAAAAAACACACACGGTGCATCTAGGCCACATTATGGATTCTGAAAGGGTTATCGATGAGGTTTTGGTTACTGTTTTTAAAAATCCACACTCTTACACTGGTGAGAATGTGGTTGAGATAAGTTGTCACGGTTCTAGTTTTATTCAGCAGGAAATTTTGCAACTTTTTTTGCGTCGCGGATGCCGAATGGCGCAACCTGGTGAGTTTACACTTAGAGCTTTTTTAAATGGTAAACTGGATTTAAGCCAAGCCGAGGCGGTAGCCGACTTGATAGCGAGTGATAATGAAGCTTCCCATAAATTGGCCATGTCGCAAATGCGAGGTGGGTTTTCAAATGAAATCGCCAAACTAAGAGAAGAGCTTTTGAATTTTGCATCGCTTATTGAATTGGAATTGGATTTTGCAGAAGAGGATGTGGAGTTTGCAGATCGTACGCAATTCAAAGATTTGGTGGAACGCATTCTTTTTGTTTTAAAGCGATTGATAGACTCCTTTGCAGTTGGTAATGTGATTAAAAATGGGATACCTGTGGCTATAGTGGGAGAGCCCAATGTTGGGAAATCAACGTTGTTGAATGCGCTCTTAAATGAGGAACGAGCCATTGTTAGTGATATAGCTGGGACGACGAGAGACACTATTGAGGATGAAATTTCCATAGGAGGTATCGGCTTTCGATTTATTGATACGGCTGGGATTAGGGAAACGGAAGATGTGGTGGAGAGCATCGGTATCAAAAAAACCTTTGAAAAAATTGAACAAGCGCAAGTCGTCATATTTCTAGCGGATGGCCTTCAATTAAAAAATGTCAATTACTTGAAAGGATTTCAGGTTGAAATCGAAAAGATAAAAAATAAGTATCCACAGAAGCCTATTATCATCATAGCTAATAAGGTGGATATGCTTTCTGAAGCAGAAATAGAATCTATAACTTCCGAAATAGAGCAAGTGCACTTACTTTCTGCTAAGACCGGATTTGGCGTAGAGGCCTTAACCGATAAGTTACTCAACCTAATTAATACCGGTGCTTTAAGAAACAACGAAACGATTGTCACCAATACCCGTCACTATGATGCCTTGTTAAAGGCTATGGAAGAGATGCAAAAGGTAAAATATGGCTTGGATTCTGGACTGTCGGGAGATTTAATGGCTATAGATATTCGGGAGGCTTTGTATCACTTTGGAGAGATTACAGGGCAGGTCACTAATGACGAACTACTAGGTAATATCTTTGCTAACTTTTGTATCGGAAAGTAAATACACAAAATATCACAAAGAAAAACACAGAGAACCCTTATTTTATAAGGGTTTTTTATTTCGTTTTAATAAAATTTAAGGACTTAATAAGGCGTCCTAATTTATCTAAGATATCCAATTTCATGCTAGAACTATAATTTGGGATAAAGGTCTTTTAAGGTTTTATTTCCTTTGGTGTTGTAAGAATGTAATTGAACATTCAGGTTGAACCAAAACTTATAGTCATGAAAAGATTTATTATAATATTATTAGCCGTAGTGCTTTTTTCAAATTGTTCATCAGGTAGTTTCGAACTAGACCTCTATGATGGACAAAATTTTTCTAATTTAGGGTCAGTTTGTCCTAATAAGTATTATGTGTATCTACATGTTGTTGATTGTTTGGATGAACCAATTGAAGTCCAAATTGATTCTAATGAATATACGAGACTTACCGAAATCTATGATGAAAGTGAAGAAGCGTGTGTTGAAGTTAATGTTGACTATATAGAGGGTAACGCTACGGATGGTTATTATTTTGATGGGTTTATCAATCTATCAACATCAAAAGATGAGGTTTTTGTTATCAAAAATAAATGCCTTGATGGAGATGATTAAAAATTTGAGTTAAAATCCCCACTCAAATTAGGGTTGAAAATTGCCTAACATTTGTTAAACAAGGCACCGGTTTCTTTATTTTTTGTAATTTCGTACTACTTATGAAACAATTATTGCATAAAACGGTATCTTTTGTAATGGCTATGGTGGTGCTTTTCTCTACCATGTCATTTACTGTAAATATGCATTATTGTGGCGATAAGCTTGTTGAGACTGCTGTATTCCACAAGGTAAAAGGTTGTGGCATGGAGATGGAAAAACCAGCAAGCGATGGTTGTGACATAACCAAAAAAAGTTGTTGTAACGATAAACAATTGGTAGTTGATGGGCAAGACGAACTACAAACTATTGACAAAGTTTCATTTGAACAACAAGTTTTTATCACTTCATTTATATATTCATACATCAATCTTTTTGAAGGGATAGATGAAAATGTTACTTCCTACGTAGCATACAAACCACCTCTCGTTGTCAGGCAAATCTTCAAGATTGACGAGACCTATTTAATTTGATTTTAAACTTTAGACTAGATTATCTTTTAACCCAATGGTTGTAAGGATAATTTGTTGTATCCGGTGTTGTTGTAACGCCAATGTCTAACGGTTTAACAATCAGAACACATGCTAAATAAAAGCATCAAATTTTTAATCGAGAATAAACTTGTCGCAGTCTTGCTACTCGTCCTTTTTGTAGGATGGGGAACCGTACATGCACCTTTTAATTGGGATACAGGATTTCTTCCTAATGATCCAGTTGCGGTAGATGCTATCCCAGATATTGGTGAGAACCAACAAATTGTATTTACCAAATGGGATGGTCGCTCACCACAAGATATTGAAGACCAAATTACGTATCCGTTAACGACATCGTTATTAGGTATTCCTGGCGTAAAAACCATTCGTAGCTCCTCCATGTTTGGGTTTTCTAGTATCTATATCATTTTTGAAGAGGATGTGGAATTTTATTGGAGTAGAAGTCGGATACTTGAAAAACTCAATTCGTTGCCAAGTGGTTTGTTGCCAGAGAATGTCAATCCCACTCTTGGTCCAGATGCAACTGGTCTCGGACAAATATTTTGGTATACCTTGGAAGGTAGGGATGAAAATGGAAATGTAACAGGTGGTTGGGACTTGCAAGAATTACGTAGCATTCAAGACTACTATGTAAAATACGCTTTATCCTCGGCAAGTGGTGTTTCAGAAGTAGCTTCCATTGGAGGATATGTGCAAGAATATCAGATTGATGTCAATCCAGAATTGATGCGACAATACCAAATTGGTCTTGGCCAAATTGTAACGGCGGTCAAGGAAAGTAACAGAGATATTGGGGCACAGACTTTAGAAATCAATCAAGCTGAATATTTGGTGCGTGGTTTGGGCTATGTTAAATCCATATCAGACATTGAGAATGCTGTAGTGACTTCAGAAAATTACACAGCTATCAAGATTAAAGATGTGGCCAAGGTATCTCTAGGTCCTGCAGCAAGACGAGGGATTTTGGATAAGGAAGGAGCTGAGGTAGTTGGTGGTGTTATCGTAGCGCGTTATGGTGCGAACCCCATGGAAGTCATTAACAATGTAAAAGCTAAAATCAATGAGCTAAGTGCTGGCCTACCAACCAAAACATTGGCAGATGGTAGAACTTCTCAAGTTACCATTGTTCCATTCTACGATAGAACCGAACTTATTCAAGAGACATTAGGAACACTTAATGAAGCATTAACCTTAGAAATATTAATTACCATTTTAGTCATTATAATTATGGTATTTAATCTACGTGCATCGGTGCTCATTTCAGGGTTATTACCGGTAGCCGTTTTAATGGTTTTCATTGCTATGAAACTCTTTGGAGTCGATGCCAATATCGTAGCATTATCAGGTATAGCCATTGCTATTGGTACCATGGTGGATGTAGGTGTTATTCTTTCAGAAAATATTATACGCCATTTTGATGAAGCTGAAAAATTGGAACCTGGAGGCTCGATGTTAGAGGTAGGGAATCCAATTTCTAAGAAGCAGCCATCTACCCTCCAATCTCTAACTTCTAGTGTACAAAGTAGCAATCAAATTGTATACAATGCGACCGCGGAAGTTTCTGGGGCTATTGTAACCGCAGTTATGACGACTATTATTAGTTTCATTCCTGTATTTACCATGATTGGTGCTGAGGGTAAATTATTTCGCCCCTTAGCATTTACCAAGACCTTTGCTTTAACGGCTTCTATCATCGTAGCCTTATTTTTAATCCCGCCTTTTGCAGCTTTTTTATTCCGAAAAAAGAGCCTTCAAAAACAATTTAAATATGTTTTAAATGGTGTTTTAATTGCTTTAGGTGTCTTGGCTATTTTTTATGGATATTGGTTGGGAGTCGTTCTAATCGCATTTGGTGTTACGGCCTTTTTAAATCTTCAAAATAGGATTACAGAAAAGCAGGCCAACTTGGCCAATATTATTATTTCAGCTTCGGCAATAGTGTTCTTGTTGGCGGAGTATTGGCGACCATTAGGTGTCAATGAAAGCATCTTTTTAAATCTCATTTTCGTAGCCATTATTTGTTTTGGTTTGTTAGGGGTTTTCTCATTGTTCATTACATATTACACACGTATTTTAAGATGGTGTTTAGACAATAAATTACTATTTCTGTCTATTCCCACGGCTATAGTCATTGCCGGATTTTTCATTATGAAAAACACAGGAAAGGAGTTTATGCCTTCCCTAAATGAAGGTTCTTTTCTTTTAATGCCAACGTCTATGCCACATTCTGGTGTCGAGGAAAACAAACGTGTGTTGCAGCAATTGGATATGGCCGTAGCTAGTATTCCTGAAATTGAAACGGTTGTAGGTAAAGCGGGTAGAACGGAATCGGCATTGGATCCAGCTCCATTATCTATGTATGAAAATATCATTCAATATAAACCAGAATACATGTTGAATGAGAAAGGAGAACGCCAACGCTATAGAGTCAACGGTGATGGTTTGTTTGAGCTGAAAGATGGTCGTTTTATTGCAAATCTTAACAATGCTGTCAGTTCGAGCGCAGTCGAGAACAGAAGCGACATCTCGACTGCGCTCGATGTGACATCTGCAATGTTTATTCCAGACAATGAAGGCGAATTTTTTCGAAACTGGCGGCCAGAAATTCAATCGCCTGATGACATATGGAATGAGATTGTTAAAGTCACTAAGTTACCAGGGGTAACCTCAGCGCCAAAATTGCAACCTATTGAAACCCGCTTGGTCATGTTGCAAACAGGGATGCGTGCTCCTATGGGAATTAAAGTAAAAGGGCAAGACTTAAAACAGATTGAAGCCTTTGGGGTGCAATTGGAAACCATTTTAAAACAAGCGGTAGGTGTGAAAGAAGAGGCAGTTTTTGCAGATAGAATTGTAGGAAAGCCTTATTTACTTATTGATATCGACAGAGAAAAGATTGCACGATATGGCGTTAGCATTGAGGAAGTGCAAAATGTTTTAAAAGTCGCCGTTGGTGGTATGTCTTTAACTCAAACCGTTGAAGGTCGTGAGCGCTACGGCGTACGTGTGCGTTACCCACGGGAATTACGGGCTAATCCAACCGATTTAGAGCAAATTTATATTCCTGTTGAAAGTGGAAGCCCTGTTCCTCTGGCGGAATTGGCAACAATAAGATATGAGCAAGGACCACAGGTGATTAAAAGCGAGGACACTTTTTTGGTAGGCTATGTGTTGTTTGATAAAAAAGATGGGTTTGCCGAGGTTGATGTCGTTGAGAATGCTCAAGCTTTGATTCAAAGTAAAATAGATTCCGGTGACCTCATTGTTCCAAAAGGTATCAATTACCAATTTACCGGAAGCTATGAAAATCAATTGCGAGCTGAAAAGACCCTGTCTGTTGTTGTTCCCTTGGCATTGGTGATAATCTTTTTAATCCTGTATTTCCAATTCCGTTCAGTTGCAACTTCATTAATGGTATTTACGGGTATTGCCGTAGCATTTGCAGGTGGATTTTTAATGATTTGGCTATATGGACAGTCGTGGTTTTTGAACTTTAGTTTTTTTGGAGAAAATCTTAGAGACTTGTTCCAAATGCACCCTATTAATTTAAGTGTGGCTGTTTGGGTTGGATTTATTGCCCTTTTTGGAATTGCAACTGATGATGGCGTTGTGATGGCCACCTACTTGACGCAGACCTTTCAAAGAAATACACCAGAAAGTAAAAAAGGAATAAGAGCTTCAGTAGTTGAAGCGGGTGAGAAACGTATTCGTCCGTGTTTAATGACTACAGCTACAACGCTTTTAGCTTTATTACCAGTTTTGACTTCTTCAGGTCGTGGGAGTGATATTATGATTCCCATGGCCATACCAAGTTTTGGAGGTATGCTTATCGCTTTAATTACCTTGTTTGTTGTTCCTGTTCTGTACAGTTGGAAAGCGGAAATACAACTTAAAAGCTCAATCAAATGAAACAATTAATAACATTATTTATTTTGGTCACAATGCTCTTTTCCACAAAAGGGAGGGCCCAACAATTAGAGTCTTATATAGATGAGGCATTGACTAACAATCCAGAAATTGCAAAATTTGAATTGCAATATAAGATTGCTTCCGAAAAAGTGAACGAAGTAAATGTAGTTCCAAATACCGAGTTTGGTGTGGGGTACTTTGTAAGCGAACCAGAAACCCGTACGGGAGCCCAACGTTTTAAGGTGTCGGCCAAACAAATGTTGCCATGGTTTGGAACCATTACTTCTCGAGAAACTTATATGAATTCATTGGCAGATGCTAAGTATGAAGATGTAGTCATTGCCAAACGCCAATTAATAGCTTCAATAGCTCAATCTTATTACAGGCTATATGCGAATAAGGCAAAACAAAGCATACTATTGAAAAACATTGACCTTTTGGAAACTTATGAAACCATGGCCTTAACATTCGTTGAGGTTGGCAAAGCGTCGGCGGTTGATGTTTTGAAGCTTCAAATGCGTAAAAACGATATGCAACAATTAATAGAAGTGCTTCAGCAGCAATATGTATCTGAACAAACTACTTTTAATAAACTTCTTAATAAGGATAAAGATGAAGAAATAAATGTGGTATCAGAACTTTTTATTCCTTCGGAAGAGGTAGATGTCAATACGGAAGATTTAAAGGTACACCCAGAGCTGATAAAGTACGATAAGTTGTTCCAATCTGTGGAACAGTCCGAGTTGCTCAATCAAAAAGAGAGCAGTCCTATGATTGGTTTTGGCTTGGATTACATCAATGTTGAAAAACGTCCAGATATGACCTTCTCTGATAATGGGAAGGATATTGTTATGCCTATGGTATCCCTTTCGATACCCATATTTAATAATAGATACAAATCGGTTTCCAAACAAAATGAATTTCAGCAACAACAAATAAATTATCAAAAGCAAGAGCGTCTAAATGTATTGGAAACGCGTTTGGATCAAGCCATAAATGAACGTCATGCTGCAAGAATAAGCTTTGATACCCAATCCAAAAACTTAAAACAGGCCAATAATGCCGAAGACATTTTGATAAAGAACTATGAAACCGGAACGATTGATTTTAATGATCTTTTGGATATCCAAGAACTGCAATTCAAGTTTGAGGTGAATCAAATTGAGGCTGTAAAAGCCTATAATGTGCAGAGTACCATCATAAATTATTTAACAAATTAAAATGACACATACCTATCATATACACGGAATGACCTGTAACGGTTGTCGTTGTCACGTAGAAGAAACACTTTCAAAAGTACAAGGTGTTTCAAAGGCAACGGTTAATTTAGAAAAATCTGAAGCCATTATAGAAATGGAGCAGCATATTCCTTTAGAAACATTTCAAAAGGCATTAAAAGATGATGGTGATAGATATGGTATCCATTATCAAGGTGAACATCATCATCAATCAAAAGTTGAAGCGGATAATACACCTAAAGGCAAAGGCACCGGCACATTTTATTGTCCCATGCATTGTGAGGGTGACAAAACTTACGACAAACCTGGCGATTGTCCTGTTTGTGGGATGGATTTGGTAGAAGAACAGCGTTTTTCAAATACAGAAGCAGAACAATGGACCTGCCCCATGCATCCAGAAATTGTCAAAGATGAAGCAGGTTCATGTCCCATTTGCGGAATGGATTTGGTACCTAAAAAACCTGACCTGTCTGCTGAAGAGAAAAATTATAAAAAGCTATTAAGAAAATTCTGGATTGCTGTAGCCTTTACGTTGCCAGTATTCTTGATTGCCATGAGCGAAATGCTTAACAACAATCCATTGTATGACATTTTAGAGCAGAAGTATTGGAATTGGATACAGTTAGGACTTTCAATTCCAGTGGTTTTTTACGCCACATGGATGTTCTTTGAGCGCGCTTATCGCAGTATCAAAACTTGGAATTTAAACATGTTTACACTCATAGGGATTGGTGCAGGTGTTGCTTGGATCTTTAGTGTATTTGGTTTGTTATTCCCCGATTTTTTTCCAGCTCAGTTCAAAACTGAAACGGGGACGGTTCATGTATATTTTGAGGCAGCTACTGTTATTCTAACCTTGGTACTTTTAGGACAGGTTTTGGAAGCAAGAGCGCACAGTAAGACTAACGCAGCGGTGAAGGAATTGCTTAAGTTGGCCCCGAATAAGGCCATTAAAGTAGTAGATGGAGATGAGGTTGAGGTGTCAATAGATGCTATCGAAGTTGGAGATGTTTTGAAAGTTAAACCAGGGGATAAAATTCCTGTTGACGGTGTCATTATCGAGGGTGGCAGTAGTATTGACGAATCCATGATCACAGGGGAGCCAATCCCGGTCAATAAAGCGGAAGGTGATCATGTAAGTAGTGGAACCATAAACGGTAATCAAATGTTTTTGATGAAGGCCGAAAAAATAGGTAGTGATACACTATTGTCCCAAATTATCAAAATGGTAAATGATGCCAGTAGAAGTAGAGCGCCTATTCAAAGGTTGGCAGATAGAATATCAGCTTATTTTGTTCCTATTGTAGTATTGATTTCTGTAATTACGTTCATTGTATGGGCCATTTTTGGTCCAGATCCCGCTTATGTGTTTGCATTGGTAAATGCCATTGCCGTTTTGATTATAGCTTGTCCGTGTGCTCTTGGGTTAGCCACTCCTATGTCTGTGATGGTTGGCGTTGGTAAAGGAGCTCAACATGGTGTGTTGATCAAAAATGCTGAAGCACTTGAAAAAATGAATCAGGTAACTACCCTTATAATTGATAAAACGGGAACCATTACAGAAGGAAAACCTACTGTGGAAAAGGTAGGGGCCTTTAGGGATGGTTTTGATGACAAACAAGTTCTTGATTACATCGTCTCGATAAACAGCCATAGTGAACATCCTCTAGCAGATGCTATTGTAAAGTATGGCAAGTCAAACGGCGCAGATATTCTAAAGGCAATTAATTTTAGTGCTTTGACTGGTAAAGGTGTTAAAGCTGACATTCAAAATTCAAAGATAGCTTTAGGAAACCCGAAAATGATGGATGAAGCTCAGGCAAAAATAACTTCAGAAATGGAAGAGGTGGTTAAAAGCTACCAACAAAAAGGTAAGACGGTATCTTACTTAGCCGTGGATGGATCTGTTGTGGGCTATGTTGTTATTGGGGATCAAATAAAAGAGACTAGTAGTAAAGCTATAAAAGAACTTCAGGATTCTGGTGTTGATGTAGTTATGCTTACCGGGGATAACAAGGAAACGGCTCAAGCCGTGGCATCCGAATTGCAACTGGCTAGTTTTAAGGCTGGGATGCTTCCTGAAGATAAGCTTAAAGAAGTGGAAAGATTGCAAAAAGAGGGGAAAGTAGTAGCTATGGCGGGAGACGGAATCAATGATGCCCCTGCATTGGCTAAAAGCGATGTGGGTATTGCCATGGGAACAGGAACTGATGTAGCTATAGAAAGTGCCATGATTACTCTTGTAAAGGGAGATTTGCATGGAATTGTTAAGGCGAGACATTTAAGTGAAGCCGTGATGAGCAATATTAAACAAAACTTGTTTTTCGCTTTGATCTACAATACGGTTGGGGTTCCGGTGGCAGCAGGTATCTTGTTTCCGTTTTTCGGAATATTATTATCACCTATGATAGCAGCCTTAGCTATGAGCTTTAGTTCCGTTTCGGTAATTGCTAACGCGTTACGATTGAGAAATGTGAAAATTTGAGGATGGGTAGATGTGCAGATGTGCAGATGTGCGGATTTGCAAATGAGTAGATGTGTAGATGGGAGTAAGTTAGATTAAATTTATTATGAAAGTAAGATGAAAAAAAATGAATTGTTAGAGGTTACGTTTCAATTGGCATTGGAAGTAGTTGCTTATTCTGAGTTTGGAGGAGCATAAAAAATACGTCATTGCTCGTCAAATATTATGCTCAGGTACTTCGATTGGTGCAAATGCCAGAGAAGCACAAGGCGCTGAAAGTAAAGCAGATTTCATTCATAAATTAAAAATAGCTTACAAGGAAGCTGAAGAGTTGACCTATTGGTTGGATCTAAGTAGGTATTCAAAAAACTATCCAGACCCTACCAAGGCATTAATAGATTTATTAGAATCCAGTAAAAAATTATTAGGTAGAATTATTTCAACATCAAAATCAAGAACATGAAAAGAATATTATATATAAAGTTGATTCTTGTACTAATTTTGGGTATTGTGATTGGTGTGGTGGTTACAAGATTGTTTTCTAATCGACAAATAGATTCATCCACTCATTCGCACATCGAAACATCCTCGCATCAAAATCAAATATGGACCTGCTCCATGCACCCTCAAATTATGCAGCCGGAGCCCGGTGATTGCCCCATATGTGGAATGGATTTAATTCCTGCAGAAGCCGGAGCTGATGGATTAACAGCCGACCAATTTAGGTTAACACCTAATGCCATGGCACTAGCCGATATTCAGACAAGTGTTGTGGGGGTAGGTAAGGAAAATCATTCCTCTAAATTGTCTGGTAAAATTGTAGAAAATGAAGAAGCTAATAAGGTGCAAGCCAGTTATTTTTCTGGGCGCATAGAACAATTATACGTAAGTTTTACTGGGGAAAAGGTCAATAAGGGGCAGATTTTAGCTGCCATTTATTCATCAGAACTATATGCAGCACAACAAGAATTAATCACAGCATTATCTTTAAAGGAATCCCAACCAGAATTATATAAAGCAGTTCGTAATAAATTAAAATTATGGAAGCTTTCTGAAAGTCAAATCAATCAAATAGAGGAAACAGGGAGGGTCAAAGAAAATTTTCCTGTATATGCAAATGTTTCAGGGACCGTTACTGATAAATTGGTAGAAGCAGGAGATTATGTAAAGCAAGGACAGGCTTTGTTGAAAATTGCCAATCTGAATTCTGTTTGGGCTCATTTTGATGTGTATGAAAATCAAATAGAGCAATTTAAAGAGGGTCAAGAGGTGAAGGTTGCAACAAATGCATATCCTAATAAAGAGTTCAAGGGAACAGTAGATTTTATAGATCCAATTTTAAACACAAAAACACGTACGGTTACTTTAAGGGTCGTTTTAAATAACAAAGATTCGGTTTTTAAACCTGGTATGTTTGTGTCAGCAGAAGTTGAAGGTGTCAATAATAATTCAAATGAAGTTTTAACGGTTCCGTCATCAGCTATTCTTTGGACGGGGGAGCGCTCAGTCGTTTACTTGAAAACCAATCCCAATGAACCTGTTTTTGAAATGCGGGAAGTAACTCTGGGTAATAAACAGGGAGATAGTTTTGAGATATTGAATGGTCTTTCTGGGGGAGATGAAATTGTAACAAATGGAACCTTTACAGTAGATGCTGCGGCACAATTGCAAGGGAAGAAATCAATGATGAATGGTAATCGATCACAAGTCGGATTTGAAGTGCCAGAGTCCTTTAAAATCGAATTGCAACAAGTTTATGAAGCTTATATAGAATTAAAGGATGCTTTGGTTCAAACAGATTTAAACTTGACCAAATCCAGTGCATCTCAACTTGAGGAGAAAACACAGGCGGTTGATATGGAATTGTTAACCAATGATAAGGCTCATCTTGAGTGGATGGAGATTTTAAAAGCATTGAAATCAAGCACCCAGACGATTAAACAAACAAATCAAATAGATGAAGCGCGAATGGGGTTTAAAACTTTGTCTGAAAACCTCATTAAAGCGATCCAAACCTTTGGAATTGGAGAAACTACCTATAAGCAGTATTGTCCCATGGCAGATAGCGATAAAGGGGCCTACTGGTTGAGTAAGGAAAAAGAAATATTGAATCCATATTTTGGTGATAAAATGCTAAAATGTGGGGAAGTAAAAGAAACAATCTATAACAAATAAATTTTAAACATGAAGCGAGTAATTTTAAGTATGGCAGTTGTTGCTGCCATGATTTCAACAAGTTGTAAGAATGAAACGAAACAAGCCGAGGATGTGGCCGATACCACTACTGTTGCAAGCGAAGAAATTGCAATGACCGATGCTACTTTTGGAGTTAGAGGGAATTGTGGTATGTGTAAAAGTACCATTGAAACAGCAGCAAATGGAGTAGAAGGTGTTGCCAGTGCCAATTGGGATGTTGATAAGAAAAAGATCGATGTCACCTTTGATGAATCTAAAACAGATTTGATGGCGATCCATCAGGCCATCGCTGCCTCTGGATACGATACTGAAAAAGTGGCGGGCAATTTAGAAGCTTATGAGAAATTACCAGGATGTTGTCATTACGATCATGAGATGGCTATGAATCAAACAGGTGAGGTTAAAGCGGAAGATCATTCGGGTCATGACCACTAATTAATCAGGTTGCAGATAAAAAAAATCGTCTTTAAAGACGATTTTTTTTTATCCATCAATCGTCGATTGGTAATTTGCAGTTGAAATCTACTATCTTATGCCATAATTACTAAAACGCCTTCCCTTTGGCATTTTTTTACAAGGGACATTAAATGGATAGACTAAATGATATAGTTTCTGAATTTGCTTCACTGGCTTGGGGACTGCCCTTGCTTGTATTGTTAATAGGAGGAGGATTGTATTTGTTGATTCGATCAAGATTGCTTCCATTTATATATTTTGGACATGCCATCAACGTTTTAAGAGGCAAGTATGATGACCCAAATGATCCCGGGGAAATTAGTCACTTTCAAGCCTTAAGTACGGCCTTGTCTTCTACCATTGGAATGGGAAATATTGCGGGAGTAGCTGTAGCGATTTCAATTGGTGGTCCTGGGGCTGTTTTTTGGATGTGGGTAAGTGCCTTTATAGGAATGGCGACCAAATTTTTCACATCCACTTTGGCTGTCATGTATCGGGGTAAGGATTCTAATGGTGAGCTACAAGGTGGTCCTATGTATGTCATTATGGAAGGCCTTGGTAAACGATGGAAATTTTTAGCGGTACTTTTCAGCTTTTGTGGGATGGTTGGAGCACTACCTGTTTTTAATGCGAATCAATTGACTCAAGCCATTGGGGATATTCTCTTAGTTCCGAATGGGATTAGCGTAAATGACACGACTAATTTGATGATTGGGGGTGTTTTGGTAGTACTGACAGCTATGGTTATTTTGGGCGGACTGAAACGCATTGGAAAAATTGCATCCAGAATGGTCCCAAGTATGGTTTTACTGTATTTTATTTTGGTGCTCATTATCTTGTTTGTGAACGCTTCCGAAGTTCCAAAATATCTCAAAATGATTTTTACAGATGCCTTTTCAGCCAAAAACTATTTGGGCGATGAGTTTTTAGGTGGAATGGTAGGAGGCCTTATCTTATTAGGAATAAGAAGAGGCGCTTTTTCAAATGAGGCGGGTATTGGTACGGCGCCTATGGCTCATGGTGCTGCGAAAACCAAAGAGCCCGTTAGGGAAGGATTGGTGGCCATGTTAGGGCCTTTTATTGATACGATTGTTGTTTGTACTTTGACAGCATTGTCTATCTTGGTGACAGGTGTTTGGCAAACCTCCAATGATAATGGGGTTAGTTTAACGGCCTCTGCTTTTGAGAAGGCCATACCTATTTATGGAAGTTACTTGCTGTTGCTTTGTGTGGCGGTATTTAGTTTATCTTCCCTGTTTTCGTTTTCGTATTACGGTTCAAAATGTTTGTCTTTTTTATTCGGAGCGCATAACAAGAAATACTACAACTATATTTATGTGGTGAGTATTTTACTCGGTGCCGCAACCCCGCTAAGCATGATGATAAATTTGGTGGACGGCGCGTTTGCCCTCATGGCTATTCCAACGATGATTTCCACACTGATATTAGCACCCAAGGTGCTTCAGGAATTTAAAGCGTATGTAGAAAGAAGTAATCTTACTTCTCGAAGGAATTCTTGAATTGTTGAGGTGTCATTAGTTCGAGCTTTTTAAACTGTCGGTTAAAATAGCTGGTATTGTTGAATCCAGATTTAAAAGCGATTTCAGAAATACGTAAATCAGCAGATTCTTTTATAAGTTTTTTGGAAAACTTGATTTTTTCAGAATTGATATAATCTATAGGAGAAATTCCCAAAGTGTTTTTAAACTTTTTATGGAAATGGGAAGTGCTCATACAAGCCTTTTCAGCAAGAAGATCTACGGTTATATCCTTGTTGGTTAAATTTTTCTTGATGTATTTGATAACCATTCCAATGCGGGTGTCATTAAATATACCTTCAGTATCATTTAATAGGAAAGCTTTCGCTTTTGTTTGAAGCAACCTAACAATTAGTTCCTGAATCATTAGGTCTAATAGGACGTCTTTCGATTTGTTACTATTGGTGAACGTAAGAACCAGTCTTTCTATTAAATGGTTGACATCTATATTATTTATAAGGTGGGAGGCATTGTTATCCAGTTTCCATTGGTTGTTCTCTTCTTCAATAGAAACATGGTTATTGAACTTTTCAACCACTTCTTCAATTTTATCAGTGTCAATTCCCAAAGCCAAACACTGGGTAGGATCATCTGCTTTTGCTAAAGGGAAATCAATAACCATTTCCTTATTAGTTGGCATTACTACAGATTCTCCAGGGAAAAAATCAAAGGAAGGCAAGCCGTCAATGTGCATCACTTTTTTACCCGTTAGCATGCTGGCAATGATAGGAAAATCAAATTTTAAAGACACTTTTTCAGCATAGGCATGAGTTTCATAAATGTTTAACTCGGCATAGTTTGAATTATAGGTCGTTCTGTTTTCAACCAAAGTGGTGATTTTTCGATGCGTATTATGGTGCTTTAAAAGTTGATTCATGTCCAATGATACAAAATTCTAATGTTGGAATTGGGAGATAATAGAATTGTACAACAATATAATAAATATGTTCAATTTTTTTAGAATAAGACAAAATAACTTTATAAAAATGATAAAAGAGTTAAAATTTACTAGGTTAAATTGTTAAAAATGTAAAACATTAACCTTTTTATTCGTTTATTATAATTATTTAATCACACACTAATTTAATAATAATGAGTTATTCAAAACCAAAATTCAAACAAGCTTATGGCAACTTCATCAATGGGAAATTTGTAGACCCAGTGGGTGGAGATTATTTTGAAAATCGATCGCCAGTTGATGGAACATTAATAGCGAAGTATCCCAGATCGCAAAAGGAAGATATTGATTTAGCTTTAGACGCTGCCAATGCGGCTAAGGAAAGCTGGGGCAATACTTCTGCAACTGAAAGGGCTACTCTTCTAAATAAAGTGGCAGATATTATTGAAGCTAATTTAGAGGAGTTTGCTCTAGTTGAAACATGTGATAACGGGAAGCCTATCAGAGAGACTTTAAATGCTGATGTTCCTTTATCTGTGGATCATTGGCGTTATTTTGCGGCGTGTATTAGAGCAGAGGAGGGAACAGCAACCGAATTGGATTCCAATACCCTTTCTATGAACATCAAAGAACCTCTTGGCGTTGTCGGACAAATCATTCCTTGGAATTTTCCGTTATTGATGTTATCATGGAAATTACCACCAGCATTGGCAACAGGTAATTGCGTGGTTCTTAAACCTGCGGAACAAACCCCTTCATCAGCAACCTTGCTTATGGAAAAAATAGCAGATGTTTTTCCTCCAGGGGTTATAAATGTGGTGCACGGATTTGGTCCGGAAGCTGGAAAACCATTGGCTTCAAGTTCAAGAGTGGACAAGGTAGCCTTTACAGGTGAAACTACAACAGGACAGTTGATCATGCAGTACGCTTCAAAGAATCTAAATCCTGTAACGATGGAGTTAGGTGGAAAGTCACCAAACATATTCTTTAATAGTGTTATGGATGAAGATGATGCCTTCCTGGATAAAGCCATTGAGGGTGCTGTGCTATTTGCGTTTAATCAAGGCGAGGTGTGCACCTGTCCGTCCAGAATTTTGGTTCAAGAAGATATTTACGACAAATTCATGGAGCGTGTTGTTAAAAGAACAGAAGCCATTGTTCAAACCAATCCTTATGATACGTCTACAATGGTAGGGGCTCAGGCTTCAAATGATCAATTTGAAAAAATTCAGTCTTACATTAAAATAGGTAAGGATGAAGGAGCAAAAGTGTTATGTGGTGGTGAAGCAAACAAATTGGAAGGAGAATTTGCCAATGGTTATTATATCAAACCAACCATTCTTGAGGGACATAATAAGATGCGGGTTTTCCAGGAAGAGATTTTTGGGCCGGTCGTTTGTGTAACCAAGTTTAAGGATGAAGCCGAAGCTATAGAAATAGCAAATGATACATTATATGGATTGGGAGCAGGTGTCTGGACCAGAGATGCCCACCAGTTATATCAAATTCCTCGCGCCATTAAGGCAGGTCGTGTTTGGGTAAATTGTTACCATGCCTATCCAGCACACGCACCATTTGGAGGATACAAGAAATCCGGTTTCGGAAGAGAGAATCACCTAATGATGATGGATCACTATCGTCAAACCAAGAATATGCTTATCTCATATGATAAAAATAAACTTGGATTCTTTTAGGAGTTTAGTTAGTTAGTTTAAGGCTGGGTGGTTCCAGCCTTTTTTTTTAAATTTAAGTTTATGGAAAGAGTAGCAATTACAGAAAATGCCTCAAAGGTGGTTGAAGAACTTAAAGAAAAATTTGGGGAACTTATTTTTCATCAAAGTGGAGGATGTTGTGATGGGTCATCACCCATGATTTTTGAAAAGGAAGATATGTATCTGGATGAAAGTGATATTCTAATGGGTAATTTGTTGGGCGTTAATTTTTATATGAACAAAGACCAATTTGAATATTGGAAACATACCCATTTAACTGTGGATATTACAGAAGGCAGAGGCGCCAGTTTTTCTTTGGAGATTCCTATGGGAGTCAGGTTTATTATCCACTCTAGAATGTTAACTCCAGAGGAGGAAGCCTATTTTAATGCAAAAGCGGAATAATGGAGTAAAATGTCATTTTGTGATAATTTTTCAATTTGCAGCTGTAAAATATAGGTATATCCAATTATTTAAGTGAAAATATTAATGAATTGATATTTTAATGTTGCTAAATTACTATATTTATGCAAAATTAATATATATGAAGATTGACTTGTGTCCCAATTGCGGTTCAGACCATTATATAAAGAGTGGCATTGTTAACGACCGCCAACGTTATAAATGTAAATCATGCGGTTATTTCTTTACTGTTAACAAGCTTGGAAAGCGCATCGACGACTATTATGTCAATAAGGCTTTGCAATTATATTTAGAAGGATTGACCTATCGTGAAATCGAACGAATTTTAGGAATTTCGCATGTGAGTATCATGAATTGGGTTAAGAAGTATAATGTCAAACGCCCTTATAAAACAGATTATCATCCAACTTATAAGATTTTAAATGCCGAGGAATTGGGGAAATATTTTTCCAATTCTAATAATTTATCGGGTGCTGGTGTCTTGGTAACAGAGCTTGGAGATAAGTTTATGTTGATTAAATGGGAGCGATTTAAAGATTAACTATATCTAATGAACATAAAAATATATTAATTTTTTGTTAACAAAAGAATTTAAAGAGATTAGCAATGCACACAAAACTAATTGTTAATTAACTAATCTTTTTAAATTTTATGAGAAAAACACTATTCATAATGGCAGGATTTCTTTTTGCGTCCTGCCATTTTTTATTTGCCCAAGGATCGCCCGATTATACTGGCGGACTCAAGGTAAAACTGGATGAAGAGGGGAAAAAATACTTCCGTATTATCTCATGGGCACAAGTTCAAGCGGCTTACAGTGATGACGTACCAGACGAATCCAGTAAGCTTAACTTTAATCTGCGACGTGCCAGGGTTTTAATGTATGCCCAAATCAATGAGAAATTTTTAATTCTAACCCATTTCGGACTTAATAGTCTAAATGCTTCAAACATGACTCCAGTGGGAACAGGTAATAATTCCCAATTGTTCTTTCATGATGTTTGGGCACAATATAATATAGCTAAAAATCACACCATTGGTGGTGGTTTACACTATTTCAATGGGATTTCTAGATTGAACAATCAAAGTACTTTAAATTTTCTAACCTTGGATAATAACAGACAGTCTTGGTCTACTCTAGGGCTTTCTGATCAGTTTGCAAGACATATAGGAATCTTTGCCAAAGGTAAGTTTGGCAGATTGCAATACCGTGTTGCAGTAAATGATGCGATTACCAATTCATTAGATGTTCAGAATAGAGTAGCATATGATGGCGATGGAAATCTAGATATAGCTGAAAACACCACCTATTATGCCGGTAGAAAACTATTAGGAACTAAAGACGCAGGGAAAGCATATTCAGGCTATTTTGATTATAACTTTTTTGATCAGGAATCCAATTTTCTGCCTTTTAAAGTAGGTTCCTATGTGGGTACTAAAAAGGTATTCAATGTTGGAGCTGGTTTCTTCTTGCATCCCAATGGTGCGGTAAGAATGGAAGGAACTGAATTAGCTGGTGAAGATGTGGCCATTTTTGCAGTAGATGCCTTTTATGATGCGCCGCTAGGGGAGAGTGGTAGTGCTATTACTGCCTACGCTACGTTTCAATCCAATGACTATGGTGAAGATTATTTATACAGCGCTTATGGAACAGGATCTATGGTTTATGGCCACTTTGGTTTCCTAATTCCTGGTGATAAGACTAAAGCGAGATTTCAGCCATATGTGTCCTATGCTTCCAATAGTTATGATGCTGTGGATGACAATCGCAATATTCTGGGAATTGGCGCTAATGCCTATTTCAGCGGACATAATTCCAAACTGACCTTGGAATATAAAAATCAAAAATTCGGAGATTCAAACGTTGGGTCTGTCACATTACAAGCAATGATTTATTTATAAAATTTAAGATAATGACTGAAAAACAAAAACATGCAACTGCTTATTGGAAAGAAAACCTGAAATATCTAATCATCTTGTTGGTGATCTGGTTTTTGGTTTCCTATGGGGCAGGGATTTTATTCAAAGATGCTTTGAATGAAGTTAGATTGGGTGGATTTAAACTAGGGTTTTGGTTCGCACAACAAGGGTCTATTTACGTATTTATCGTGTTGATTTTCGTTTACGTAAGACTAATGAACAAATTGGATAAAAAATATGGTTTCGACGAGTAAACCAATAAAAACATATTAAAATTATGAGTGTACAAACGTGGACTTGGATACTAGTAGGGATCACTTTCGCCCTATATTTTGGAATTGCTATTTGGGCTAGAGCTGGCTCAACCAAAGAGTTTTATGTTGCTGGAGGAGGCGTATCTCCTTTAGCCAACGGTATGGCTACGGCTGCTGATTGGATGAGTGCTGCTTCCTTTATTTCCATGGCGGGGATTATTTCCTTTGCTGGATATGACGGATCGGTATATTTGATGGGCTGGACTGGAGGCTATGTGCTCTTGGCCTTATTATTGGCGCCTTATCTCCGGAAGTTTGGAAAATTTACGGTGCCAGATTTTATTGGTGACCGTTATTACTCCAATGCGGCTAGAACGGTTGCTGTAATCTGTGCCTTAATTGTTTCATTTACCTATGTTGCCGGACAAATGCGTGGTGTGGGAATCGTATTTTCCCAATTCCTTCAAGTTGATATTAATACAGGTGTCATTATTGGAATGGCTGTAGTATTGGTTTTCGCCTTTTTGGGTGGAATGAAGGGTATCACTTATACGCAGGTAGCACAATATTGTGTTTTGATTTTTGCCTTTATGGTACCAGCTTTCTTTATCTCCATGCAAATGACTGGAAACCCAATTCCTCAGATTGGAATGGGAGGAAAACTAGAAGGTGGTGCCTATTTATTGGATAAATTGGACGCCTTACACACACAATTAGGTTTCAACGAATATACAGATGGTACAAAATCAACTTGGGATGTTTTTGCAATTACTTTAGCTCTAATGGTTGGTACGGCAGGATTACCTCACGTGATCGTGAGATTCTTTACGGTACCTAAAGTGAAGGATGCTAGAAAATCAGCAGGTTTGGCCTTGTTGTTCATTGGTATCCTATATACCACAGCACCAGCGATTGCCGTTTTTGCTAGAACCAATCTTATTGATACGGTTAGTGAGCAAGAATATGCACAAATGCCAGAGTGGTTCAAAAATTGGGAGAATACAGGTCTTATCGCTTGGAGCGATAAAAACAATGATGGAAAAATCCAATATGTGGCCGGTAGTGCCATAGACGGAAAAAAACCTTTGTTTTCCGATACCCGTGGAGAGCATGGGGAACGCATGGTTACCAATGTGAATGCCGAATCCAAAAATGAGCTTTATGTAGATAGAGATATTATGGTATTGGCAAATCCAGAAATTGCTAAGTTACCTAACTGGGTTATTGCTTTAGTAGCAGCAGGGGGATTGGCAGCAGCTTTATCAACGGCAGCTGGACTTCTTTTAGTAATATCTACCTCCATTTCCCATGACTTGATTAAAAAGCAAATCAAACCAGATATTTCTGAAAAAGGTGAGCTTTGGGCAGCTAGAATTGCCATTTTAGTAGCCATTATTATCGCTGGATTGTTCGGTATTTATCCACCGGGATTTGTAGCGGCGGTAGTAGCACTTGCCTTCGGATTGGCGGCGGCATCCTTTTTCCCAGCCATTATCCTCGGAATATTTGATAAGCGTATGAACAAGCAGGGAGCTGTTTCTGGTATGATCGTCGGAATTACGCTTATGTTGTTTTACATGATTCGTTACAAAACAGGTTTGATTGGGGTGATGGACCCAAGACCAGCATCTGAATGGTGGTTTGGAACTTCCCCAGAAGGATTTGGAACAGTAGCTATGATTGTCAACGTGATTATTTCTGTGGTCGTTTCTAGAATGACGCCAGCACCTCCACATGAGGTACAAGAAATTGTTGAGCATATAAGAATACCTAGTGGAGCAGGAGAAGCCACTCATCACTAGGCTATATTTTAGGTTTATTAGTTAGCTTTAAACAGTGTCAATGGGTTTTTTGACACTGTTTTTTGTTACATTTATGGTTCTATCCATGAGTATGAAAAAAAGACATGAACAAAAATTGGTTGTCGTTTCAATAGCCTTGTTGCTGTTGTTTAATATTCCGTTTTTGCTTATTTATAGTTTGGAAGGAGCCATCTTGGGCATTCCTGTTTTTTACTTCGTTATTTTTTCTATTTGGTTGGTGTCCATTGTAATCGCATACATTGTATTAAAAAGGCATTATGAGTAATTATATATTAATTGCCATCATCATGTTCTATTTGGCAGTCTTGTTTTTTTTGGCTTTCAAAGCTGAAAAAAATGCCAAGAGCCGCTGGGTGAACAATCCGTATGTGTATTCGTTGTCGCTAGCTGTTTATTGTTCAGCTTGGACGTATTACGGGAGTATTGGGATAGCGGCCAATTCGGGTGTGGATTTTTTACCTATTTATATCGGACCAGTAATAGCAGCACCACTCTGGATTGTATTGCTGCGTAAAATCATCCGTATTTCTAAACAACACAAAATTTCTTCCATCGCCGATTTTATTTCTTTGCGCTATGGAAACAATCGTTTTTTAGGAGCTTTGATTACTATTATTTGCTTTCTGGCCATTCTACCTTATATCTCCCTTCAACTAAAGGCGGTCTCAGAAGGGTTTGAAATTATTTCAGATGAAACGAGCTATGTATCAAAAAGCATTTGGGATGACTCCACCTTTTATATTGCGGTTTTATTAGCCTTATTTGCTACTTTTTTTGGTACACAAGCAACAGATGCTTCTGAAAAACACCGAGGAATTGTTACCACAGTAGCTTTGGAGTCCATTTTGAAAATCGGATTTTTCCTTTTAGTAGGGATATATGTCACCTTTTTCATCTTTGATGGTACACAGGATATTTTTGACCAATTTTCCCAAATAGGAGATGTAGACCGACTCACAACCATTCAAGGCTTAGAGGGCGGTGTTAATTGGTTTTTTATGGTAGCCCTATCATTCTTCGCTATTTTTTTATTGCCGCGGCAGTTTCAAATGGCGGTGATAGAAAATAACCGGGAAAAACATTTAAAAACAGCTATTTGGGCTTTTCCGTTGTATTTGTTACTATTCAATTTGTTTGTGATTTTTATTGCCTTTGGCGGGAAATTGGTTTTTGGTGATACAGCCAATGCAGAGTATTATACGCTTCTTCTTCCTTTAAGTGAAGGTCATTTGTTTTTAACGTTATTGGTGTTCTTGGGAGGTTTCTCGGCGGTAATATCCATGGTGGTTGTTTCCACCTTGGCCTTGTCAACCATGGTGAGTAATAACCTGATTATACCTTATGGGTTTTTGGACAAGTTTATTGAGAACCATCCTGATAAAAATGCCTACTATATTAAAAACATCCGCCGTATATCCATTTTCTCGATTATTATTCTTGCCTATGTTTTTTACTACCACTTTTCTATAGAGCGGTCCTTGATTTCTATAGGGCTGGTATCATTTGTAATTGTATCACAATTGGCACCTTCCTTTTTCATAGGGTTGTATTGGAATAGAGGATCGGCGAGAGGGTCTATCGCTGGGATCATAATTGGATTTGCCATTACGGTTTATACTTTAATACTGCCGTTTACCACCAATATAGTTTCGGGAAACAATAATTTAGCTGAGCATGGATTATTCGGTATTTCCCTGTTAAAGCCTTATGCACTTTTCGGAATTGACTTTTTGAATCCCTATGCTCATGCCATGTTTTGGAGTTTGACCTTCAATATTCTGGTTTATTTGGTTTTATCCCTTATTTACAAAGGAAACTATCGAGAAAGAAACTATGCAGAAATGTTTATTGATAGTAAAAACTATTCTTCTTTACAAGACAGTGCCTTGGTATGGAAAGGAGAAGCTTATGTAGCGGATATTAAAAATGTGTTGGCCAAATTTTTAGGAGAAAAGGAAACCACCAGAGCCCTACGGATATTTTTCACAAAATATGACCTACCTCAGGACACCCAAGTCGCCGATGCCCGATTGATTAATTTTTCTGAAAAGCTTTTAACGGGAAGCATTGGTAGCGCATCGGCAAAAATCCTTATTGCAAGTGTGGTGAAAGAGGAAGAAATTAGCTTGTTGGAAGTCTTGAAAATTTTAGAAGAATCAAAGGAAACCATTGCAAGAAATAAAATGCTTAGGGAAAAGTCAGAAACATTAACCTTACTGACAGACCAGCTAAGACAAGCCAATTTGGATTTATTGGACAAGGACAAACAAAAAGATGAATTCTTGGATACTGTTGCCCATGAATTAAAAACGCCTATTACAGGAATAAGGGCCTCAACCGAATTGGTATTGGAAGATAAAGAAATGCCCGATCCAATAAGGGAGCAGTTCTTAAAGAATGTGCTTCAGGATAGCGACAGACTTTCTAGGTTGATCAATAATATTTTAGATTTTGAAAAACTCTCAAAAGGCAAGACTACGTTAGATTTGGCTCAAAATGACATTCAGCAAACCATCAAGAAAGCGATGGAAGTTGTGAAACATATGGCGGCCAAAAAACAGGTGACCTTGGTTAATAAAAACCCTCACAAACTTTCCTTAAGGTATGATGCAGATAGAATCCTTCAGGTGTTGACAAATTTATTATCAAATGCCATAAAGTTTTCACCTGCAGAAACCGGTGTGGTTACAATGGATTATAAGCTGTCAAATCAAAGCATAGAACTATCTGTTACTGATAACGGTAAAGGAATTCCACCAGAAGATTTTGACTTTATTTTTGATAAATTTTACCAATCAAAACACCAGAATACTAAAAAGCCAGAAGGTAGTGGATTGGGGCTAGCTATTTGTAAGCAAATTGTTGAGCAACACCAAGGAACCATATGGATTGATAAATCTTATAAAAAAGGGGCTAAGCTTGTTTTTAAACTGCCTTTTGATTAAATTGCCTAACGAAACTATGACGAGGAAAATTTTAATTGTAGATGACGAACCGAATATAGTGATGACCCTGGAATATGCCTTCAAAAAACAAGGCTTTGAGGTGTTTATAGCGCGAGATGGAGGCGAAGCATTACAAATTTTAGAAAGTAATATTCCAGATGTTGTTTTACTGGATATTATGATGCCAGAAGTAGATGGGTATGAGACCCTTAAGTTCATAAAAGAAAAGTCAGGTTTAGAACAGGTGAAAGTCGTGTTTCTAACCGCAAAACATAAAGCTTCAGATATTGAAAAAGGCTTAAAACTTGGAGCAGATAAATATTTAACCAAGCCGTTTTCGATAAAGAAAATTATCTCCGAAATACAGGATTTACTTGATTAACAATTGGTTTTGTGTGCAAATTAAACCAATGTGTAATTAAAGTAAGTTGTTATGAAATTTCGACTAGGACCGTTAGCATCGGATATATTGATATTCATATATGCCACAGGGTCCCTATATCTTCGTTTTAAGTTTGAAAGTCAAACTCCTATTAGTCCTTTAAACTCCATTGTTATGGGGGTGTGTTTTGTTGTGGTTATTTGGGCTTTAATCAAATTAAAGGTCCTCAATCCAAATTGGTTTGGTTTGTTTAATTCTAAAAAGGCTCAATAATGGACTACATGGATTTTTACAACCAAAGTATTGCAGAACCTGAAGTATTTTGGTTGAAGCAAGCGAAACAGTTAGATTGGAGCCAACTTCCTAAAACCATTACTTCAAAAAATGATGAAGATTATAACCAATGGTTTGCAGATGGCACTTTAAACCTTAGCTATTTATGTATAGATAAGCATATAGCCGATGGATATGGTGAACAAAATGCGATTATTTATGATTCTCCAGTAACCAATACCATTCAAAAAATCACCTATAACGAGCTTCATGAAGAAGTGTCCAAATTGGCTGGTGGGTTACAGAAATTGGGAATTGGCAAAGGGGATACCGTAGTTATTTACATGCCCATGATTCCTCAAGCGGTATACGCCATGTTAGCCTGTGTTAGAATAGGAGCGATTCACTCTGTAGTATTTGGGGGATTTGCACCACATGAGTTGGCTATCCGGATTGACGACTGCAAGCCCAAAGCCATCATAACAGCAACTTGTGGTATAGAGATAAAAAGAATCATCCCCTACAAACCGTTTGTAGACGAGGCCATCAATCAGGCAGAGCATAAACCTAATCATGTCGTCATCTTTGATCGTGGAATCGATGTAGAGAGACCACAAAAAACCTATGACGTCGATTATAGTGAATTGGTTGCAGAATCAGATTCCGTAAAACCAGTGGATGTGAATTCAAACCATCCCTCTTATATTTTGTATACCTCAGGAACCACAGGTAAACCTAAAGGTATTATAAGAGACACGGGTGGGTACGCCACAGCCCTAAAGTTTTCGATGAAATATATCTATGGGGTTGATGAAGGCGATGTGTTTTGGGCAGCCAGTGATGTTGGTTGGGTTGTAGGACATAGTTACATTGTTTATGGTCCGTTATTAAACAGAAATACCACCATCCTTTTTGAAGGGAAACCCATTAAAACACCAGATGCTTCCACGTTTTGGCGGGTGATAAGTGAACATCGAGTCAAAGTCATGTTTACAGCACCTACAGCTATTAGGGCCATTAAAAAAGAGGACCATGATGGTGAATTTATTGAAAAGTATGATTTATCATGTTTGAAATATCAATTCCTTGCTGGTGAGAGATGCGATGTGGCTACCCTTTCTTGGACTCAGCAACATTTGCATATACCGGTCATTGACCATTGGTGGCAAACAGAATCTGGTTGGCCTATGTTAGCCAATATGGTTGGCGTGGGATTACAGGAAATCAAACCTGGTTCAGCTGGGTTACCAGTTTGTGGTTATGATATCAGAATCCTTGATGAACACGGGGAAGAAGTTTCTGATGGTGTAGAAGGCTATGTGACCGTGAAATTACCATTGCCACCAGGTACGTTAAGCAGTCTTTGGGGAAATCCTGAACGATTTAAAGCAGGATACCTAAAAAGATTCCCAGGATATTATTTTTCCGGTGATGGAGGCTATAAGGATGAAGATGGTTATGTCTTTATTACAGGTAGGGTAGATGATATTATCAATGTGGCTGGCCACAGGTTATCAACTGCCGAAATGGAAGAAATTGTCGCTTCCCATAAAGATGTGGCAGAATGTGCCGTTTTTGGAATCCATTGTGAAATCAAGGGACAAAAACCACTGGGATTGGTCGTCTTAAAATCAGGTCAAACAAGTGATGAAGAAGTTTTAAAATCAGAGGTCATCCATGATGTGAGAAAGGAAATAGGGGCAGTAGCATCGTTTAAGGATGTCTTGGTTGTAAAACGCCTTCCAAAGACGAGATCGGGAAAAATTCTTCGTAAATTGTTACGACAAATGGCTGATGATTTATCCTTTAACATCCCATCAACCATAGATGATATGGATATCATTCCCGAAATCCAATCGGTTTATAAAGAAAATGAAATAGGAATACACAAACACTAATTATTAAAACATATATTAATTATTATGAGTAATTATCACATTAAACATTTAGAAGAGTACTTTCAGGTTTATAGAAAATCAGTTAGAAACCCTGAAAGTTTTTGGGAAGAGGTTGCTGAAGAACATTTTTTATGGAGAAAGCGATGGGATAATGCCCTAAGTTGGGACTTTTCCAAGCCTGAGGTAAAATGGTTTGAAGGCGCCAAATTAAATATCACAGAGAACTGTATTGATAGACATTTAAATACTCGAGGCGATAAAACAGCGATTATTTTTGAACCCAATGATCCAAATGAAGCGGCACAACACATTACCTACAAACAGTTACATGATAGGGTGTGTAGATTTGCCAATGTACTCAAGGAGCAAGGAATCCAAAAAGGAGATCGTGTTTGTATCTACCTTCCCATGATTCCAGAATTGGCTATTTCAGTCTTGGCATGTGCCCGTATAGGAGCGATCCATTCGGTGGTGTTTGCTGGTTTTTCTTCAACGGCTTTAAGTACCAGAATCAATGATAGTGACTGTAAAATGGTCATCACTTCTGATGGGTCTTATCGCGGCTCCAAAACGATTGACTTAAAAGGTATTGTAGATGAAGCCTTGGAAGATTGTCCAAGCATTCAAAGTGTCTTGGTAGTTAAAAGAATCAACTCTGATATCCAAATGAAAGAAGGTAGAGACCATTGGTTACAACCTTTATTGGATGAAGCTTATCACGATTGCGAACCAGAGATTATGGATTCAGAAGACCCATTATTTATTTTATACACCTCAGGTTCCACTGGGAAACCTAAAGGTATGGTGCATTCGTCAGGTGGGTATATGGTATATACGGCCTACACCTTCAAAAATGTATTCCAATATCGGGAGAATGATGTGTATTGGTGTACGGCAGATATTGGATGGATTACGGGACACAGTTACATCGTTTATGGGCCATTGGCAAATGGTGCTACCACGGTGATGTTTGAAGGCGTACCAAGCTATCCAGATTTTGGTCGCTTTTGGGAAATAGTAGACAAGCACCAAGTCAATCAATTTTATACAGCGCCTACGGCTATTCGTGCTTTGGCCAAAGAAGGGGTTGACTATGTTGAGAAATATGATTTGTCATCATTAAAAGTGTTGGGAACCGTTGGTGAACCTATCAATGAGGAGGCTTGGCACTGGTATGATGACAATGTAGGTAAAAAGAAATCACCAATTGTAGATACTTGGTGGCAGACAGAAACAGGCGGGATTATGATTTCACCCATTCCGTTTGCAACACCTACCAAGCCTACCT
Source organism: Mangrovimonas sp. CR14 (assembly GCF_011764015.1). Taxonomy (NCBI): domain Bacteria; kingdom Pseudomonadati; phylum Bacteroidota; class Flavobacteriia; order Flavobacteriales; family Flavobacteriaceae; genus Mangrovimonas; species Mangrovimonas sp. CR14. The sequence continues at coordinate 103,222 of NZ_JAAFZY010000008.1, read as the reverse complement.
ATGCGACCTTACCATTTATTGGTATCCAACCCGCATTAATGGATGAAAACGGTAAGGAAATCAAAGGAAATCAGGTAGATGGTAGACTCTGTATTAAATTCCCTTGGCCATCCATGGCTCGAACCATTTGGGGCGACCACCAGAGGTATAAGGACACCTATTTTTCTGCTTTTGAAAACATGTACTTTACAGGTGATGGCGCTTTAAGGGATGAAGTAGGTTATTATAGAATTACTGGTAGGGTAGATGATGTTATCATTGTTTCCGGCCATAACTTAGGAACAGCACCTATAGAAGATGCCATTAATGAGCACCCAGCGGTGGCAGAAAGTGCTATCGTAGGATTCCCTCATGACATTAAAGGAAATGCCCTTTATGGTTATGTGATCTTAAAAGATACAGGTGAATATCGTAGACATGATAACCTGCGTAAAGAGATAAACCAATTGATTACAGAACAAATTGGCCCTATCGCCAAGTTAGATAAAATCCAGTTCACACAAGGGTTGCCTAAAACACGTAGTGGTAAAATCATGCGTCGTATTTTACGAAAAATAGCGAGCAAGGATACGTCAAACTTAGGAGACACCAGTACGTTATTAAACCCAGAGGTGGTTCAAGAAATTATAGATAATGCTCTATAATGTCATAATTAGTGTTATGTGAAAAAGAGGGTTTTTAAACCCTCTTTTTTTTATGTGATTATACGTCCTCCTCTTGGTTTGATGAGCTTCTAAATATTTTCTTCTTGAAAGCACTAAACAAACCAATAGCACCTATGGCAATAAACTTCCAAAACTTGATAAGTAAGGCAAAAAAGCCAGCTTTGGCTAGTATTTTCCCGGCAATCAGTCCTCCGATACCGTAGGCAGCCACTTGGTCAATATCAGGATTGAAATCCTCATAGCGATGTCCTTTGTTAAACTCCACACTTCGAATCACATAGTCCTTATCTTGATTGAATTCATCTAAAACAGAAACGTCACCAATAGCCGTTAAGCTTAAATAACCTTTTCTTCCCAGGACTCTTATTTCATAGTTTAAGGTATTCACATCATAGTTTTCAAATTTAAGCTCCTTGGCCCAATGTAATTTTTTGTTTTCGTGATCATAATAAGGTGGGGCTGCCCATCCTACCAACTCGATTTTTTCATAGCCCATAGTTTCTCGTTGCGGATTGGCTTCTAGAACATCCTTTTGCATGGTTTCTAAAAGATCATCATAATCCAAATCTTCGGCATCTTCATCATCGATATAGCCATCCTCTGAATAGGAAATTTCGATGCAATAGGAAAAGTCGTCATCCAATGGTGAAACATTCTCTGGAAGCAACATACCTAAAGATTCACTAGGCGGGTTGTTCCATAATTCAGTTAGAACATACTCGGTTTGCTCAGAATTTAAAAACTTATAGCCGTTTGGTATGTGAATGATTGCCAAATCATCACCAATGGTGACATCACCATGCTCATATTTAAAGCTGTTGTTGATGCTATCCATAGCTTTTTGATAGGTGGCAAGATCAAACGATAAGGTGTCAGTTGATTCCTGTGCTGAAACAGAGAAAATTGAAAAAATAAATAATAATGAAAACAGTTGGTTTTTCATGGTTAGTTTGGGTTAGTGTTAGTAATTAACTTGCAATATAATATTCTTGAATTTTAAAAGCCTTATTTTTTTATCAGTTTGCTTGCTTTTATGAGCTCCCGTTTCTTCTAAAATTAATATTTTTGAAAAGGATTTTTAGGAATGATGAACTACCAACCTTTACTTGATTATATCGCCCAGTATGTGTCCTTGACCAAAGAAGAGGAAGCCTTTTTATTGAGTAAATTGAGCTACCGTAAATATCTTAAAGGGCAATACGTTCTGCAACAGGGAGATATAAGTAGGGTAGAGTGCTTTATAGTTAAAGGATGCACCAAAATGTTTTTTGTAGATGATTCGGGGCAGGAACATATTATCATGTTTTCTATTGAAGATTGGTGGACGTCCGATTTAGGAAGTTTTAGCACCCAAACACCTTCCGATTTTAATGTACAATGCTTAGAGGATACCGAACTCATTCAATTCTCACACGATACCATTGAAGACATTTTTGAACGCATTCCCAAAATGGAACGCTTTTTCAGGAAGATCATTGAAAAGGCCTTTGTGGCCTCTCAGAAAAGAATCATTCGTAATTTTAGTATGACAGCCAAGGAGCGTTACACCTCTTTCAGAAACAAATACCCCTCCATGGACCAACGCATTCCTCAATACATGATTGCGTCTTATTTGGGTATCACCAAGGAGTTTTTGAGTAAGATAAAAAGCCAACTGCTGCTAGAAGACTAAGGCGGTTGTTTTTTTCCTGTCATGCTGAACTCGTTTCAGCATCTCTAGTCACGCATAACCCAGCCCTGTCCTGCTGAACCCCAACGCTTGTCCTGCTGAACCCCAATTCTGTCCTGCTGAACCCCAATTCTGTCATGCTGAACTTGTTTCAGCATCTTTTATTCCATCACCCCACAAAAAACCTTCTTTTTTTTAACAAAAGAACACCTACATTTTTAATAAAAATCATAAATTAGTGATTCTCCTTAAGTTATTACGACTAGTTCCTAGCTAGTAGGGTTTATTATTTGAAATAAACCTATGATTTAATGTATTTTAAAAAGATAATAACAAACTCGAAACCCACTCAAAAAGATATCCCTACAAAAAGAGAAGTAAAAGATTGTTTTTTAGGGATGTATCAAGTTGTGCTTCATTATAACCAACCAATGACTAATGATAAAATTCTTCAGAAAAATTAGACAAAAAACCCTGACTGAAAATAAATTTGGAAAGTATTTAACCTATGCTATTGGAGAAATTATTCTTGTAGTTATTGGGATTTTGATTGCCCTACAGATTAATAACTGGAACATAAATAAAAGTAATTTAAAAGAATCTAAGGAGTTTGTTGCACGACTCAAAGTCGAAGTAAAAAGTAATATAGGTTTTGCTCAAGAAGAAATTGAGAAAAAGGAAAGCCAAAGGAGGAGTTCATTGGCTATTTTAAAAATGGTTGGTGAAGATATAACCAAACTTTCTTCCAAGAAATTGGACAGCCTAATCAATATATCTATGGCTAATGGCAACATGGAGTTTAAAAACGGAACCTTAAACGAAGGACTGAATACTGGAAAAGTCGCGCTTATTAAATCCGATTCCTTAAAAACACTTTTATACGGTTTACCATCTCTAGTCGAAGAGGTTAGAAGTGGAGAAAAATACATGAACGAAGACCTTAACGATTATTTTTACCCGTTTATATATGAGCATATCAGTTTCAGGCAGATGGACTATGAACACACTGCACATGGAGAACTAATCGGACCTTCAAAATTTAGCAGCCACAACAATTTAAATGTGCTGAATATTCTAAAGTTTGAGAGCTTAATAGACAATATATTTTATAACTCTAATGTACAGATTGACAACTACCAAAGACTTAAAACTGAATTAGAAAACATTTATGAATTAATAGAGGAATATGACTAAAATAACGAAAGCACAACAATGTATAACCCCAATTTCGTCGGATTTGACTACCCTTCGACTACGCTCAGGGCAGGCTAGAAGCCACTCGGAATTGCTTACGCTAGTTCTTAACCGAAAATTATCAACTTTAATCCCGTAACTGACGATTATACGAGCCGCTTGGTGTAAGGCAAAAAAGGACCACCATATATTCAAACGTAATTTTGGCTACATCGTAACTCAGTTTGGCAACAACTACTGCTTTGATTCTACCCAACTTTGCATTGTAAATTTTAAATAAGTATTACAATGGAAAAAACAATTTTTATAACAGGAGCTTCTTCAGGATTAGGAAAAGCAACCGCTAAATTATTTCAAAGTAAAGGATGGAATGTTATAGCTACCATGCGAAATCCTGAAAACGAAACGGAGCTTACCCAGTTGGACAATATTTCGTTGTTACCACTCGATGTAACCAACTTAGAGCAAATAAAATCGTCTGTAATGGAAGCCATTTCCTTACACGACATCGATGTGGTTTTTAACAATGCAGGCTATGGACTTATTGGCGCGATGGAAGGGTTGACAGACAAAAAAATCGCTCGTCAAATCAACACAAACCTGCTAGGGGTCTTACGTGTCACACAGGCATTTATTCCATACTTCAGAGAAAAGAAAAGCGGCTTGTTTATTTCGACAACATCTATCGGTGGATTTATGGGCTTTCCCTTACACTCTATTTATCACGCTACAAAATTTGCACTGGAAGGTTGGTCAGAAAGTATGTCGTTCGAATTAAGCAAATTTGGTATTGGTATTAAAACTATTGCTCCGGGTGGGATTTCAACTGATTTTGCCGGACGTTCGCTTGATTTCAATAAACAGGCTGAATATTCAGACATTGAGAATAAATTGCTGGAAGTGGTTGATGTCATGATGAAAAACGCATCAACAGCCGAACAAATAGCCGAAGTGGTTTACGAAGCTGCAACCGATAATAAAGACCAGGTGCGTTATTTAGCAGGTGTCGATGCTCATATGATGCATGAAAGACGACTGGAAATTGGAAAAGAATCGTTCAGAAAAGAAATCGGGCAACAATTCCTGTAAAAATTAAAAACAAAGTAACTGACTTTTTGAGGCAGTTACTTTTCATAAATTTGTAAGATCAATGCATATTGTCAATTCCATATCCGAATTTCATCAGCAATTACTGCTGCCAGAACCATTGCATCCACTCGTAAGCGTTATTGATGTTTCGGGAGTCAAACCGGACGAAAATAAAATCTGGGAACATTTTTTTGTGAATTTTTACTGCGTTTCATTGAAAAAAGATGTTACCGCAAAAGTCAAATATGGACAGCAATACTATGATTTCAATAAGGGAACGATGAATTTTATTGCTCCCAAGCAGGTTCAATCACTAAGCATTTCCGAAATCAGGAAAATAAGGAAAGAATGCGGGCAGGGATATATGTTGATGTTCCACCCCGATTTTTTGTTGAAACATTCTTTGGCAACTAATATAAAAAATTACGGTTTCTTCTCGTATGCGGTCAATGAAGCCTTACACCTTTCGGAGCGGGAAGAGAAAAATGTTATTGAGATATTTCAAAAGATAGACAGGGAATACCAGCATATAGACAGGCATACGCAGGATATTATTCTTTCGCAAATCGACTTATTACTTAACTACAGTAACAGGTTTTACGAAAGACAGTTTATTACTCGAAAAGCGATAAATCACGATTTGCTTTGTAAAATGGAACATCTATTGAATACTTATTTTGAAAAAGAGCAAACGCTAGATAAAGGACTTCCAACTGTTGGGTATTTGGCAGAGAAATTGAATGTCTCACCACGTTATTTAAGCGATATGTTACGCTCACTCACAGGACAAAGTACACAGCAACATATCCATGAAAAGCTAATTGAAAAAGCAAAAGAAAAGCTATCAACGACAAATTTATCGGTAAGCGAAATTGCCTTTCAATTAGGGTTTGAGCATTCACAATCGTTCAGTAAACTATTCAAGACAAAAACCAATCTTTCGCCTTTGGAATTTAGACAATCGTTTAACTGAAAGAAAAATACAACTTAATAGATTGAAATAAATCCCTGCACCCAACCCTGTCACGCAGAACCCCAACGCTTGTCATGCTGAACCCAAGATGTGTCATGCTGAACTCGTTTCAGCATCTCTTGTCCTGCAGAACCCAGACCTGTCGCCCTGAACCCCAATTCTGTCATGCTGCACTTGTTTCAGCATCTCTAGTCACGCAGAACCCCAAGCCCTTGTCTTGCTAATCCCCAAACCCTTGTCATGCTGAACTTGTTTCAGCATCTCTTGTTTCAGCATCTCTTGTTTCAGCATCTCTTGTTTCAGCATCTCTTGTTTCAGCATCTCTTGTTTCAGCATTTTATTCCACCACCCCACAAAAAACCCTATTTTTTTAACAAAAAAACACCTACATTTTTAATAAATAATAATAAATTAGTGGCTCTCCTTAAGATGTTACGACTAGTTGCTAGCTCGTACGGTTTATTAATTGAGATAAGCCCATTAGTTCATGTATTTTAAAACGATAATAACAAACTCAAAACCAATACAAAAAATTAACGATATCCCGACAAAAAGAGGGGTGAAAGACTATTTTTATGGGGATATAACGAGTTGGCAAACATTGAAGAAAGGGATGAAGTAAATTCTTAATAGGAGCATTATGATACAACCAAAACCGACAGTCTTTTCATTTCTACTATCATTTTTATTAGTTGTCAACATGGTACAGGCACAAAATGACACTATCAAAAACACCTCAACACTGTGGCATCAGGTAGAGGCCTTTACTTCTACCAAAGTGGTACTGCCTGATGATTATGACTCTTCTGAAGCACATACACTTGTCATAGCACTTCATGGCTATGGAGGTACCGCAGATAGTTTTCTAAGTTTGAGCAAGCCCTTTACCGATGCAGGATTTATTTATGCAGCTCCTGAAGCACCCTATCCGTACGTTCGTAGTAATGGGAAACAGGGCTATGAGTGGTTTCTATATGATATATCATCCTATATTATGCTCGAAAGACCTGCCTCTGACATGGAAAAAGCTGCTATGCGTGTGACCACCGAAAAGCAGATGAAGCAGGTAATGAGAGATTTAAAAGAAAGCTATAACATAGGTAAAATCTTCTTTACGGGCTTTTCTCAAGGTGGAATCATCACCTATCTGACTGGAATCCATCATCACGATAAAATTGATGGCATGATTATTTTCAGTTCTGTTGTGGATGAAGATTGGTTAGGGAGTGACAATATTCAAGATGGTAAAGGTGTAAGAACGCTGATTATTCAGGGAGAAAAGGACGAACTAGTACCCATAAAGTTTGCCGAAGCTGGTCGCGACCTACTGATTGAAAACGGATATGATGTAACCTACAAAAAGTTTGACGGGAAGCACACAGTTCCCATGCATCTTATGGACTTTGTGGTTGATTGGATTAGTAAAGAATGAAACTATAAAAACGTTTGCCAACAAAGTATAAAAATAATAGCCGAAATAGCAATAAACTTAAGGAGTTTAACCTGATTCAACTTTCTTGTATCTTGACTGCAAAGTGCCACGCAATGGGCAACTATTCTTATACTCACCGTTACCAGTAATTTGAGTAATGAAAAGACCAATCACATACTTAGTTCTACTATTATTAATTTTCGTGCATTCTTGTAAACAGACCAATCAACCGAATTATGCTGAAAGTTCAAGAAATCTAGCAGAGGAAATTTTAGTTGATTATATGAAATTACCCAAAATGAATTCTAATCTATCAGTCAACGGACTTGGTTCGCCTGAATTTAAAAGCTTAATGGCTAAAATTGACTCTTTAAAAAAAACAAATTATGGAAAAGATAGAGCGGGAATTATTAAAATAGCAGAATTTAAAATATTGTATTTATTTAACGAAAAAGACAAAGCATTTAATAAAATAACAGAATTTAAAAATCCTAAAACTGATGTACTAAAAAATCTGTACACTGGAATTTATTTAGAGTTAGAAAACAATGAACAACAAGCACTTCAAAATTTCAAGAAAGTATTTTATGAATTGAAAAATCAACGCATTGACGAGTATAATTGTTTGTATTATAATATAAGTATCATTTTAGCGGAAATGAATGATTTTGATTTCAAAGATTGTCATATTGAGTTTTTACCAAAAAACTATTTCCAAGAATTAAGAAAAAAAGATAAAAAGGAATTTATCAAAGATCATTTTTTCAGCTCATTTGAGATATAAAAACTACAGCAAACAATAGTTAAAAGTAATTACTTGTTCTCGCCAACTTCTGCCACGAGCACGAAGTGCGAACTGGGGTAGCATAATCCTCAAAAGCTTAACTGAAACAAGGCAATCAAAAAAACGTTGTGCATAATTTGACCAAACAAAATTCTATGAATGAAATATTAAAAAAAGGAGCATGTATTATTTTCTTAATTTTAGTATCCTCCTGTGGAGCTAATAAAGATCTAAATAACACAAAAGTAAATACTCATTCCAATTCTAAATACAAAAAAAGTAGAGTAGCTTACTCTGGAACACTAAACCGAACTGAATATGATAAACTGATTAAAAGTCTGGAAGAAGAATTAAAAACCACAATTCCTGATAATAAATCTATTCTTATAAATTATAACCAAAAAGCGCCAAATTGTATAAATGTTAGATTCAACAAAAATGACAATAGAAAAGTGACCAAAAACAGAATTAGTATTTCATCAAGAATGAGTTCTGATTATAATGCAATTGACTTTTTTGTTTATACGAATGATTCTTACAATAAAGAAATTTATGAACAAATGGATGAATTTATATTGGATTCTGGTTTTTTCTATAAGAATGTTTTTACAGAGCATCAAAACTGTGCCGGATTTTTAATAATAAAACCTAATGGAGAATTCTATCAACAATACGGGGAGGATTATTTTTCAGAAGTGAAAGCATTCTTTGAAAAGGAATAAAAAATTAGCGGAACAACGGATAAGTAATTACTTGTTCTCGCTTACTTCTGATACGAGCACAAAGTGCGAACTGGCTTAGCAAAATCCTTGCGCGTAAAACAGCAATTTTTTATACACAAACCATTAATACCCTAATGACCTTAAAATACGAACTTACAAACTCAGATTTTTTAGAATATCAACTATATGCGTCTTCAAAGTCTGAATCACATAAAAAGAAACACAGGAATAATAGAATTTTAGGACCAATTCTTTTTTTACCATATGGATTATACTTAACCAATAGGGATGAAAATTACATTGGAATTATAGTTTTTGGAATTACAGCAATTCTGTGGTTTATATTCTATCCAAAATATTCCAAAAGGAGGTATAAAAATCATTTTAAAAAACACGTTGAGGAAAATTATAAAAATCGGATAAATAAGCCTGTGCAAATTGACATTAATGAAAATTCTATCAATGCCAAAGATTTTACATCTGATACCAAATTAAACGGAACTGAAATCAAAGAACTAATAGAAACAAAAGATCATTTCTTCATAAAATTAACTACTGATTTGTCTCTGATTGTCCCAAAACACTCAATTGAAAATCAAACGGAAATTAAAAAACGTGTGACCGAGTTAGGAGCAGAATATATTGACGAACTGAATTGGAAATGGTAATAAAAGTGCTATTGGCAACAATGTAAAACAACAATTCCGATTGCATTGCTTCGCTATTTCTTAATTGAAAAACATAATAAAATAAAACAATGACTTACGGTTAGAAGAGACCTTTGTATAGCGTTTAAAAAAAACATCTATGATGAAATTAAAACTTGTAATTTTAAGCATATTCTTAAGTAATACAATTTATTCACAATCTGCCAAAGACTCACTTTTGAAAAAGGATATTAACGTTTTAGTTGAGGAAATGGAATTTATGTATGGATACGACCAAACTATGCGTGAATACACAATTTTTAAAACCTTTGATAAGTCAGAAACAAACAGAATTGAGAATCTTCCAGACAGTTTAAAAATTGAGGAAATAAAAAAACGGAAATTTAAATCTGACAGTATTGGAAAGCTAATTTGGAGAAAATATATCAATCCAATGGACGCTGAACACACTGAAAGATTGATAGAAATCACCAAAAAATATGGTTTCCCAAGTGTTGAACGAATAAAAAAATATTATAATAAAGAATTTGTTGATCCGGAATTTAGCCCATTAATAATATTTATCCACTCACCTAAAAAGTACTGGGAAGAATTAAAGGAACTGATGTTGGGCGAATATAAGAATGGAACAATTAATCAATGTCAATATGGGTATGCACTTTGGCAGTTTACGGGACGAAAAAGTTTTCAACCGATGCTTGATAATGGTTATGAATTAGTTGTAGAAAATGGAACAAAAAAATTAAAATCAACCTGTAAATAAAAACGTTGTACAACTATCTTTAACAGCAATTCCCATTGGAGATCTTCGCTATTTCTAAATTGAAAAACAAAATAATCCTATAACTTACGGTTAGAAGAGACCGTTAGGAAATCTAAAAAACGGAAAATGAAGTTATCAGAAGAAAATAAAATGTCTCTTTTAGTTTCAATCCATCAGATGATTGAAGAAAATGCAAACTATATTGCTAATGACATTGAGAGTAATAAAATCAATCGCCTTATAAACTATCCGCCTAATGGAGGCTTGACAGAATCAGAAAAAGAAGAAGTCTCAAAATTAAGCGGTAATCCGGTTCTAAAAAGCGCATTGAGGAAAATATTAGCAAGTAATACTTCAGATGTGTTTTTCGGATTCCTAAATATTTTAGATGGGACATCTGACCCAACTGTTGAGTACGGAGAGTGGGGAGAAGTTATGTTGGTTGACTTTGACGAAGAAAACGAAATGGATTCTATGCTTCATGACGATTTTTTTGGAACTTATTGGGACTGGAAAGAGAAAAGAAAAAATACCAGTTGGAAGTTAGACCTATTAGATGAATAAAAAAACACCTGATAACAACCAATAACAACAATTCCGAATGGATTGCTAATGCTAATGTTAAACCAAAATCATTAATTAAAAACCCGTAACTTACGTTTAGAAGTGACCTTTAGGCAACATATGAAAAAATTGACATTCACATTTTTAATATTTGGAATTTTTACAATTTTCTGTTATTCACAGACATTGAGAGTTGAAGACAAATTGATGAATTGTCTTTATCAAAGTTATGAGGATAATGGAGCGAAATTCAAAAAAACACTAACAGAATTTGAACAATTACTCATTAATGAAAAAATATTAAAAGATAGTAGTGGCAAAAGCTATGTTGCAATCTTTGAAAAGATAATAGAAGAAAACGATTTTAACTATAATCCATCAAAATCCTTTTTTGATATGATAATGGCCATCGGAATTCCTCAATCTGAATCCTTTGTCAAATGCCAATCAGAATTGAAAGAAAGTGAATTTATTAAAAGTAATGAATTACAGAAAGTATTAGATTCCCTTAAAGAGTCCGATAATTTTTCACCTTCAACAGTAGCAAACGGAATTTTAACTGTATTGAATTCCAGGGACTTTGAACTTGATTATTATAAAATGAGTGTATTTTTCTTATTTGACATGATTTCTTATGTTAACGATGATGGATTAAGCAGGAAGCTTCCAGAAATTCAAGAAGACGATACTGAATACGATTTAAGTAAAGCGATTAACATATACATTGATGGCAATAATCAAATTTTTGTAAATAAAAGTAAAGTAGATATTGACCAACTGAAAAATGCCCTAAAAGAGTATGAAGAAAAATATAAATCACAATCCATAATAAGTGTAAAAACAGAAAGAAGAACTAGGTATCAAACTTACATTGATGTTCAAAATGCAATCGTTGAGGAAATAAGGAAATTAAGAATCCAACTTGCAAAAGAACTATATAGCAAAGAATTGGATAGCTTGACTAAGGAAGAAATGACCGAAATTAGAAAAGTCTATCCTCAAAATTTTATTGAATAAAATACATTAACTAATAATAATTACAAGTAATAGCTTGTTTTCACTTACATCTGATACGAGCACGAAGTACGAACTGGCGAAGAAAATTCCTCGCGGATTTTTCCAAAACGGAACCTATCTATTACCGTTGTATATAATTAAAAAAAGAAAACATGATTAGTATTAATGTTGCGCAGAACCAAAAGTTACCTCCTTTAAATATTCGTGAAAACTTTGTTGAAGGTTTAAAGATATGGTTAGTTATTAAACCTCTTCAATTCTTATTCAAAAATGAGATGGAAAAACATATGGTAGAGTTACAAAGTTGTAAAGTAGGTACAGTCGGTTATGATATTTATGGGATGCTTAAGAAGTACCATTTGAAAGTAATACCAAAGTTTGAAAACCATGATTTAAAACATTTAATACTGGGATACGGAATGTCTCCACTTGAGGAAATTAGAATGCAAATGTATTTACTTGGAAATGGAAATTATAGCATTTATTGCCTACTCTTTGCTCTTTCAGGAATACTCTTTCCAAAACAGTGGCGCAGCTTTTATTTGGCATTCAAAAAAGGGAAAAATAGAGTTTCCATTCTCAACTTAACAATTTCAGATTGTATTCACATGCAAACTGAAAAATTAAAAACTACCTATAACAAAGACTAATTATAATATGATTTGGCGTTTAATTTGACATACCCGATAGCGCGGATTTGCAATCTGTGCTTAATTAAAACACACCCCAAGCAATATCATCTACTTCACTACTTACAAAGCTAAATTTCTTTGGTCATTTTAGAACAGGTCATCGTCGGGTCATCTTCGGGTCATCTTCGGGTGAGTTCGGGTGGGTTCGGGTCAACCCTTTGTTTAGAATAGCAATTCGCAATGGATCAAGTAGCGTGTATTTTGATAACCTGCTGTCAGTTCGAGTGCCTTTTGCGATTGAAATAAGCAAAAGGAGTATCGAGAACAAGAAATAGACTCAGTAACCTAGTTGTTTAAATAATAGCTTCAAAAATAAGTGCTTAGGCCAATATATTCCAAACAAGTTTGATCAAAAACACATCACAGGTTAAACTAGTTTAACTTCATTTCATAATCTACTTCATTTTTAAATAGGGGCATCTGCGGGATCTTTGTACCATCAATAACAAACAAAAAAGATAACCATGAAATTAATAGCAACAGCAGTTTTAGTTTTAGCAGTAATTACAAATCCTATTAAAAAAGAAAAAAAGATGATTAAAGCAGAAGAAAGTAAAGTAGTATGGAAAGGTTATAAAGTAGCCGGAGCTCATGAAGGTACCATTGCGGTAAAATCTGGTAACTTAGAATTCAATGGAGAAGAATTAGTTGGAGGTAGTTTCGTAATGGATATGACTTCTATCGGATCAACTGATTTATCTGGAGAATACAAAGACCAATTAGATGGTCACTTAAAGAGTGATGATTTCTTTGGTGTAGAAAAGTACCCAACCTCTTCTTTAACTTTCACTGAAGTGACTTCAACAGGTAAAAACTCTTACGAAGTAACTGGTGACTTAACAATAAAAGGAACCACACATCCCATTACTTTTGACTTATCTGTTTACGGAAGCAAAGCAAGTGCTAGCGTCAAAGTAGATAGAAGTAAGTATGATGTAAGATATGGTTCTTCTAGTTTCTTCGGAAACTTAAAAGACAAAGTAATCTATGATGAGTTTGACATCGTTGCAGATTTACAATTCTAATCTTTTAAATCCCTAAGTTTAATTATTAGTTAGTTTCAAGTCGGTTGATTCCTTATAAAGTCAACCGACTTTTTTATGCTTCAGGTTCAGGATGCTTTATATGCCTTACCATGTACATTAACACCAGGGAAAGTACTCCTGAAATGGAAAACCCAATAAAAAGCGGCAGCACACTATCATTCACAAAACTCCCAATGTAGTTAGCAATGGGCACCGCCATAATAGTTGAAATAAAACCATTGATAGCCGCTCCAATACCTGCAATATGTCCGATAGGTTCCATCGCCATAGAACGTAGGTTTCCAAATATAAAACCGATAGCAAAGAACTGCAGTCCAAAAAACGGAACCAGCACAGCTAGGGGAGGATTCACTCCAGAGTGAAAGATTAGAACAAACAAGAGCGATATGACGCTAAACCCTATGGTAGAAACGGTAGCTAGCCGTTTCATCCCAAACTTCAGCACCAAGGCACTATTGAAAAAGGTTGAAAACCCAATGGAAATAGCCAAACTGGCAAATATATAAGGGAACAATTCAGCCGTGTGATATTGTTCTTCAAAAATTTGTTGGGAGGTACTTAGATACACCATAAAGGATCCCGTAATCAATCCAGAAACAAAGGTGTAGGCTACGGCATCTTTGTATCTAAAAAATTCGCGTGTCCCGTTCCAAAATAGTTTGGGTGACAGTTTAATGCGTTTTTCCCTAGCTAAGGTTTCTGGTTGCTTTTTCCAAAACCAGAAAATGACCAAACAACCATAAATTAAATTGAGGTTGAATATGGAATGCCAATCAAAAAAGGTTATCATTAATTGCCCTATGGTTGGCGCTACTACCGGAACAAGAATAAATATCATGGTCACAAAAGACATCACTTGAGCCATAAAATCACCCCGGTAAGTGTCTCTAATCATAGCGATACTGATCGTACGTGGAGCAGACAATCCCACCCCTTGAAATATTCTTCCCACGACCATCCACTCAAAACTATTGGTGGTGACGCATAAAATACTCGCGAAAACAAAAATGGTGAACCCGGTGTAAATGATGGGTTTCCTTCCAAAGCTATCAGATAGTGGCCCAAAAATAAGTTGACCAAAGCCCAGACCCAAAAAAATCATGGTAATAAGCTTTTGGTTTTGGGTAGGGTCGTGGACGTTTAAATCTGAAGCAATATCTGGCAACGCCGGTAATAAGGCATCGATACTTAAGGCTACAATGGCCATTAAGGAAGCCATTAAGCCAATAAATTCGATGTTAATATTCTTTTCTGAGAGTTTCTGGGTAAGCTTTTGCATGCCACAAAAGTAAAGCAACCAATTCAGAGAAAACGTTGTAGTTAAAGTACGATCAGTAAATTTCACAGTTGTTTAACAAAAAACCGTAATTTCAAAGAAATTAAGATCATGAAATACCTTATCTGGATTCCCATTTTTCTTTTCCTAAGCTGCAAAGAGGAACCAAAAAGCTCCAAAAAGGCAACTAGTCCTTCCACCGAATTGGTTTTTCCAGAACAACAATTGGGGGATTTGTTTGTAGAAATACAATTAGCCGAAATATTTCCCGACAGTAAAACCTTTGTTGACGCCACAGCACTTGATTCTTATGATGCTATTCTTAAGGCGTACCAAGAGGGAAGGACCAGTGGCAATTTAGATTTAGAATCCTTTGTAGCTAGATATTTTGAGGTTCCAAAAGTTAAAGACCTTCATTTTAAAACAGACACTACAAATTCAGCCTCAGAGCATATTGAAAGATTATGGCCTGTTTTGACAAAAGTGAAAGATTCAGTTGGTTTAAGAAACAGTCTGATTCCTTTACCCAATGCTTACATTGTTCCGGGAGGAAGATTTAGGGAAGTGTATTATTGGGATTCCTATTTTACCATGCTGGGATTAGTAGAAAGTGGCCATTGGGATTTAATTGAAGATATATTGGATAATTTTAGCTATTTAATTAACCGGTTTGGGTTTATACCTAATGGCAACCGAACATACTATCTATCTAGGTCACAACCACCTTTTTTTGCTTGCATGGTAGAATTACTGGCTCAAAAAAACGGGGCATCAGTTTATAAGAAATATAGAGGAGCCCTTAAAAAGGAATATGAATTTTGGATGGCACATGATTCTACACAAAAAGTATATCAGCATGTCGTCAAGACAGAATATGGGTTGATGAATCGTTATTATGATATTTATAACAAACCCAGACAAGAATCATTCAGGGAAGATTATTCATTACAAAAGGACTTCCCCAATCGAGACCTTTACAGACAGTTGCGAGCGGGAGCAGAATCAGGATGGGACTATAGTTCTAGATGGTTTCAAGACAATCAAGAGCTGCAAACTATAGAAATATTAGAAATTTTACCAGTTGATTTGAATGCTTTGATGTTTAAGATGGAAACCATTTTATGCACAGCATATGAAAGTGAAGATGCTCAATTCATCAATCAATTAAAAACGAACCAAGCCAATAGACTAAGGTACTTGAACGAGGTTTCATGGAATGACTCTCTAGGAGTGTTTGAAGATGTTTATTGGAAAACTCAGGAAAAGACAGGACGCTTATCGCTAGCCATGGTGTATCCTTTGTTTTCTAAAATGGCAAATCAAAATCAAGCAGATAGGGTAGCACGTTTTATAGAGGCTCATTTTTTAAAGGAGGGAGGTTTGGTTACCACATTAAAACATACAGGCCAGCAGTGGGATGCACCAAATGGTTGGGCGCCATTACAATGGATTACGGTTATTGGTTTAGAAAATTATGGGCATCAAGAGTTGGCCAACGAGATTATGAGTCGGTGGGTAAATTTAAACGAAAAGGTCTTTAAAACTTCGGGGAAGTTTGTTGAAAAGTACCATGTTGAAAATCTAGATATTGAAGCAGGAGGGGGAGAGTATCCGTTGCAAGACGGTTTTGGATGGAGTAATGGCGTCTATTTGGCATTTAAAGGGAAGCTTAAATAAAAAAGCTCCTAAATTCTTCAGAAAATAGGAGCTTCTAAATTTTAGAATGGGATTTTATTTCTCCCTTGTATAATTTATTTCCATGGTTTTTATCTGAGCGCCTCCCATATCCATATACATCTCAAACTTATAGGAGTTTTTAGAAACAAACGTCATGACTTCTTTCACCTTTAAATCTTTCCCTGTAGTAGGATCCACCATGGTTCCTTCCAAAACAAGTACACGATATGGCTCCACAAAAATACCTTCCATCACCATAATGCCACTTCCGAAGTTGTCAATCCAAGTAGAAACAAACATTTTCTTAGAATTGTCAAAACCTGTGATGCTTCGACCCTCAAAAGCCATATTCATCATGTTTCCTCGATGGGATGATTCTTGATACAAACCATTCATAAGCATTCGGTTTTCTGTAGTTGCTTTAGACTCTACTGGGGGTTTTGAAGGATCCATCCATTGTTTCACAGTAGCAGTCCATTGACCATTCATACTTGCCAACCATTTATGCTCTTCTCCTGGAGTCATATAACTTTCCCAAGCTTTCATTTCCTCAGGCGATTGAGAAAAACTTGAAAAAGAAATAAATAGGGCAATCATTAAAAATAAAGGGTTTCTCATGTTAGTTTTCTTTAATTGTTGTTGTCCCTAAAGATACAGATTTTTACAATGGAATGTTACCATGTTTTCTAGTTGGCCTTTCAATTTTCTTGTCCTCCAGCATAGCAAATGCTTTAATTAATTTGCGACGGGTATCTTTTGGTAAGATAACTTCATCAATAAATCCACGTTCGGTGGCGCTATAAGGGTTTGCAAATTTCTCAGCATATTCTGCTTCCTTTTCTTTCAATTTGGCATCATGGTCTTCAGCTTCCTTGATTTCCTTCTTAAAAATAATTTCAGCAGCACCTTTGGCACCCATTACGGCAATTTCGGCACTTGGCCAGGCAAAATTCATATCAGCACCAATATGTTTGGAGTTCATCACGTCATAGGCACCTCCGTAAGCTTTTCTAGTAATTACGGTTACTCTTGGAACCGTCGCTTCACTAAAGGCATAGAGTAATTTAGCTCCATGAACAATGATACCGTTCCACTCTTGATCGGTACCGGGTAAAAATCCAGGTACGTCTTCCAGAACTAGTAATGGAATATTAAAACTATCGCAGAATCGCACAAACCTTGCGGCTTTTTTCGAACTGTTGACATCCAAAACACCAGCTAAAAACATAGGCTGGTTGGCAACGATTCCGATGCTTTTACCACCTAATCTTGCAAATCCTACAATAATGTTTTCTGCATGATCTTTATGGATTTCATAAAACGAATTCGAATCTATGATCCCCGAAATAACATCGTGCATGTCATAGGGTTTGTTGGCGTTGTTAGGAACAATATCAGATAATTGCTCTCGTATTTCATCGGTAAGAACGTACTCCAGTTTTGGTGGCGTTTCTTGATTATTTTGAGGTAAATAACTCAATAATTTCCGTACATCTTCCAAGCACTCCACATCATTAGACGAGGTTTTATGGGCAACACCTGATTTAGTGGCATGTGTAGAAGCACCTCCCAATTCTTCAGAGGTTACCGTTTCATTGGTCACGGTTTTAACCACATTGGGCCCCGTCACAAACATATAGCTTGTATTTTCTACCATTAAGGTAAAATCGGTCATTGCTGGAGAATAAACGGCACCTCCCGCACATGGGCCCATAATGGCAGATATTTGAGGAATAACCCCAGAGGACTGAACATTTCTATAAAAAATATCGGCATAACCACCTAAAGAACGAACTCCTTCCTGAATACGCGCACCACCGGAATCATTGAGTCCGATGACGGGAGCACCAACTTTTAAAGCCAAGTCCATTATTTTACAAATCTTTTCTGCGTGGGTTTCTGATAAGGAACCACCAAATACTGTAAAATCTTGGGCAAACACATAAACCAATCGGCCATCAATGGTACCATAACCGGTAACAACACCATCTCCATAAAACTGTTGTTTGTCCATGCCAAAATCTTTGGTTCTGTGCGTTACCAAGGCGCCAATTTCTTCAAAGGAGCCTTCATCCAACAGATACTCAACACGCTCACGAGCGGTTAGTTTTTTGTTTTCATGCTGTTTGTCAATTCGTTTTTGTCCGCCACCAGCATAGGCTAAACTTAATTTATCTTGTAAATCTTTGATTTTATCTTCCATAGGATCTTTTTCTTCTTGTTAGAACTTCCTATTTAGGTAGTTTTAAAATGGTTTTTTCCTTTTCAAATTGTTTTATGGCCAAAAGGGCTGCAATTTTAGCTTCTTGATTCCATTCGTTTTGAATGGCCTCTGGCGAATAGTATTTTTTGACGAAATGGGTGTCAAAATTTCCTGAAATAAAGGCTTCATGGTTACAAACAAAGGTTCCGAACGGTAAGGTTGTTTCAACGCCTTTCACTTGATAATCAGAAATAGCCTCTTTCATTAATTGAATAGCTTCTTCACGATTTTTGCCATAGGTAATCAATTTGGACAGCATGGGATCGTAATAAATAGGAATATCCATACCTTCTTCAAAGCCGTTGTCTACCCTGATATGCTCTCCTTTGGGTAAACGGTACTTTTCCAAGGTCCCTACACTAGGAAGAAAGTCATTTAGGGGATCTTCGGCATACACCCTTAATTCCAATGCGTGACCATTAATTTGTAGGTCCTCTTGTTTTATGGGTAACTCTTCACCACGAGCTACACGAATTTGCATTTCTACCAAATCGGTGTCTGTTATCAGCTCAGTTACAGGATGTTCTACTTGAAGTCTGGTATTCATTTCCAAGAAATAAAAATTCATGTTTTCATCCAAAAGAAACTCTACCGTACCTGCACCTACATAGTCACAAGCTTTTGCCACTTTTACTGCCGCCTGTCCCATTTCCTGTCTTAATTCTGGAGTCAATACCGAAGAAGGTGCTTCTTCAATCACCTTTTGATGCCTTCTTTGAATGCTACATTCTCTTTCAAAAAGGTGAATGATATTGCCATGGGTATCGGCCATTACTTGTATTTCTATGTGCCTTGGAGAAGCAACATATTTTTCAATAAAAACAGAGCCATCTCCAAAAGCAGAAGTAGCTTCACTAATGGCACGGTTCATTTGGGATTCCAGATCACTGGCCTTTTCCACCACTCGCATCCCTTTTCCACCACCACCTGCCGAGGCTTTGATAAGTATAGGGAACCCAATATCATTGGCAATGCTTTTGGCCTTATCAACATCGGTAATGGCTTCATCAATTCCAGGCACCATAGGAATGTCATAGGCTTTAACCGCATCCTTGGCAGCAAGTTTGCTACCCATCACTTTAATCGCTTTGGATTTGGGACCAATGAAAACAATGTCATTAGCTTCACATAATTCAGCGAAATCAGCATTTTCACTAAGAAAACCATAACCAGGGTGTATGGCATCCACTTCTAATTCTTTTGCAATATTTACAATTTTGTCTCCAAGCAAATAAGATTGATTGGAAGGGGCTTCACCCACGCAAATGGCTTCATCAGCAAAGGTTACATGAGGAGATTGCCTGTCAACAGTGGAGTAAATGGCCACCGTTTTAATGCCCATTTTTTTAATGGTTTTCATAACCCTTAGGGCTATTTCACCACGATTGGCAACTAGTATTTTTTTCATGAAAGAAACTTTTAGTTTTGAGATCGTTTTGGATTATTCAAATTCAATAAGGAGCTGGTTTTTATCAACAGCATCACCTTTATTAATCTTTATGGATTTAATAATACCTGCTCGGGGAGAGGTTAATACATTTTCCATTTTCATGGCTTCTAGAATAAGTAATGGGGAGCCTTCTTGAACTTCATTTCCCTCGGTAACCTGAATATCTAAAATTAAACCTGGCATGGGAGCTTTAATATCATTTACAAATTTTGAAGCTCCAACTTCAAAGCCCATATCCTTAATTAAAACATCTAATTCGTTGAAAATCTTAACATTGTATAGGTTGTTGTTAATTTTTACTTCAAATTCTTTGTGGTTGAAATCTGTAGTTTTTATTTGAGCATGATATCCTTTGTTTTGATACAGAACGTGTTGCTCGTTTTCAGTAATTGGATGAATGTCTAAACCCATTAGTTCCTCAGAAGTAACGGTGATGGGTTCATTTTCATTAACTGACACTTTGAAATGACTCATAGATTGATTTTTTAATGCGATAAAGATAACCAATCTATAACGTTTTCGTAACTAAGAAACCATATTATTGGTAATTTGCTATAGCTTTAAAATGTCTTTCAAGGTCCAGTCCTTTTTATTTTGTAGTATGGTTGTCGTTTTAAGAAAAATAAGAGCTGTGAGAAGCGCGTCACCTGCTGCCGTATGTCGATCTGAAACGTCCAATAAATACTTATCGGCAATGTGATCTAAGGAAAGGGTTTCGTTTTGGTTGAAATTTGTTCTTATTTTGGTTTCTCTGTAAAGATTGACGGTATCTAGAACTTTGTTCTTTAATTTAGGAAATCCATGTCTTTGTAGCATGTTATTAATCATTGTGACATCAAATTTGGTATGATGTGCTACAATAATGGCATTACCCAAATAGTCTAAAAATCGTTCGATGGCTTCAATTTCTGTAAGCGTTGAGATTCTTTCATTTTTTATGATTCCGTGTATAGGCACCGTTTTCTCGTTAAAGCGCTCCTGCTGAATATAAACTTCAAATGAGTTGGCAACTTGGATTTCATAGTTCATGATATCTACGGCACCAATGCACAAAACCCGATCAATATGGTAATCAAATCCGGTTGTTTCTGTATCTAACACTACAAAACGAGCCGATTTTAAGGTCAGATTCTCATCGTCCTTAAAGGAATCTTCATAATGGTTCCAGAATTCTGGTAGACTTAATCTTTTTGTATTTTTTTTAAACCAATTAAACATTAGAGAAGCGTGCTTACATTGAACCTTACTTTTATAAATTCTTGAACCTGAGCTATGGTTTTAAAACAGCGTTTTAATTTCATTTTTTCCTCTTTAGTCAGATGTTCCAATTCAATAAATCGACCATTGTCATTATTTTGTAACCCGTGTTTGGTTCTGAATTTTGAAATGGCTTTAAAGGCATAGGAGCACCCCAAATAGAGTTCCTCATTCTCTGGGAAGATTTCGGCTAACTTTTCAAAGCGCTCAGCGGTATTATTGATATTTTTAACTTGAAATTTCAAGGTCAGTAATCTTCCTGCGTCTACTATGGGCATCAGGGCTCGTTTTTTCAAATCAAATTGATCTTTGTGCTCACCATTAGATTCCACCAAAAATTGCCTAAAGAAGCCTAAAGGGGAGGCGTTGCTAAGCGCATTTGCTGCTAATTTGGATAGGAAAATGGTATTATCTTTTACAATATGGAGTACATGATCTGCCAATTCGTTTGTTAGTCTAGAATCACCATAACTAATGTCAAAATCAAAAAAGATATTACATAAAAGCAGTTCGTCGTTACCGGTATTGGTCGTCCATTGTTTAAACTGGTCTTTCCATTCATCCAAGCTTAGACACCATCGAGGATTTTTAGCCATCATATCGGCAGGACAGTAGTCAAAACCAATGGTATTGAGTCTCTTATTTATTTTTTTTGCCAGTTTTAAAAAATAGGCTCTGGTTTCTTCCAGTTTTTCAGGGGGCACATTTTCAAAAACTATGGCATTATCTTGATCGGTATGCAGTAATTGCTCTTTTCTTCCTTGGCTTCCTAGTGACATCCAAGCAAAATTGACTGGCGGATCTTCTTTCATCTTCACCAAGCAGCGCTCGACGACTCTTTTTACAGTAGCATCATTGAGTTCAAAAATAATCTTGCTGGTATGGGTAAGCGGGATATTTTGCATGATATAGCCCTTAAGAAGCACCATGATTTTTTCTCTAATTCGTTTGAGATCCTTAGTGGTATTACTTCTTTTAATGGCTTTCATCAACACAGAAGGGTTGGTCCCTTTCATGACAATGAGATCGTGTTCTGAAGCCAAACCAATTATTCGGCTATTGGGTGTCCCATCTTGCGTGATGCACAAGTGCCCAATTTTATGTTTTAACATGGTTATTTGGGCTTGCGCGATGGTAATGTTTTTGGGATAACACAACACCGGACTGCTCATGATTTTGGTGACTTGCTCGTTGATGGAATGAAGCCCAGTGGCCACTTTATTCCGTAGATCTTTATCGGTCACAATCCCTATTGGAATTTTATCTTCCAAATCAGCTATAATAATAGAACCAATGTTTTTTTCACTCATTGTTTTGGCAATGGTTCTTATTTTGGAGCTTGGTTCGGCAAGAATAATCTTTTTTATATAGTTGACAGGTTGTAATTCAAAGTGGTTATCCGTTGGATTTAAAATGATTTCAGCATCAGAAAAGAACTGAACGTGATGTTCTTTGGTAAACGGATTTTCGGTATTTGAAGCGAAGCTTTCAATCAAATAGTTTCCTATGTTCTTGTTTTTGGAAGCCATCGGTTGAAAAATGTCAATGGGAATACCATATAAAATGCATTCTTCGGCCGTTACAGCGGTAATGGCATAGTTCTCATGAGCAAACAAGGGTCTTAAACCAAAAACATCGCCTTCATCAAACTTATCGATAACTTCCTCTTTTTTCATGAGGGAAACCGCTCCTTTATGGATGATGTAAAAACGATCCTGTGGCGGATCATGTTCTTTATATATGGTTTCGCCTTTTTCTAAATAGATAATTTTTACCTGTTGCGAAATTTCTTGAAGTTGGGGTTTCCTTAATAGGTCAAAAGGAGGAAAGCGCTTTATAAAGTCAGCAATCCGTTCAGCAATAGTATTCTTCATGGTATCAAGAAGTATTTATCTATGCTAATTTAAGCAATCCTAGGCTATTAATAAATGGATTAGGTGTTTTTAAAAAAAGAACCTTCTTGATGAATTTTAATCGCTTTTAAGGATAAGAATAGACCAAGGATTAAAGAGGCAAATGCACCAATCCAAATTCCTGGAATAAAGTGGATGAAAAGGAAAAAATCATAGGCGCCATGAAAAATAATAGCTCCTAATAAGCCAATTAAATTCCATTTAATTCTATTTTTTGAAAATTTAGCTCGTCCCATAAAGAAGCCCATGATTACGGCGAAGGTGGCATGAGCTGGAATTGCTGTGAAAGCTCTCAGGAGAGCCACTTCATATCCGCCTTCTAAAACATACAGGATATTTTCAGTAGCGGCAAATCCCATGGAAACCATAACGGCATAGACAATACCGTCAAAAGGTTCATTAAATTCCAGTCGACGTTGGGAATAATATCTTACAATGATATACTTGCTGAATTCCTCGGTAAGTCCTACTATAAAAAAGGCCTTTATAAATTGTTGAAGTACTGTGTCTTTGTTTATGGGAAGTATATAATCAAAAATCACATACAGAACGGTAGTAATAAAAATACTCAGAAAAGCACCAAATAGAAACGTATAAAACATTAAGCGCCTAGGCTCCTTTTCATGCTTGTCTTTGGCATAAATATAGACGATAATAGCCACCACTGGGGCTAATGCAGCTAGTATCAAATTTAAAATACTCAAGAGTTGGCTGTTTCCTGTTTAATAGCTTGAAGTACTTTTTGGTAATAAGCTCTATTAGTGGGCACAAAGTGATCATTAGTACCGCTTTCTTTAAGAAGCGATTCAAATTCCTCAAAAGTAACCAATTTTAAAGCTTCTACTTCTTCAATTTGCGGAGTTAAATCTTGAAGTTTTGCGTTTAATTTGGCTATAAAAGTATGATGAAATTCATTATCCTTTATACCATTATCATACGCTTGAAAGCATTCAAAAACACCAATTTTTTTTAGGTCACTTTCATGGAGATTCAACCCAAGTTCTTCTTTAGTTTCCCGCACAGCTCCTTCGGTGAGTGTTTCACCCGCGTCTACGTGGCCTGCTACAGAAACGTCCCACATACCTGGGCAAATAACTTTTTGCACAGACCTTTGTTGTAGTAAAATTTCATGATTTTCATTGTATAACCATACATGTGCCGTGTTATGGTAAAAACCTTTAGCATGGATTTCAGATTTAAGGGCTTTTTTACCAGTAGGCTTGCCATCTTGGGTAACAATATCTATGAATTCGTCTGTCATAAAAAAAAAGCCGCTTTAGCAATCTGAAAATGTAAAGCGGACTTATTAATATTTAATCAAAGTAACTAAAAGATTCGCCATCCTTTATTTTCAAAAGGCTTTCATAAATCAATCGGATAACATTTTCTACATCCTCTTTATGAACCATTTCTACCGTAGTATGCATATACCTTAATGGCAATGAAATTAGGGCAGAAGCAACTCCGCCGTTACTATATGCAAAGGCATCTGTGTCTGTTCCGGTTGCTCTTGAAAGGGCAGAACGTTGAAAAGGAATTTTATTTTCTTCAGCAGTATCAGTAATTAGATCACGTAATTTTTGCTGAACAGCAGGAGCATAGGCTACCACTGGGCCAAGACCCAACTCCAAATGACCTTCTTTTTTCTTTTCAATCATTGGGGTGGTGGTGTCATGGGTTACATCCGTAACTATCGCCACATTGGGTTTAATCGTTTGGGTAATCATTTCTGCACCACGTAGACCAATTTCCTCTTGTACTGAATTGGTAATGTATAAACCAAAAGGTAATTTCTTTTTATTTTCATGAAGCAATCTAGCAACTTCAGCAATCATAAAACCACCCATACGGTTGTCAAGGGCTCTACAAACAAATTTGTCACCATTTAAGATATGAAATTCATCAGGATAGGTGATAACGCAACCTACGTGAACACCCATTTTTTCCACCTCTGCTTTATCTTTGGCTCCTACATCAATAAAGATGTTTTCTAGGCTAGGAGTTTGTTCTTTTGATTTGTCCCGAGTATGAATAGCAGGCCAACCAAAAACGCCTTTTACAATGCCTTTTTTGGTGTGAATATTTACGATTTTACTTGGAGCAATTTGGTGATCACTTCCGCCATTTCTTATGACATAGATAAGACCATTGTCTGTGATGTAATTGACATACCAAGAAATTTCATCAGCATGACCTTCAATCACGACTTTGTATTTAGCATCCGGATTAATGACACCAACAGCGGTGCCGTAAGTATCAGTAATAAACGTATCCACATAGGGTTTTACGTATTCCATCCACAGTTTTTGTCCGTCCCATTCATAGCCAGTAGGAGCGGCATTATTTAAGTATTTTTCAAGAAAATCCAAGGATTTTTTATTGAGAACTTGCTTCTTTGCCATACGGTTTTAAGTTTTGCACTAAAATAATAATATTATAAGATTTTTAAGGAGATTGGAAGAGTAAATTCTTAATTTTACCTATGTTTGGAACGGTTTTAGATAAACCTTCAGTTATGAAAAAATGGCCCCTAATTTGTTTGTTTTTACCAATATGGTTACACGCCCAAGAACTATCTGATGATAAGGATTCTGAGGAGGTAGAATACATTATTATTCAGGGGGATTCCATTCCTAGAACTGCCATAGATTTGGAGGAAGTACTTTTACTTCAAAAATTGAAATTTGATAGTAGGGAAGACAGAAGGGCTTATTTGATACTTAGAAGAAAAACCATAAAGGTATATCCTTATGCCAAAATGGCTTCTGAAAGGTTACAAACACTCAATGAACGCTTGGAAATGATGACTTCCAAAAAGGACAAGAGAAAGTACACCAAGCTTATTCAAAAATATCTCGAGGAGGAATTTACCGAAGAATTAAAAAACCTTACCCGTACTGAAGGTCAAATTTTAGTAAAGCTAATTCATCGGCAAACAGGTGAAACGACGTTTGAGTTGGTAAAGAGTTTGCGAAGTGGTTGGAGAGCCTTTTGGTATAACAGCACAGCCAATTTGTTTAGTATTTCTTTGAAGGAAGAGTTTAATCCTGTAGATAGTAAAGAAGACTACTATATTGAGGATATTTTGCAACGTAGTTTTCAAAATGGGGTGTTAGAATATCAAGAGTCTGCTTTGGATTTTGATTATTTTGAACTAACAAATAAATGGGTTAAAAAGGCGACCAAATAAGCATGCGTATCCAATCTCCATTAGAAGAAAAGTTCAATGCCTATACTCATGGAATAGGAGCTTTACTGGGAATAGTCGGTTTGATATTGCTCATAGTTTTTGACAACCACAAAACAGAATATAGTTTGTTTAGTGTGATTGTTTATGGCATCACCCTCATTGTTTTATTTTCTTCATCAACTTTGTATCATGCCGTTCAGCATGAATCCAAAAAGCATTATTATCGCATTTTAGACCATATAAGTATCTACCTGTTGATTGCAGGTACTTATACGCCCATTTGTTTGATTACTTTGGAAACTAGTAAAGGCTGGACTCTTTTTATCATAGAATGGGTCATAGTGGCTATCGGGAGCATTTTAAAAATCTTCTTCACTGGAAAGTATGAAGCGATTTCACTTATTTTATATTTAGTTATGGGTTGGCTTGTTGTATTGGACTATGGTTTTTTATCGGAGGCTCTAAGCTATAACGGATTGTTGCTTTTATTTTCAGGAGGTCTGTTTTATACCGTTGGAATCGTGTTTTATGCCATAGAGAAAATACCATATAACCATGTGATTTGGCATTTGTTTGTTTTGGGTGGGGCTTTAAGCCATTACCTGATGATATTATTATACGCGATTTAAGGTTTGATCACGTCTTTGTATTCTTCAAAAAAAGCTTCAAACAAAGTCATTTTTTCATTGAAAAATTCCATCACCTGTTGCCAAGTATTTTTATTGTGAATCGAAACTTTGGCATCCAGCGGAACATAAATCCGAGATATTTCTTTTCCATTTTCAAGATAAAAGACCTCTTCATATATGGCATCGGGTAGATAATCTTCGGTTAAGATACTCTTTAGAGCGACTAGTTTCTCCCAGCATTCAATTCGGTTTTCCAAATCATCTTCCAAATCCAGAGAAACAAAAGCTGATTTGGTATCAAAATAGAATTTAAAACTCAATCCTTTGATTTTGGTATTGTACAAAATCCATTTTCTAGGGAAGGACTTTCCAAAACTGGTCCAAAAGGTTTCTCTTAAATATCTGGATTCTTCTTTACTGAACATTATACAAAATAAGCTATAGCAAATCCAAAGATAATGGATAACAATTTAGTAAGATTAAAAGAATGGCCTTGATTGCTTTCAAACAAAATAGTCGTTGAGATATGCAGGAAGATACCAATCACTAGGGCATTAATATAATTGATAGCTCCAAGAGGAATCAAACCACTATATGATACAAGGGTTCCAAGAGGTGTCATGACGGCAAAAACACTTAGAAAAATAATAATTTGGAAACGACTGTATTCTGCATGCAACAAAAAGGTTGTAATCAACATGGCGATAGGTATTTTATGGATAAATACTCCATAGACCATGGTTTCATGATGGTGAATGGGAAAGCCTTCCAAAAGGCTATGCAAACACAAACTTAAAAAGAGCATCCATGGAAATTGGTGATGATCACCATGTAGGTGGATATGTCCATGTTCGGCACCTTTTGAGAAAAATTCTAAAATGATCTGAATCAAAATTCCTCCCATAATACAAGTTCCAACCACGACCTTATCTAAATGCTCATAAACCTCGGGTAACAAGTTGAACAAAGTGACAGCCAATAAAAAGGCACCACTAAATGACAACAATAATTTTGAGAATGTTGTTTTTTTATGATTGGTAGCCAATACAATACCTACGCCCATAAAAACGGCCAAAATGGGTAAAAAATATTCTATCATTTAAATATCATGATTAGTCGTTCTGAACTAGCTTCATAGAATTTTCTTAGTTTATAATCACCAAAAACATCCAATAAATAACAACCAGCTTTTTCAAATAGGGCTTCAAAATCCTTTAGTGTAAGGGCCTTGACGCGTTCCTGGAAATGGTAGTTCTTATTTTCAAATTCAAATTCAATGTCTTTGAAAATATGTCCGTCCTTGACATATCTTTTTAGATAAAAATCAATACCATTAACCGTTTTTTGGTCTTCAGTAATTAAATGATTTGCAACAAAAGAAACATTCATGAAATCAATCACACCAAACCCATAGTCGTTTAAATCTTGCTTGATGGCTTTGATGGTTTTAAGATTGTCCTCTTCCTGATCAAAATACCCAAAACTTGTAAATAAATTAAAAACAGCATCAAATTTTTTAGGATAGGGTTCACACATATCATGAACTTCAAACTTCAAAGAGTCCGTTTCAAACTGTTTGGCATAAGCAATACTTTTTTCAGATAAGTCAATACCCGTTACTTGATACCCTAGATTATTCAAATACACCGAATGCCTTCCACGTCCGCAGGCCAAATCCAATATATCTGCTTGCTCCGGTAAATTAAGGTATCCGGTAAGATTATCCATAAAAAGCTGAGCCTCATGATGATCCCTATCTTTATAGAGAATGTGGTAGAATGGGGTGTCAAACCAAGAAGCGTACCATTGTTGTGTATGTTCTGCCATAGTATAATGGGGTTTTCAAAATTCTAAAGAATTTTGAATCAGGCTTTCACAAGTCGCTTTTTTAGGCAGAAATTCCGCCAAAAAAGAGCTCCAACAAGTGTTCAATCCTTAACCCGACTAAAAAAGATTAACTAAGCCACAAAAATATGGTATTTTTGCTAGCAATTAAAAACCCAATATGGATAATAATTTTAAAATGGTGGCCAAAACCTTATTTGGTTTTGAAGATTTACTAGCCAAAGAGTTACTGCAGTTAGGAGCGATGGATATTGAGAAGGGTGTAAGGAATGTAAGCTTTGTAGGGGACAAGGGCTTTATGTATAAGGCGAACTTGGCGCTTAGAACCGCTATCAAAATATTAAAACCCTTAAAGACATTTCACATAAGAAGTGAACAGGATCTTTATGACGCGGTATATAAAATGCCCTGGGAACGCTATTTAAAGCCGACTGGAACTTTGGCAATAGATGCAACAGTACACTCTAAAGTTTTTACGCATTCCAAATTTATAGCGCTTAAAACCAAAGATGCTATTGTGGATAGATTTAGAAATCAATCTGGAGATAGACCCAATATCGATTTAAGATTCCCTGATTTAAAAATTAACGTTCATATTGACAGAAACCTTTGTACCATTTCTTTAGATTCTTCGGGTGAATCGCTGCACAGAAGAGGATATAAAACAGCTACTAACATAGCACCTATCAATGAAGTTCTAGCGGCTGGATTGATTATGATGTCTGGTTGGGATGGACAATCCAATTTTATGGACCCCATGTGCGGTAGTGGAACGATGTTGGCAGAAGCGGCTATGATTGCCTGTAACATTCCCCCCAATTTAATGCGTAAGGAATTTGCTTTTGAACGCTGGCAGGATTGGGATGTTGATTTGTTTGAAATGATTGAAGAGTCTTTATTGAAGAAAACAAGAGATTTTCACCATAAAATGATTGGGTATGATAAATCGCCTTCAGCAGTTAGAAAGGCTATCGACAATATTAAGAATGCCCATTTGGATGAGTTTATAACCATTGAACACCAAGATTTTTTCAAAACAGAAAAACCTATGGATGGAAAACTTCATATGGTTTTTAATCCACCGTATGGAGAGCGTTTGGATATCGACATGGAAAATTTCTACAAGAATATTGGTGACACCCTTAAACAGAGTTATCCTGGTACAGAAGCTTGGTTCATTACCTCCAATTTAGATGCTTTAAAACATGTAGGATTAAGACCATCAAGAAAGATTAAGGTTTTTAATGCCAAACTGGAGTCGAAATTGGTGAAATATGAAATCTACGAGGGCAGTAAAAAAGCAAAATACCAAGATTAACCATTCTTTAAGTTAAATAACTTTAAAACGGTTCTTAGTTGTAAATTATCATGGTAATTTGGCAATCAAGAACGGGAAGTTTGAGCATGTATATCGACGCAAAATGTTCCCGATAACATACAACTATTCCTCTTCGGTTACTTTCTTTTTGTCTTTTTTAAAGAAAGGAATGA
This sequence comes from Mangrovimonas sp. CR14, assembly GCF_011764015.1. Classification (NCBI taxonomy): domain Bacteria; kingdom Pseudomonadati; phylum Bacteroidota; class Flavobacteriia; order Flavobacteriales; family Flavobacteriaceae; genus Mangrovimonas; species Mangrovimonas sp. CR14. The sequence continues at coordinate 72,953 of NZ_JAAFZY010000008.1, read as the reverse complement.
GATAAGATACATTGTATCCAAAACCAAAACCGAAGTTACTACTGTCATAAGTACGCTGATATCCCGGAATGTATAGGTTTTCAAAACCAGATGGCTCATCTTGGGTAACCAGATATTTGAATTGCACATTGACGCCCATATAGATGTTATTGAACACTTCTACTTTAAGTCCCGCAATAACTTCTCCCCAAATAGCAGAAAGCCCCTTGAACTCTTGTTCTTCATTATTGGTAAATTGGGGTTGCCAATATTGATCTGTGGAATACACCCCATAAGAATGTAGGGTTTGTCTAAATGAACTAGCTCCAACACGAAAGCCAAGGTAAATCATGTTTTCCATGCCATACCAATTTTCGTAGGCATTCCAGTCGGCTCCAGCTTTAAAATAGGTCCCTTGAGTCGTGACATCTAAATAATCATTGTCTTGGGTACGCTTGTTTTCAGCGCCTATTTCTCCTGCCAGGTACCATTTTCTGGTAAGACGGTAATCTCCCATAACCTCAAAACCAGTGTAGTCATCCTCAACAAATGGTCTTATAAACTTGCCTACATCAACTCCCAATCGCAACCCATAAGTCTCTTTTATCTTTAGCGAATCAGATTTGGGCTCTTCGACAATCAAAACATTTCCTTGAACTTGTTGTCCGACTAGACTGTCATTTTGCGCAAACATTGAAAATGAAGCTAAAGCTATACAAAAAATATTAGTGATATATCTTAACATGAATGTCTAGTTCGTTTTCTATTGTCATATTGTCCTCGGCATATTGGATGGCTTGTATCCAGTTATCCCCATCGTTTACAGGGGTTACAGTCAAAAAGGCAAAATTGGTTTTATAGCCACAAGCCCTTGAAACATATTCTGTTTCTCTTTGGTAGGAAATGGTAATAATGTCTTCATTTCCCTCAATGAAATCATCACTAGGGTCATCAGGTGTATCATTATCATTTACGGAGTAATCCCTGATCAAACTATATTGCGTTTGATCCTCTGTGGTTTTCAAAGGAAGGTAAATTTCGTTTAGTGGACTACTTCCTGAATAGGTTGCTAAATAATCATCATTGCCAATACCTTGAACACGTAACCCAACAACATTTTTTGGCGTATCGGAGTTGATCAAATCGATATCGTAAAAACCTATATAAAGCCTTGGAGTAGTTACTTTGCCTTCATCACAGATGTCATCTCGCTCACAATTAGACGAAACCACCATCAAAAGAAGAAGTAAAAAGAGTTTTTTCATAGTTATTTTATTCGTTCTAAAAGTACAACATTTTCAACGTGATGTGTTTGAGGAAACATATCTACTGGTTGTACCTTGATCACTTTATAATCTTCAGCCATAAGAGCCAAATCTCTTGCCTGTGTAGCACTGTTGCAACTTACATACACGACGCGTTTGGGTGCTATTTTTAAAATTTGGGCAACCACATCTTTGTGCATCCCGTCTCTAGGAGGATCGGTTATGATGACATCTGGCTTGCCATGGGTTTTAATAAACTGGGCGTTGAAAACTTCTTTCATATCGCCAACAAAGAAGTCAACGTTTTCTATGCCGTTAAATTGTGCATTGGCTTTGGCTGCTGTAATAGCATCTGGTACCGCTTCAACACCAATAACTTTTTTGGCTTGTTTAGCTACAAACTGAGCTATGGTTCCGGTTCCTGTATATAAATCATAAACCAATTCTTCACCCGTTAGTTGTGCAAAGTCTCGGGTTACTTTATAAAGCTCGTAGGCCTGATTGGAATTGGTTTGGTAAAAGGATTTAGCATTGATTTTAAAACGCAAACCTTCCATTTCCTCAAAAATATGATCTCTACCTTTGTAGCAAATGACCTTTTGATCGTACAGGGTGTCGTTAGCTTTTTGGTTTATCACATAGAGCAATGATGTAATCTGTGGAAAGGTTTCTGATATATGGTTTAGCAATGCTTCTCTTTGTTCTTTTTTGTCCTCAAAGAATTGAACAAGCACCATAATTTCTCCTATGGAAGAAGTCCTGATCATTAATGTTCTAAGCAGTCCGGTTTGGTTTCGAGTATTGAAAAATTCCAATCCATGCTCGTTTGCAAAGGATTTGATACTGTTTCTTATATCATTGGAGGGATCCTCTTGAAGCCAACATTTTTTGACATCCAAAATCTTGTCCCACATACCTGGGATATGAAAACCTAAAGCATTTTTATTGTCAAAATCCTTTTCAGAATTGATTTCCTTTTCAGTTAGCCAGCGACTATCACTGAATGAAAATTCCATTTTATTTCTATAAAAATAGACGTCCTTAGAACCTAATATTTTGGTAGTTTCGGGTAATTCGAGATGACCGATTCTTTTGAGGTTGTTTTCTACCTCATTTTGTTTGAATTCCAATTGATATTGGTAATCCATGTTTTGCCATTTACAACCGCCACAAACACCAAAATGCTCACAAACGGGTTCGGTACGTTTAGGCGAATATTTATGAAAATGGATGGCCTTACCCTCGTAATAGGCACGACGTTTTTTAAAGGTTTGGATGTCTACCACATCACCGGGAACCGCATTTGAAAGGAAAATCACCTTTCCGTCTGAAGCTTTAGCGACAGCCTTACCTTTGGCTCCTGCATCAATTACTTCAACTTCAGTAAATATGTGTCTTTTGTTTTTTCTGGCCATGGGGCAAAAATAGAATAATTGATAGGATTTTCTCTAAAAATCATTCAAGATTCCTTAATTTGCGAACCTCTTAGGGATGATTTCTCTCCCACGCTGAATTTTCGAAACTTCGAAGGAATAAAGGTAGAGAAGGAATGGTTATTTTTTTCATACTAAAATTTTATTAAAATGGCTGTTTTAGACCAATTGACTTCGCAACAAGCGATAGCATTAGAAGACCAATACGGCGCCCACAATTACCACCCACTACCTGTAGTATTAAGTAGAGGAGAAGGGGTATATGTTTGGGACGTAGAAGGTAAAAAGTATTACGATTTTTTAAGTGCCTATTCGGCTGTAAATCAAGGGCATTGTCATCCACGTATTGTAGGAGCTTTAACCGAACAAGCACAGAAGCTAACCTTAACTTCAAGGGCTTTCTATAATGATATGTTAGGACGTTATGAAGAGTTTGCTTGCAATTATTTCGGGTTTGATAAATTATTACCGATGAATACCGGTGCCGAAGCTGTTGAAACAGCCCTTAAAATATGTAGAAAATGGGCTTATGAGGTTAAGGGTATTGATGAGAATGAAGCCGAAATTGTAGTTTGTAAAAACAATTTTCACGGACGTACCACAACGATTATATCCTTTTCAAACGACTCTGTAGCTAGAAAAAACTTTGGTCCGTATACGGACGGATTTATCAAAATAGATTATGATAATCTAGAAGCGCTAGAAGAAACTTTAAAGTCAAATCCGAAGGTCGCTGGATTTTTAGTAGAACCTATTCAGGGTGAAGCAGGCGTTTATGTGCCATCAGAAGGTTATTTAAGTAAAGCCAAAGCTCTTTGTGAAGCGTATGGTGTTTTGTTTATAGCTGATGAGGTGCAGACAGGAGTTGCCCGTACTGGGAAATTATTGGCTGTAAATCATGAGAATGTTACCCCCGATATCTTGATTTTGGGGAAAGCTATGAGCGGTGGTGTCTATCCTGTGAGTGCTGTTTTGGCTAATGATGACGTTATGAAAGTAATTAAACCAGGAACTCACGGAAGTACTTTTGGAGGGAATCCTTTGGCTGCTGCTGTAGCCATGGCTGCCTTGGAAGTTGTTAAGGATGAACAATTGGCAGAGAATGCTGAACGCTTGGGTGATTTGTTCAGAAGTGAATTGGACAAATACATTCAAACTAGTCAAATTGTGAATTTGGTTAGAGGTAAAGGGTTGTTAAACGCCATTGTCATCAATGATGATGAGGAAAGCGAGACAGCTTGGAACATTTGTTTGAAACTTCGTGATAACGGACTTCTTGCTAAACCTACCCATGGTAATATTATTCGTTTTGCACCTCCGTTAGTTATGACGGAAGAGCAATTATTGGATTGCGTTAGTATTATTATCGAAACTCTTAAAGAATTTGAATCTTAAATTGAAAAGCGACCCGAGGGTCGCTTTTTTTAAAACTTTTTGGTGACTAAATGTTTGGGTGAAGAGCCATCATTAACAATGACAAAATCGATGACACCTAAGATCAATTCTTCATTTGTGATCACTTCCACTTTCCATTCTCCTTCTTTTACATTGGCTTTGTAGGTATAACCTCTAAACCCTTCATCACGGCCTCCTTGGATATCATATCCAATATCTTCTACAATTTCCCATTCCTCAGTTTTGGGATTGTACCACTTCCAGCGGTGGATAATATATTTTTCCAATTCGGTTGGTGCAAAAACAGATGAAAACACGTAAACTCGTTCACCCGGCCTATGGGCATAAGTCAAGCGGTGTTCTCGCCAAAAGATGTGTTGGGCTTTCCTTTTTTCAAATGTCACAAAATACTTATGGTCCTTATTTTCTATGTTATGAGCTACAATTCCGTGATTTAGGGCCAAAGGTACCGGTGGTATTAATTTAAAATAATAAAAGATGTTGATGGTTATGTAAATCCCAAAAATTAACACCAATAATCTAGGTAGTTTGACTTCGGCGCGGGTGGTGGGACTCACTTTATAAATGAAAAGAATGAGAAATAAGGTGCATCCCAAACTCATGGCTCCCGAAATCAAAAAAACATTTGGATTCATCTCTTTTATAAACACGGGAACCATGAAGGTAAAGAAGGTAAAGCTTATAAAGAAATAAACACTAAACTGTAAATTTTTATTGGAAATGCGTTGCTTTAAAAACTCATTAGCAAATAGTAGAATGACTAATATAATAAAGAATGATGTCGTTTTTGATAGGGAGACACTTCTTGAAAAATAAATCACATAGGCACTAGAAAGTGCTCCAAAGAAAAATTGAATGGCCAAAGGGAAGTAGGTTTCAAAACGCTCTAAAAAGGTACCTTTCCACTTGCCATCATCTGCAACGTTAAAAAGATAAAGGGTTATGCTCACCAAAGTCATGTGGGAACATAAAACAATCATATCATAAAGTCGGTCAATACGACCCAATGTAAGCGAGTCAAATATAAATCCACCTATAAAGAAAATGACGGGAGCTGATTTTTGGTGCCTTTGTATAAAACGACTGAACGCACTTCTTCGATACTTAACCAAAAATCTTTTCATATAGGGTATTTATGCAACTAAGATAAAGAAATGAATATGAAATAAAATTTAAAAAATGTCTGGAATTATTTTTGGACTCTATGAATCTCTCTAAGATGTCAAATTGAAGTTTTCTATTCTTTTAAATTTAGTTTTTTTACCACTCTTGCGGGGTTACCTACCGCTAAAGAATCTGCGGGAATGTCTTTGGTTACGACAGAACCAGCACCTATTACCGAGCGGTCTCCAATTGTCACACCAGGACAAAGGGTTGCGTGCCCACCAATCCAACATTCTTCTCCTATGGTCACAGGGCTGCAATCTTCCCAAACCCTACGTTCTTTAATATCTAAAGGATGTCTTGCGGTATAAATATGAACTCCTGGGGCAATCAATGTTTTTCTTCCAATGGTTACCCGGGCACCATCTAAAATAACCGCTCCAAAATTGATAAAAACACCTTCCTCAGCAAAAATGTTATCTCCATAATCGCAATAAAAAGGAGGTTCTAAATGAATGTTTTTAGCTGAGTTTGGACATAATTCATGAATGGTTTCTTGAAATCTATCGGTATAATATTCGGTGACATTCAGCTTGTGTAAAATCCTTTTTACCTTGGTTCTAATGCTAATCATTTCCTCACAATGTGCATCATATGGCTCACCAGCCATCATTTTTTCTTTCTCGGTTTTCATTTAAGACGTATTAAGTGTCCCTATAAATTTAAAACCTTTAGACTTAAAATGATGCTTGAAATAATTAAAAATTATTCTTTAACCGAAGGCATGTCTGTAAATGGTTCAATACCAAAAGAAGGGTATATTTCTTTCGGATAATAGAAAGTCCCACCTTTTGATACCATGGAAACAGTTTTAATGGCTTTAAGGTCTTCCACAGGATTACCGGGAACCAAAAAGAAGTCTGCCAAATATCCTGGTTTAATGCTACCCAGATTTTTATCACCCAGATATGCAGCCATGTCATAAGTTGCTAGTTTTAACAATTCGGCTGGTGTAAAGCCTAACTGTTGGTATAATTCCAATTCCCGATGGAAAAAGAAAGAGCCACCCATGTCTGTTCCAGGTATTATTTGTATGCCTTTATTTTTCATAAGAGTCAGGGTCTCAATAATTTTTTTGAACGCCCCTTTATAAGCTTCATCATCCTCACTGTTGGTAACTTCAGACCAAGCAACTTTATAGCTTCTTTGTTCTGCGGGAGGTAAATGAGATATAAAGTCCACAGTACCTGGGGAGATGGTACCATTTCTTCCTAGAAGTAAGGCTTCATGGATGGCCAAAGTAGGATCTATGGCTGTATTGTTTTTGATAAACAAGCCGATGGTTTCTTGCACTTGCTCACTGTTTAAATCAATTTGCGGAAATCGCTTCATAGCGGTGAGCCTGAGTAACGTTCGTGTGTCCTCATTTGGTTCTAAAACCCAACCTAACATGGTTTGGTTGATATGGGTCATTTCATCAAAACCTGCATTAAGCATAGCGTTGGCATTTGAGAATGCCGGCACGTGACCGCATACAAACATGTCATATTCATGGGCTTTTTTAACTAATTCTGGAGCCCAATCACCATTCATACTGTTGTATAATTTGATACCGTAAAACCCTTGGTTGTGATAGGTATCAATAGCCTCCAAGGCTTCTTCCAAAGAAGATACCAAAATACCCCCATTACTATTATAAGGACTTTTACCTTCAATAAAACCCAATCTGTGAATTCTAGGTCCGGCCAATAATCCAGAATCAATTTTTACCATCAAATTTGTGAGAACGTCATTATGGTTTCCCATATCTCTAAAGGAAGTCACGCCTGCCAATAGGTTAAGAAGGCCTTGTCTTTCACCTGTGTGGGCATGCATGTCATACATACCGGGAATGAGCGTTCCACCTTTACCATCTATAATAACTTCATTTTCCCTAACTGTGTCAGGAGCATCAATACTCAAGATTTTGTCACCATCAACTACAACCGACACCAAATTGGATAAATTTAAAGTTTGCGGATCAAAAATCTTCACTTGTTTAACCCTAACCTTTTTGGGATAGTTATGGGCGTAAGATTTTTGTAAATCGGTAAACCGTTGGGCTTCGTAGGTTTCTGAAAGATCAATCATTTTTTGTGTGTAGTCCTCATAGCCTTCCTTAATGATGACGGTATGGGAAGAAATAGTAGCAAATAAATTTTGCTGGTCATCCATCACAAAATAACTTGGGTTCATGCTGTTTCCTGAAATGGAATAGGACGCCAATTTTAAATTTGTGGTATCTCCTTCCAATTGAATGGGTTCTATTTTTTGGAGAGAAATTGTACCTTGGGGTAAGACTGGTGCTTTTTGATCTTTTTGATGCAATAGATGTCTTGCCATTAAAAGCATGGAGTAGGGGCTGCCATTTTGATTTGAATAGAATGGAGGAGAAGTCGTTTTCAAACTATCTGAACCAGTGGCGTCTGTCCATCTAGCCCATTTATTTTCGTACTCAAACTGCTCATTTACCTGATTGCCAAAGGTCGTATTACCTTCAATATACCATGAAAGAGGTAGGCCTTCGGTATTTAAAACAAGGGTTTCTTTTAGAGAGGGTCCACGACCATTATTTTTATAGTCAAAATCAACATGGATGGTATCGCCCGAAGTCTCGGTTTTTAAATATCCAATTTTGGCGCCGTAATTTATGACAGAAAAAGCTTCGTTTCCTTGATGGTTGGAAAGAGAAGTTATAGCATTTTGTTTTTCTTGTTGACAGGACAGGAGACTGATGCCTAAGAGCAGGGAAATATAAACTTGAATCTTCATAGATGATTGGTTTTTAGGTTCTTGAAGATACGTAAAAATAATTTTCCTCTTTAAATAGTTTTAAATTGATTTGAAAACCATTGAAATCTAAATTTTTTGTTCATCAACCCATTTGCCAGTTTTTGGAGATTGGTAGGAAGCCATGGTTTCAAGTAACATGTTGATTTCACTCTCAATAATCACCATGGATTTATTGTCTTGAGATAGAAAACCCTCTTGAGCCATGGTTTCTACATGGTTTATTAAGTGATTGTAATAGCCATTGGTATTTAAAATACCTAAAGGTTTTTGATGAAGTCCTAATTGGCCCCAAGTGAGCATTTCAAAGTATTCGTCCAAAGTTCCGAAACCTCCGGGCAAGACAATAACACCATTACATAAATCATTCATTTTCGATTTTCTTTGGTGCATGGTATCGGTTAAGATCAATTCTGAAATACCCTCATGAGCAATTTCTTTAGATCTCAAAAAATTTGGAATCACCCCAATGACTTCACCGCTTTCAGAAAGCGCACCATCTGCAACGGCTCCCATTAATCCGATATGGGCACCACCATAAACCAAACCAATCCCTTTTTGGGCGAGGGTTTTACCTAATTGGAAGGCTTCTTGTTTATAAATGGCATCTTTTCCTAAACTGGAACCACAAAATACAGACACTCGTTTCATAAGATTTGGATTTTTAGGAAAGTTATGGAATTCTTTTTAGTTTAAGTCTAGGTGGATTAAAACTTGATGTTATTTTAAAATAGGTCCAACTAGAAATGCCATGATAGTGATTAAAAACTATCATGGCATCCCATTTGAAATTTTTAAAAAAGCGTATTTTCGTTTTTTTTAAATTCCTTTAACTGTGTATAAATAAGTTCTTTTTGGTGGAGGTTTCATCATCCTCTATAACTAATTTTTTGACTGTTTGCTCTTGTTGTAACGCCACAATAAAGTTGTCGATATTCTCTTTGGTGATACCTGGAACACAAATAAGATGCGAGATGTTTCCATCAGTGGCCAATTGAAATTGTTTAATGATTTCCTTTGACGGACTATCAAAAACCACTGTTAAGGCATCTTTGTTTCTCCAAGCATTTTGACCAATTTTATTTAGCTCATGTTCGGTATATCTCGCTAATTTCTGAGCTTCCTTGGCTCTTTTCTGCAAGCCTTCAATACCAAATTGTTCTATGAAGGACCATAAAAATAAGGGGGTAAGACCATTTCTAGAACCCGTAATGGTAGTATCCATCGTGTCTACATAGGAAACGGAGTTTGCAATTCTATTACGGTGCTTTCTTTTAACTAGTACCAGGCCACAAGGTATGGGACTGCCAATAAACTTATGTCCAGATATAGAGATGCTATCAATATCATTTGAAAAATCGAATTTTGGCTTTTCATCTACAAAGGGAGCAAAACTACCAAGAAATGCCGCATCACAATGGATGTAGTAATTTTTGATGGCATACTTTTTAATGATTTTTTTTATTTCGTCAATCTGATCTACAGCCTCAGTCATGGTTGTTCCAATATTAAGGAAAAAGATTGCGGGTTTATCCCTGTGCAAAATCAAGACACTCTCAAGGTCTTCATAATCCATTTCACCATTCTCTTGGGATCTAATAACCACATTAGGTAACTGAAGCAAGTGTAGGTTTTTCTTAACACTATAATGCGTGCTTTCACTGTAGTAAACCGTTGCATTACTAAAAGCCTCCCTGGCTACATACAAACCGTATAAATTACCTTCTGTACCTCCATTGGTAACATATCCCCAAACATCCTCAGGAGTTGCTTGCAAAACTTTTGAGAAAAAACGAACAACCTTTAGTTCAATCTCTTTTGTGTCTATGGCTAAAGTGGAATTGTTTTCAGGATCACCAACATTGTTGATACAAAGATTTAAAAATGGTGCAAACTGGTCATATTTAAAATCTTTGGCCAGTGGATAGCCCAAAAAAGTTTCCGTATTTTTTTGAATTCTGTTGTAGGTTGATTTAATCCAATTTTCCATTTTTTAGTAAAATTTTATTCTACAAAGGTAAATCTTTAAAAAATAATACTAATATATTTGTGTTAATTCAGAAAATATAGTTTAATATATGACCTAAATTAGAAAATAATACTTTTGAAGTGGATGTTTCTATATTAAAACAGAAAAATTGATGGATGAAATTGATTTTATAATATTACAAGAATTGCTTCTAGACTGCAAAAGACCCATTAAACAGATAGCGGAAAAGGTGAACTTGTCTATTACACCAGTACATGAACGTATCAAACGAATGGAAAGGTCTGGTGTTATTCACAGGTATGCTGCCGTTATTGAGCCCCATGCCTTGGATATGAATTTAATTGTATTGATGCAGATCAAATTAAAGGAACACCAAAAAGCCATTTTGAAGTTATTGGAAACAGAAATAAGGCAGTTTGGTGAAGTATTGGAGGCTTATTTTACTGCGGGAGATTTTGATGTATACTTAAAAGTATTGCTGAGGGATATGGAAGATTACAATCACTTTATTTTGGAACGCATTTCGGAATTGACCATGATAGATAGTATTAAAAGCAGTTTTGCAATAAGAAGTGTTTTGGATGATGATGTTTCGAAACATTTACTTTCTCCACTAAACCTAAAGACAATTCAAGGTTGAAATGACTAAAAGAAAGACCATTACAATTCACTATTTTTTGAGGATGATTTTGGTATTTGTTTCAAACGTTTATTGTTTTTTTAGAGTTTATAAGATCAAAATTCAGGTGAAGTAGCATTGTACAATTGTAGGAAAACAAATATCTTCGAACCTTAAAATCAATTAATGGCAAAAAAAGTATTTGTATCAGGTTGTTTTGATATGTTGCATAGCGGACACATCGCTTTCTTTAAAGAGGCTGCTTCTTATGGAGATCTTTATGTGGGCATTGGCTCAGATGCCACCGTTTTGGAGCTCAAGGGCAGACATACTATTAATTCTGAACAAGAACGAATGTATGTAATTGATGCCATCAAGCACGTCAAAAAAGTCTTTGTCAATAAAGGTTCAGGTATTTTGGATTTTGATGAGGATTTAAAGGACCTGCAACCAGATATTTTTGTTGTTAATGAAGATGGCTATTCACCTGCAAAAAAGGAGCTTTGTGACTCCTTAGGTATTGATTTTAAAGTATTAAAGCGTATACCTGATGCGGGCTTACCTGAGCGTTCCACTACTGCCATTAGAACCGAAGGAAATTGTACGCTGCCCTACCGAATAGATTTGGCAGGCACTTGGATCGATCAACCCTATGTGTCCAAATTCCATCCAGGATGGGCGCTTACCATTTCACTGGAACCTACCATAGAATACAATGAAAGGTGCGGCATGTCAACCTCCACAAGAAATGCGGCCAAAAATATATGGCCCTATTATCTTCCTTTGGAAAAACCAGAAAAACTGGCTGAAATCCTGTTTAAGTTTGAGAATGATCCCGGGTCTTCCATTATATCAGGGGCTCAGGATGCAATTGGTATTTGCATGCCTGGATTGGTTAGGCATTACTATGACAATGATTATTGGCCCAAGAAATTTCAATCCATTCACTCAGAATCAATTTTATCTTGGTTGGAAGCTCACCTTTGCATGACCTTATTATGGCCGCGAGAAAAGGGATTAGATCTTCTGTCAGACACCCATATCAACGAAACCAATGTGAAGGCATTAGCACAGGCTGCAGATCAAGTTTGGGATGCCATATTAGCTCAAGATTTAGATAGGTTTGCTCAAGGATTTTTAGATTCCTTTAAAGCCCAAACAACGATGTTTCCTAACATGTTGAATGACCGTATTGAACAAGAGATTGCCAAGTATAAAGATAAAGCCTTAGCTTGGAAACTGGCCGGTGCGGGCGGTGGTGGGTATTTGATAATGGTTTCTAAGGAGCCCATACCCGGAACCATGCGAATCCATATCAGAAGGAAAGATTCCCACCTATAATACATTCTTTTTTAGAAGTTTCTTATGGTAAGCAGCATAAAGGGCTATAACTAAAAAACATATCAGAGGAACTACATATGAAAAAGACACATTTTTAAAATCTATTAATGAACCTTGCAGAGGTGTTAGTACAGCACCACCAAGGATGGCCATTATAAGACCAGAAGCTCCTACTTTGGTCTCTTCATCGTTTAATCCTTCACAGCCCATTCCGAATATAGTAGGGAACATTAACGACATGCAGGCTGAAATGGCAATTAATGAGATTGCACCTACCATGCCTCCAATTAGAATAACATTTAAACTGAGTAAAATAGCCACTATGGCCACTACAAACAAGAGTTTGCTAGCAGCAATTTTATGCATTAAAGAAGTGAAAATCCATCGAAATATACCAAAGCAAATCAAGGCAACGGTATGATATTTTAAGGTTAATTCCTGTGAAGCACCTATCTGTTCGGGTAGATAGAAATTAGTATAAGTCCAAACAGAAATCTGTGCCCCTACATAAAAAAATTGGGCCAATACGGCGAAGCGGTAGTTACTTTTACGCAACAATTGACCAACCGTTTGCTTCATATTTAAAGCCGTTGTCGCTCTTTTTAAATCAGGCATTTTTGTAAAGGCAATTAATACCCAAACCAATATGAGCACACTACCAACAATTAAATAAGGATAAATAATAACTCCGAGTGTTTCTTTTATTTCATGAGTAGGGATGGCTAAATCTCCTTGGGTGTTGGTAGGTAACTGGGCCATAATTAGAATTTGACACATAAACACGCCTAAGATGGAACCCACAGGGTTGAAGGACTGTGCTAAATTCAATCGCTCTGTTGCTGTTTCTTTTGGGCCAAGAAGCAAAACAAAAGGGTTGGCATTTGTTTCTAAAATACCCAAACCACAGGCAAGAATGTAAAAGGAGAGACAAAAGTAAAGGAAGTTTTGGGCGAGGGTAGCAGGATACAGTAAAAAGCAACCAGCGATGTAAAGACCTAAACCGACTAATACACCTATTTTAAAAGAATACCTCTTCGATATCAGTGCTCCTGGTATAGCCATACAAAAATAGCCAAAGTAAAATGTAAATTGAATTAAAGATGCTTGAAAGGTGCTTAGTTCGCCGAAGACGTTTTTAAAGACCTTCACCAGCGGATCCGTAATGTTGTTTGCTAATCCCCATCCCATAAAACACAGGGCCAGAAGAAAAAAAACGAATCTGTTTTTCTTGGGTAATATTGAGTGGCTTATGTTAGTATTCATAGAATTAGAAGCAATCAGAAAGTGAAAAAATACGCTCCATTTTCTTCCACTTGTCTGAAGAGGAGTCCAGTCTTTGTTGGTAGGCATCCATAAGTAGTTCCCATTCTTTTTGCCCGGGCATGTCACCTAGTTTAGACATTTGAACATCCCAATCAAAGGCGTCTTCCGTATCAACAATCATAAATAACCGGTTTTCCCATCTAAAGATTTCCATGTTTAAAATACCAATGGCCTTTATGCCCTTTGGAATGTCCATCGGAATGTTGTTAGGTTGATGACATTCTTCATATTTCTGAATAAGTTCTTCGTCTGGCTTTAGGTCTAAGGTAAGACAATGTCTCATGAATGCTTTTATGATATATTCTTATTGGGAACTAATATAGGCAAATCAATGTCATATATGAAAGTGTCAAGAATTAAGTACTAAAAGGGATAGCCAATAGCAAAATTAAAAATGGTGTCATTGACATCAAAGTTGTAGCGTTCGCCGTCAGGTAAAGACGGATCATGAAATGGGGTGGCAAAATCAAAACGAATGACAAATCCTTGAACATCAACACGAGCACCCACACCAGCACCCATTCCTAATTCTTTATAAAAATTGTTACTAAAGGTGCCCCCTGGAAGAATTTCATTGGATTTACTGTTCCAAATATTCCCTGCATCTACAAAAAGGGCGCCTTTTAAAAATGAAACAATAGGGAAGCGGTATTCAATATTGGCTTCTAACCTGATGTTTCCACTTTGGTCTATATAAATATCATCATTATCTGTTTCCTGATGGAATGTTCCTGGACCCAAGGAACGAATTCTAAAGGCTCTTACACTATATGGTCCACCTGCATAATATTGTTTTACAAATGGTAAAACGTTTGAATTTCCATAGGGTAGTCCGTACCCAGCAAAAAGCCTCGTGGCGATTTTTTGTTCTTTTCCAAAATTAAAATGATAATGGAAATCCACATCCAATTTGGCATATTGTGCATATTCTAAACCTAAAAAGCTTTCGGGCTGTCCAGGCTCTTGCTCTTTTCCAAACAAGCTAATGATGTTACCCGCCATATCAAAGGTGGTATTAAAATAGAACTGGTGAGTGTTAGCTGCATCTACCATGCCGTTATAAGTAAAAGAATAGGTGAGTCCAGCAATGAATTCTTGTTCAAAACTTTCTCTCAAATACGGGTTGTCATCAAGGATTTGTTCAAATTCGGGTGTGGTATTGGTTAGTTGGGTATAAGTGATCGTTACGGGATTGATCTCATGAGTGACATACCGATTGGCATTCCAAACATAACCATACTTGGCGTTTCCAGAAAGTAGGGCATACAGCTGGGTGCGATTTAAATAGTCAATACCGAAACCAATTTTAGTTTTAGGAATAGCATATTCAAAATAATCATGATCAAATTGAATAGGAAAAACCATTCTAGGAACCAATAGTTCTGTTTCTAAGCCCAATTGGGTACTGCTCAAAGAACTACTGCTACCACTAGCAATTTGCTTTTCATAACCTACCTTGGCTCCTACACTAAAGGATTCACCACCACCAAATAAGTTGCGGTTGGTATAAGTAACCCCTAAAGCTGGTCCAGCAAAATTGTTGGATTTGGTTACCGCCTGTAGTTCGGTTCTTAAAGAGCGTTTATTTAAAGGTGATAGGTAGATATCTGCCTGCAACAATCCCAAATTGTCATTTTCCAGGGTATCCAACTCCTTATATTGAATATTCACGTATTTATAGGACCCAATAGAAGATAGACGTCGAGCGGTATTTCTAGATTTTTCAGGATGGTAATAATCACCTTCTTTAATCAGAATGAAGGGATCTAAATACTTAGGTTTAAAGAAAGGTTGCTCTTCTAAATAGTTTTTTTCATTATAGCGTGTGGTTTGAATTTGAATTGAATCTTGATTCAATTCGTAATTGGAATACACATTAACTTTTACAATTTTATAGGGAATTAAAGCCTTATTCGGCACGTGGGACTTCAAACTTAAATACAAATCATAGCGCTTGTTTTTATATCTGTTGGTATCGGCTTCAAAAATTAAAAACTGATTGTTGAAATTAAAGTAACCTTTTAGTTTTAGTTGACGTTCAATACGCTGGCGTTCCAATTCAAAATTTCCTAAATCAAAGCGCATGCCTTCCTTAAATGGTGTTTCTTCAAGACTTGTTTTCACTTCCTGATAAAATGGCCTTGGAATGGAGTCTAGTTGATAGGTAGCCATGGTATAGGGACTCGTAATATTTACGGTATAATCAACCGATGCTTCTTTGTCCTCTTCATTTACCTGCGAACCAGATGTACTGTAAAAAAAACCTCTGTTTTCAAGTCTGTTGACCAAAAGATCCCTTACTTCATGGGGTTCAACATCTGATTGATAAACAGGTTCTTCCCCCAAATTTTTATAGAGCCATCTATTAATAAATCCAGGATGTTTTTTCTGATTTTTATAATAAAAATATAGCCCCACGTACATTCCTAAGAATTTAGAATTGGGTTCTGGCATTAAGACCTGCTCCAATTCATTTTTTAATAAATCCTTGTTAACAATGGTCGTATCTGAGGACATGCTCAATGTTGCCCCAGTATAAAGGCGTTCATCCTCTGGGATAAATTTTTCCACACCACAAGAGGTAATAAACAATAGAATTACAAGATTGAGATATCTAAATTGTATGTTATATGAATTATTAGTTATTCTCATCTGCCTCCTGTTCTTTTACTTGATTTTGCTGCGATTCATTTTCTTGCGTGTCATCTTCAGGATGAAATATAGCATGCCAAAACTCACTAAATTTATTAAATTCCATGGTGAAAATTAGAGCAATACCACTGACCATTGTTTGGCCATCAATGACATTTTCAAATTCATTTCTTCTAAATCCCTTAATGCGATATCGGCCATTTTTGGTCAATAAATACTCTAATGTAACGTTTCCTATAACCGGAGTTTCTTCCTCTGTTTGATTGCTTCCCTGAATATCTACCTCGCTTCCTACACTTACTGTTAAACGATCGTTGAAGAGTTTTTTCTTTGCCGCGACCTCCAATTGTGTGCGATCCTGAGGAGTACTTCCTTGATAATCGGTAAAACTATCGAGTCCGAAATCCAATTCAAAGCCTGTTTTTCCTAGTAGTTTATCCGAAAACATATTAAGTTGATCAGAAACAGCGTCATTGAGGTTGTCACGGGCCACTGAGGCCATCCCACCATTACTACCATCACTGCCCGGTTCGGGATAAAAGCGGTTCAGCACCAACAGGGAAAAAACTTGTTTGTTCAATTCTTCTTCCTGTTGATTTAATTGCTGTACACGACCATAGACTTGACCATTGATAGCACCGCGTTCATTTTCTGGCATATCAATATTAAATGAGATAACAGGTTGCATGAGTTCCCCATCAATATTGAGATATACTTCAAATGGTAATACCTGTCTAAATTTATTACGCAGAGAAGGGTCAGATCCTGAAGTTTGGGTTGCCATTAAAGCTGAAGCCGAAGCTTTAACTTCATAAAGGGCTTTGATGTCAAGGGCAGCATCAAACGGATCTCCAGACCAGGTTACTCTACTACCGGGACTTAAATCAAATCGACGGTTTACTAAATTGTATAAACTCATCTCATAATGACCATCCGTAACATCATAAACTCCTGAAAGAGTCATTTGTCCATTGGGTTTCATGTTGAATACAAAATCTCCTTCTCCTGAAACTTTAAAATTATCATTGGTTTTCTCATTGATAATAATAGTCACCGCTGCCTCTGGTTTTACCTTAACGCGAGCTTTTATATCAAAACCTTTAAGTGTGGAAGTTGTTTCTTCGGTTTGTGTAAGAATAGCATCTGGATGATCCTTGTTTACAAAAATAACGACACCATCTCGTTGCTCCATGTTGACAGAAGCCGAAGGCATGATATATGAAATGTCGGTCTCATTACCAACAGTTGCCTCTACATCCAATTGAGGTATTTGAAGATTTCCGGTTAAACTTGCGGTGGCATCAAAAACAGCTTTACCATAAACAAAATCATTGTCATCAACAGAAGCATTTAAAAGCTGAAAGTTTGTTGCTTGAATTTGAAGGTTGAAAGAAGGATTTAAAGTATTTTCAGTAAGAATGTCTCCAGTTAGTATTAAAGGATTGTTGTTGGCATCTAAAACGGTGAATTTACTCAATGAAATCTTTTCATTGGTTACTTGAACACTTTCTTGTTTTAAGGAGAAGGCGGCATTGAACTTGGCTATATTAAAAGCTGCATTATTAAAATCCAATTGGCCTTGATATTTTAAATCACTAGGTGCTCCATTAACTTGAAATTTACCTGTCATGCTACCATTTGTATCAGTCAATGCTCCCATGCTGAAACCTTCCATTGCTTTCATTTGAAATTCATTGATATTGAGATCCAAATCTAAGGCTGCTCTTTCTGTTCCTGCTAAATAGTCGCCTTTAAGGTCCAAATCAACCATGCCTCCTTTTGTAGATAGATAAAAATCATACTGCTGGTCTTGTATCGGTTTTCCTTTTAGGGAAAGCGTGCCTAAGTCTACGTCTAATACATGAAGTTGATTGATGTCCAATTGGGCATTTAAACCAGTTTTACCAAAAGGATCCTCAACTATTAAATCCCCATTTATTAAACCAGTTGCAAGTGTTTTGTCAGGATTGAAATATCCTAGCAGTTCTTCAAGGTTTAATTGCTTGAAGGTCATAGCTACATGATCTTTTTGTATGTTAGGGAATTCATGAGTCAATTGAATTTCTTGGTCTTGAAACTGAAAAAGAACATCTTGAAAGGTTAGTTTCTGATTTGAATAATCAATTTGATTCGTGGCAGGAATTTGCCAATTGTTTTTGTTCAATACAAGGGTTTCGGGGTCTATATGGAAATGAAGCAATTCGCTATCACCGGTAATTTTGGAATCCATACGCATTACGGTAGTGTCCTGATCTTTAGCGATAAATTGTAGTGAGAGTTCATGGTTTTCCTGATGACCTGAAAAAATGGTTTGAGGTAGTACCAATGGACCAGCCGTTAATTCTTTAAACCTGAAATTGAAATCAAAATGTTCTTTATCAGTAAGCATATCAAAATGAAGGCTATCCAATTTATTACCATCATAATTAATATGAGGAGCCGTAATTTCTGTGTCTAATCGATAAGCCATTTCATCAAAATCCATAGCAATTTGAATGGTGTCTAAATCTTCAACGTTGACAAGTAATACTTCATTTAACAGAGGAGACGGATTTATAGTACCCTTGAATTTTAATTTAACAGGCCGCTCTAAAGTATCCACCCTCTGGAGATCTCTGTAAAAGTAACTTTGTATGTGTTGTGATAAAGCTTTGCTAAAGGTTTGCGGGTTTGAATTGGATTCCAAATCGGCATCAATTATTTTATTGTGTATAGTGACAGAAGTGGTATCTGGTCTCACATGGGCTTGAGCTTGTAAATCACCAAGTAAATACCTTTTATTGTCATAAACGATTACGCCCTCATTAATTTGCGTTTCAACATCAAATGACGAACTATTACCTTTAAAATCAGCTTCTAACTGAAACCCAGTTCTAAGAGATTGGTCTGTAATTCCCAAGGCGTTTAAATTAGCCCCAATAACATTCAAATCTATCTTCGCTTCTGGGGCAATAGAGTCTAAAGTGATTAAGGCATCCAGATTCATATTGAGGTTGTCATCCTTGTAATTTGATGTAATATGACCTTTTCCATTGACCAATTCTCCTTGAATGCTTAGGTCTTTAACATCATATTGCTTTAGTTTGAATTCTGAAACAACAGCATCCAATTGAGCATTTAAATGATTGATGTTGCTTCCTGTGCCATTAGCTTCTATACTCAAACTTAAAGCACCTAAATCTTCATTTTTAAGCAATTCATTAAGTTGGTAATTATCAATCTGACCATTTACATCAAAATGAATACCTGCTTCTTTATTGAAAAAACCTTCTAATTTGGCGTTTCCTTGTGAGGTGTTTAACAAGGCGGTGGCTCGAATATTGTTGAGGTTGCCTTTGGCTTTACCTTGGAGATTAACGGTTTCTGGAAACTGGATACCTAATGAATCTTCCGAAGCAAATTTGATGAGATCAGATCTTACCGTAGTTGCTCTAAATTGCGGAATGTAAAAAGTTATGGAATCTGGAGTGGTTATTTTTTTAATCTGACCTTTTAAGTCTATTTGCGTTTCTTTTCCCCATTGGATATTCAAATGAGAAATTTGAATATCAGACAAAGTTCCTTGTGCCTTCAGGTTACCTTGAAGTGCCTTTTGTCCGAGTGTTTGCATATATGGATTGTCCCTAAGACTGGGTTCAAACTTAAACACGTCATACAAGTCAAATGTCATGTTTGCTAGGTTCAAATTTACTTTAGCTTGTTCTGGGTTTGCCAAAAAAGAGGCTAAAGAGGCATATTGTAAGTCTAGGCTTCCTTTGATTTTATTTTGATTTATTGCGGCGTTTAGTTGTTGAATTTTAAGATTTTGATCTGTTATTGTTAATCCAACACCTATTTCTTGGACGTTAATTCCTGAGGCTTCATTAAAATTTAATGTGTTCAATTCTAATCCAGCAGTCTTATCTTTCAAAAGCACATTAGCTGCTTGAAGGTTGAAATTTGTGATGACTACGGCTTCTGGGTTGAAAGTGCCCTTTTTCGGTTTTTGATTGTTGGAAATAAAACTGAATTGATTGTCCTCAAAATCTATTTCACCAATGGTTAATTGAAGGTCTGGCCATTCAAGGGAGTTGGAATCAGAAGCCAATGGTTCATTGGATTCGGTTGAATTTTTTTTGGTTGTTTTGATGTCAATTTGTGATTGTTTTAAATTCAATTCCCCAAAAACAAACGCTTGGTTTGTTAAGTCAATGCTTTCAATTTCAGTATTAAAATCATCAATATTTGTGTTCACTTCTAAACCGTCTCCAATGGATTTATAATGTGCTTTTACCTTGTTCAGGGTTAGGTTATCCACTGAAATGAATGGAAGTATGGACGTTTCTGATTCAGAGCTGGCTATTACAGGAGTTTGGGTAACATCAATAAAGGCATCTTGTAATTCAAGGTCATCGACTTTAAAAGTCATGGTTTCCAAATTGGTTTCATCCATGTCAACTTCCAAGGTTTTAAACTTGTAAGTGCTTTGAATGCCTGTTACTTGGTCATTATAAACGATGTTAAAATCCTTTAAGTCCAAAGACCCCAATACAAGATTAAAGGGTTTGGAAACCGTATCTTGAGTTGATTCAACCGGTGTTTCATTGGAAGCAAATGCATCAATTAAAAATTGGAAATTAAATCCATTGATAGAATCCTTCCTGATGATGTTGGCACGTAATCCTTCCCATTCCAAATCATCAACACCCATTCCCTTACCTGTAATTAACGCCCACAACGGCATGTTGGCTTCAAGTCTTTTAGAGTAAACTAATGTGTCTCCTTGTTGATCTTCCACATAGAGACCTTCAATTTGTATATCGCCGTCAAAGGTTATAAAAGCCTTTTTCAGTTCTATTTTGGAGTGGGTTTTATTGGTGACATAGTCTATGGCCTTGTGAACAATAATATCTTGTCCCCACGGACTCCTGATGAAAAGAACCAAAAGGATAAAAAGGACTAGGAGTACCAAAAACACTTTTACAAGAATTCGGAAGACACGATGTCTCCTCTTCTTTGAGGTTTTGGTAGAATCTGTAGACAATTCCTAATACAATTTAGATGGTTCTTACAAATGTAATTAAATGTAAGTTACATGTTCTTAATAAATTGCTAATCCATAAGAAATGGCCTACTTTTTAGTTACCTGGTATAAAGTTTGACTCGCAGTACCTTTGGAGTGTCAAAATTTAACCCCCAATCAGTTTGGTCTCCATTTAGGATACGGTCCATAACAAAAGTACCATTTTCATAGTGTCCTTCCTCAACACTTAAAAACCACCAAGGCTTATCGGCATATTTTCCAGAAGGTTCAAACATGACTCGGCAATGGTAACCCACTAACAAAAATTCGTTGGTATCGAGTTCGGCAACCAATAGGCGTCCATCAGGATGTTTGGGTTGAAAAGAAGATCTTGACATTCTATCAAAAGTCCCAAATGCGATATTTAAATCCCATGATTTTAAAGAAATCGTTTGGTCGGTGACATAATTCTCACGGTCAACAGCACCTCCCTTTTCGGCTTCAGGGTCAATTGGTAGTAATTGAATTGCTGTTTGGATGTGACCGTCATAATTCAACTTGGCAATCACATCTGCCATGGGCTTAAATAACTTAAAGTTAAGCGCGGTAGGTTCATACATGTCTTTAGAAGTCATGGGCTTACCATCTGGACCTATTCGTAATCTGGTATCATCCAATCCGAACGGGGCATAACCTATGGCGCCTTCTCCCAAAGCGGCATAGAAAAATTTGGGAAAATCTTCATGCCAAAAGGTTTCAGGAACAAACAATGGATTGGTTTTGGTACTGTAAACCTCTAATGATTTTAAATAGGTTTGGGTATCCTTAAAATAAATATCCGGCGCTAATAGGTCAATATCAGGCGCTGCAGCTTTCCATAGATCCAAAACATTATCATTGGGTCCACCTACCTGATAGTAGGGAGGACCTGGATTAATAGGGTTTCTAATAGCGCCATTCACGTATAAAGGAAGCGAATATATGGCCTTTCCAGCCGAGGCGACTTGTCCTATATAGGAGGCCACATGCCAAACATGAAAGTATTCTTCAGCATGTTCTCCAAAGACTTGTTTCCAGGTTCCTCCATTATTTGAGGATACTTCCATGGCTTTTAAAGCTTCTTTAGGAACCTTACTTTCAAAGAGTTTGTTTGCGTCTTTAGAATAATCCCTGACACTTCCCCAGGAACCTGGTTCGTTTTGAACCTGTACCATAATTACTGTATGTTGCGGGTCCACTTCCTTAAGATGGTTCATAAACATTGAGAATGCCTTTATATCTGCTTCTAAGGTTGCTTGGGCATGAGGGGATGGGGAATCAATAGGTTCTCCATTTTTGTTCACCATATTGAAGTAGGTATCTGGTTTCAATTTCATCCACTGTGGCATGTAATGATTGGAACCATTTTTCCAGGTGGCAAACCAAAGTAATATAACTCTTAGATTGCGTTCTCGGGCTTGTTTAATGATGCTATCCATCACGCTATAATCATAAACACCTGGTTGGGGTTCAAATTGTTCCCAATAAATAGGTATTTCTAAAGTATTGATATGTAATTGATCCATGGCCGACCAGACTTGAGGAAGGGTGGCTGGCCAAGAACTGGAATTGTTACTTTGTGCTCCCAAAACAAGATAAGGTTCTCCATCAACAATTAAGGCATGTCGTCCATTTTGGGTTTCAATACGAGGAATAGGATTCTCTTTTGTTTGTGATATACCTAAAGTAGTGACGAGTAAAAAGATACTTAAAATGTGATTTACTGTTTTTTTGTAATGGAAAAAATTCATCATAGGAAATGACATATAGATTAAAGTAGTAAAGATAAAAAATGACAAGCTGAATAAGGGTGAAAAACACACTTAAATCCGTCAGAAATAGAGATGCTTTATGTCAGCATGACATTTTAAATATATTCTGTATTTTTAAGACTTAATCAGAAAACAAGATTTAAATGAAAGCACTCTTTACTTTATTGGCTGTCTTTTTGTTGGCTACCTCCTGTAATAAAAATACTGGCGCTGAGGATACCGCCCAAAATTCAGAAAACACTATTGATTTTAAAATTCCGTATGAAAAATTCACTTTAGACAATGGATTGGAAGTTATCTTACATGAAGATCATAGTGACCCTATCGTTGCGGTGGCAACTATGATGCATGTTGGTTCCAATAGGGAGAAACCAGGGAAAACGGGATTTGCCCACTTTTTTGAACACATGAGTTTTAATGATTCAGAAAATGTACCTGTAGGAGCCAATAGAAAATTAATTCCAGAATGGGGTGGTCAACGTAACGGTGGAACTTGGAGTGATGGAACGGTATATTATGAAGTGGTTCCAAAAGACGCTTTTGAAAAAATCCTTTGGATTGACTCTGATCGATTTGGGTATATGATTAACACCGTAACAGAAGCAGCTTTGGAACGTGAAAAACAAGTTGTTAAAAATGAAAAACGCCAAAGAGTTGATAATTCACCCTACGGATATACTGATGAAATTATTAGAAAAAATCTTTATCCAGAAGGCCATCCTTATAATTGGACGGTAATAGGGCAATTGCCAGATTTACAAGCAGCTACGATTGATGATGTTAAAGAGTTTTATGCTCAATACTATGGGGCTAAAAATGCGTCTTTGGTTATCGCTGGAGATATTGATATTGCCAAAACCAAAGAATTAGTTGAAAAGTGGTTTGGTGAGATTAACAGTGGACCAGATGTAGAGCCTCTGGAGCCAATGCCTGTTACTTTAACTGAAAGCAAGTCTTTATATTTTGAAGATACTTTCGCCAAGTTACCTGAATTACGGATGGTATTTCCAACCGTTGAAGAGTATCATCCAGATACCTATGCGTTAAATATTTTGGGAAATCTTTTGAGCGGAAGTAAAAAAGCGCCTCTTTATCAGGTGCTTGTTGAGGAAAAGAAATTGACTCCCAATGTTGGTTCTTATCAAAACAGTAGTGAGTTGGCAGGAGAATTTGTATTGAGGGTAAGAGCCAATAATGCGGTTGATTTGGATTCTGTGAAAATAGCTTTGGATGAAGGTTTGAAGCGATTTGAAACTAATGGAGTAGAGGATAAAGATTTGAAACGTATAAAAGCAGAATTGGAAACGCAGTTATATCAAGGTGTTAGTACCGTTTTGAATAAAGCATTTCAATTGGTTCAAGATAATGAGTTCAATGGTGATCCTAGTTATATTACCCAAACAGCCAATCTTACCAATGCCGTTACAAAGGAGGATGTTATGAGGGTTTATAACAAATATATCAAAGGTCAGAATTATGTGATGACCAGTGTGGTTCCCAAAGGGCAATTGGATTTGGCAGTAGCAAATTCCAAAGAGGCTACTGTTTGGATGGAAGAGGTAAAACAGGATGTTGCAGCCGAAGAAGTAGGTCAAGGAGAAGAGGCTGATTATGAGAAAACACCGAGTAAATATGATAGGAGTGAACCTCCTTTTGGTGACATGCCTTTATTTCAAGCTCCCGAAATTTATAAGGCCAATTTAGATAATGGATTGACTTTATATGGGATTGAAAACAATGAAGTGCCTTTAGTTCAATTTGAAATAACCATTCCTGGAGGGCACCTTTTGGATTCCAAAGAAAAGTCAGGTGTTGCCAATTTACTTGGTGATTTAATGATGGAAGGTACTGCTGCCAAAACACCAGCAGAATTAGAAGAGGCCATAGGGATGCTTGGAGCTAGTATTTCATTCTCAAGTTCTAATGAAGATTTTAGAATCACAGGATCTTGTTTAAGTAAAAACCTAGAAGGTACCATAGCCTTGGTAAAGGAAATGTTATTGGAACCGCGATGGGATTCCAAAGAATTTTCAAGATTACAACAGGCTCTTGAAACGAGTTTAAAAGGAAGGGAAGCAGAACCTAGATCTATTGCATCCATCAATTACGCCAAATTACTTTATGGAGATGACCATATTTTTGGAATTCCAGGCAGTGGTACTTTAGAGACAACAGCTGGGATTTCACTAGAGGACTTAAAAGCATATTATGCGATGCTCTCTCCTGAAAATGCTAAGGTTCATGTGGTAGGAGATGTTTCCCGAGCTCAAGCTGAAAAAGTATTTGCGGCTTTAAATACTTGGAAAGCGGCTGCTCCCGAAATGCCATCTTACACCCTGCCAGAGTCTCCAAAAGCAAATACAATCTATTTTATTGACGTTCCTGATTCCAAACAATCAGTTCTTTATATCGGTAAATTGGCGCTTTCTGCTGAAGATGCCGATTTTAATAATTTAGAATTTGCAAATGAAGTTTTAGGTAGTGGTTCTAGTGGCATGTTGACCCAAACCCTTAGGATAGAAAAAGGATATACTTATGGTGCCTATTCAGGAATTGCCACTAGTAAAGAGGTAGGTCCTTTTTATGTAATTACCAATGTTAGAGCAAATGCAACCTTACCATCTCTGGAAATTATTCAGGATATGCTCACTAATTACGGACCTAATTTCAGTGAAAAGGAAGTTGAAATCACCAAGAATAAAATCTTAAAGGATAATACCAGAGCCTTTGAGAGTTTGGGTTCCAAAATGGGTGTTCTTAGGAATATTAGTAAATATGACAAACCATTGGATTATATCGAAAAGGATCAGGAAGAATTGATCAGTATGACTGTTGCTGACTATAAGGAGATCATAAACAAGTACCTAAAAGAAAAGGAAATGATCTATGTCATTGTAGGTGATAAATCAACTCAATGGGATGAAGTGAAGAAACTAGGAAAGCCTATGATCGAATTGGATATACATGGCAATCAGTTGTAATTAATATTTCGAATAAAAAATTAAAAGCACTTCCATTGAAGTGCTTTTTTACTTTTCGGGGATTTGGTTTTATGAAACCTGCTGTTTGCTGTGTTGAGATTTAAATAGGTTGTCTATAAGGGTCATTGTTTCCTTGGCAGCTTCTTGAGGTTTCAAGGCAGTATCTGAAATACCAGATATCACTCTAGTAATATCATGATCGACACCTCCTTTTTTGTGCCATAAACCTGTTGATCCTACACTTATATAAGCTGAGAAATTGTGATGTCCAGAACCCGGTCTTTCTCCAATGATATGAATAATTCCATGATATTTATTTGCATGCTTTGAAGTACCAAATAAATGTTCGCCACAGGCATAACCAGCTCTTACTCTTCCGTGAGTGATGACTAAATGTTGTTCACTCAAGCTGTATCCATATTCAGTAATACCTTGAATTAATTCGGTTAAATAGGGTTGCAAATGACCAGTGTCTTGAAGTGCTCTTACATTAAGGCCATCAGAAATGATAATCTGAATATCAGGAGCTGAGCTTTCCCAAGTATTTTTGAGACGTTTTAATTTATCTATGGAACTTTCAGATAAGCGCTCACCAGTAGCAGGATGATAAACATAATCCTTTCGGTTTTGTGCTTGGGTTATAATGGGGTAGGCGGCAGGAATGGTTTGAATAAATTCTGACGACATTTCAGTCCAAAGGCTGATTTTGGCATCTTCATACAGTTGATGTACTTTGGCATCTAATTTTGGTTCCAAATCCCAAGGATTTTCTCCATAGCCTTGTGCAATTGACACCCCTCGTTTTTCTATTCTATCGATAAAGGCTTGACCTTCTTCAGTAATTATCTCAAAAGATCTAACATCTCCTTTTGCTTTTTGATATTTGTAATAAACCCAAATGGGGTCGCCAAAATGTTCGGTAGGATTTCCTAGCTCGTCAATGACTTCTATGTGTTTGAAAAAGTCCCACATGGCATCGTTTACACGATATCCAAATTGATCCCTAATCTTTACATGATTGCTAAAAGCAGTGGTTAAATAACTAAGCATGGGGTCATTTTTAGTAGGTAACGCCATAAGGTATGCTGGATTAGCGGGCATGACTTGCTCAATGCACCAATCAAGATCTTCTAGGTTGATATCCATATGAAGCGTGGAGCAGATATCCAAACCTATGGTGAGTCCATGCAGTTTACCCATAACCGTATCTTCTAGGCAGCATCTTACCAACTGTTCTTTTGATTTAAAGACTTCGGGTCCAATAAAACCTGCTACATCATTAACATGTACCCATGAGTTGTTATCTTTTTTGATCTCATTAATCTTATATTTTAACCCTCTTAAGAATCCATATTTTCTGGATTCGTGCATGACCATGTCAAATCCTTCACTATGACCATTGGTAAGGTCGGCACCTTGACCTGTTTCAGCATAAAATCCAAACTGACCATTTCTTTCAGAGGCATATTGCAGCATTTTATCAATAGTTACATCAAAGGTTTTGTTAGCATTAACAGTTCCTGCGATGCTTTGAAACCAAATCCCCGTTGTTCCCGGATGCATGTTTTCTACTTCTGCTTGAACATCTACATGGGACAACACGCAATTAGGAATGGTGGTTTCTAGTTGAAAGGTTTGAATAATATCAAGTAAGGCTGCTTCAACTTTTGCCACAGAAGTTGGATTGCTACTAACAGGGTTGGTTCCCAAAACAACGTCGCCTACGGCATAGGACCAAGCGTTAAAAACTTGCCAGGATATATCTTCAATATTATCAGTAGGGGAGTTGGGCTGTACACGGGCACCCATGTATCCTTTACTTCCTATTTTGGAATCTGGTAACGGATTGAATACCTGTTGACTTATTTGAATCAACTCTTTATTAGTCATCAATTTAACCAAACAAGCTATTATATCGCTAGATAAACTAGGCATAATCATATTGATTTCTTCTTCTGGTTTTGATAAAACGAATGTCTTTAAATCATTTATAGTCCAATCTTGGATGGTTTCATCTGGTAATGTTGAATTTTGGATGAATTTAAAGAGGTCATCTTCATAAACTGGATGTTGATTGAGGTTTTTTAATAATGTATTGCCCAACAATTCGCGCGCATGAAATCTGGAACTGGAACTGGTGGCTGCCACTTTTATAGTTTGATCGCCCTCTTTGAATTCATTGGCCGACCCTAAAATTTGTTTGTAAAGCACTCTATCAAAAGCTCCCTTTTTTCTTTGGATATATTGAAATATGTCTTCTTTACCGTGGGGTTTTTCAATAGTTACAGCCTGATTTTCTTTGGTAGTTGTCTGGGCAGGACTGAACATTTGACATCGGTTGAGTAACAATACCGAGGCCCCAATCAAACCGGTTTGTTTTAAAAAATCTTTCCTATCCATAGCTCTAAAGTTAACTTTCACAAAATCAGTTAGTCTTAAAGATACTAAAAGGAATAGATAATTTCAATGAAATAGTAAATCCTCAGAAAGCTTGGATTTTTATTTCCGAATTACCATATTTTCAAATTGAAATTGAAAATTAATAGACAAATGAAAACTAATGTGTTTCTATCTCGTCCATTATTTCCATGGCCATGGCATAATCTGTTTCCGGTACCTGAAGTTCCACCAAGAAGGTGGGCATGTAATTCATCACTTGGGTTGTAAATTGATTTCTTAAAAAACAAGGAATTCCTTCTGATTCCAATCGGCTTTTCAAAACCAATAATTCAGATTCATTGTGCGCCTTTTTTACGGTCTTCCAGATCATAGGTGTATTATTTATACTAATACTCTAAGATAAGAAAAATAGCAAAATCAAGAGATTATAATTTGGCTGATAGTCTCACGTTAAAAACTCTTGGGGTGAGGTAGTTTGGTATGGCGTACTGTCTCTTACTATATACATCTCTTACCCAAGTATTGGTAATGGAATTTTGAACGTCAAATAAATTGAAAATTTCAAAACCTAATGAAAGATACTTGAAT
This sequence comes from Mangrovimonas sp. CR14, assembly GCF_011764015.1. Lineage (NCBI taxonomy): Bacteria > Pseudomonadati > Bacteroidota > Flavobacteriia > Flavobacteriales > Flavobacteriaceae > Mangrovimonas > Mangrovimonas sp. CR14. The sequence goes on along the minus strand of NZ_JAAFZY010000008.1, from coordinate 44,220 downwards.
GGTTTTTTCCAACCCTTATCAAAGGTCTCATTACGTTCTACTAATACGTAGGATAGTCCTAAATCAGCTCTTTTATAATCAGGCAGTCGGGTTTGATAAACATATGGGTCTGCGTAGCTTGGAGAACCACCAGGAAGCCCTGTATTGTAAACCAAATTCAAATACATCTTCATTTTTGGAAGTACAGGCACATAATCTTGGAAGAGAGCTGCAAATTTTAGGCGCTGGTCTGTAGGTCTAGAAATATACCCGCGGTTGTCTATGTTTTCTTCGGTTTTTAGGTAGCCAAAGCTAAACCAAGATTCTGTTCCGGGGACAAATTCACCATTTAATCTTAGATCCAATCCATAAGCATAAGCGGTTGCATGGTTTTTTGCTCTATAGCGTATCCTAACATTTTCAATGGTGTAAGGGTTTACATCTGTAAGATGTTTGTAATAGGCTTCGGTGGTCAGTTTAAAAGGGCGTTCCCACATATTGAAACTGTATTCATTTCCTAAAACGACATGTAAAGACTTTTGTGCTTTGACATCGGGTTGAACCATCCCAGTTGAATCTCTTAGTTCTCGGTAAAATGGCGGTTGGTAATATAAACCAGTTCCTAATCGAAATAGCATGTCTTTATTCCAATCTGGTTTTATGGCAAACTGTGCTCTCGGACTTATTACGGTTTGAGTGTTTTTTTCCAAATTATCTCCATCTACCGTCCAGTTGTGAACACGGCCTCCAATATTAAACCAAACATCATGTGTGCCTATTTTGGTTCTGCGACTATATTGCAAATAAGCTTGCAGTCTATCTATAGTTGTATTGTTTCTAGATCTCACATTACTGTAAGCTTCCAAGGGGCCTTCATAAGGTGTATAAGGTTGGTCATTGAAAGCATCACTACTTGGGGGATTGATTGAAAAACCAGCAGAATCAATAACTTCCCATTCTACCAAACGATCTCTAATATCTTCCTTTGTATACTTAAAGGACCATTCAAAATGGTTGTTTTCTTTTTCATAGCTTCCTTTGTGCTCTAGGTTGGCAATAAGGGCATCTAAGTCGTTTCTTCCGTGAGTCAATTGTCCGCCAATTCCTTCGCTAAATTGAACTTCACCTAAATCTTCATCTCCAATATTGGTGTTTACTTCCCCTAGACGGTATTGAGCCAAAATGTCAAAATATTCTTCCTCTGTAGTGTGATATTTGGAAGCAATAAGCTCCAGCGTTACCTGATCATTTAATTGGTAGGTTCCCTTTAAAGCACCAAACAGTGTTTGGTATTGGTCTTTCTCTTGGCCTTCATAAAAAACCAAAAGAGCCATGGGGTTTTCCAGGGTTCCAAAATTGGTTTGTCTGGTCAAGGGTTCATAATCATATTTGTTTAAAGAGGCGTTTCCTAAAAAACTCAACTGAAACTTATCTGAAAAACTATAGGTGAGATAGGTTTGGAAATCTACAAATACCGGATGGTAATTGGTTTCGGTTTCCTTCGCGTCCACCAATAAACTGTTGTCACGATATCGCACTCCTGCAATGGCTTGAAACTTGGAATCTTTTGAAATGCCTTCAGCAGTCAAACTTCCTCCTAAAAGACTCAAATCGGTTGTGATACCAAATTCCGTGGGTTGTCTGTAAGTAATGTCTAATACCGAAGATAATTTATCCCCATATTTAGCCTGAAATCCACCGGCGGAGAAATCGACATTATGAACCATATCGGTATTCACAAAGCTCAAGCCTTCTTGTTGCCCTGAACGAATCAAAAATGGACGATACACTTGAATGCCGTTGACATAGACCAAATTCTCATCAAAGTTACCTCCGCGTACCGAATACTGAGTGCTTAATTCGTTGTTGCTGCTTACTCCGGGTAAGGTTTGCAAGATGTTTTCAACACCTGGATTGGCTCCCGGTATTAAACGAATTGTTTCTGGTTCTAAAGTGACTATCCCTTGTACATCCTTTCGTTTTCTACCAGTAATGACCACAGTTGAAATTTGCTCGGTTGAGGCATTCATGACCGGATTGAATTCCATGGATTCACCACTTTCCAACTTAAAAGTGGCCGAAATTTTCTGGAACGCAATGTGTGTAAATTGAACCGTTATCTCTTTGTTTGCCGGAATTTTTAAAATAAAAAAACCATTTTCATTGGTGGTCGTTCCTACATCACCCGCTTGAATGTTGACATCTTCAACTGGGGCATTCTTTTCGTCTAGGATGATTCCTTTAAGTATACCTTGTTGAGAAAAACCTAAAACAGGAACTAATAGAATAAGACCTAAATAGCAGATTAGTGATTTCAATAGTTGGTTTATTTTCTATAAAATGTAGCTTCAAATGTACTACTATTTCCGACATTATCCGTTACGATGACTTTTAAATTGTTTTCGGTTTCTGTGATGACATTATCATTAAAATCAAAGGTTAACATGTCATCTTTATATTCGTATTCCATTAAAATAAATTTCCCATTTACCGTAGCTCGGTATTTAGAAATTCCAGATTCCTTATCCTCAATTTTTAATTTTAAATACCTAAAGTTGCTTACCCATTTTCCATCTGAAAAATTGATGGGCTTGATGGTAGGATCCACTGTATCTTTCGCTAAGGCATAAATACCTAACGTTTTGGTTCGTGTAGAAAGTATGTGACCCTCTTTTTTTGTGGAGCTATAATAAGGACGTTTGTAGTAGCCTACCAAACGGCCAATGTAAAGCTGCCCTAAATCCTCTGGTTTGTAATGACTGAGATCATAGGTGATTGTAAAATATTTTTGGGCTGCAATAGATTCATCATGCAGTTTAATGGTATCATTGGTTTGGGCAAAATCCATGTAAAAATCCTCATAAAAGGTGTTGGAAGGAAATTCTACAGCTACTTTGTCATGCACCAATTCATTGGTTTTATTAGCGTATATAAAGTAATTGGATTTGAAAGGTTCCTCTTTTTTAATCGTATCGTATTTTTTTCCTTTGATGTTGATTGTAAGCCAAGTATTATTGTTCTTATAATCGGAAACTTTGACCTTATAAATGGAAGACGTGCTATCTTGAATTTGTAAATAACCTTCATCATCCAAATTTTTATAAATGCTCAAGGGGTTGTTTGTGTCCCTATATAGTTTTTGTAGTCGGTGTTTTTCATTGATATATTGCTCATAATCAATGAAACGATTGATATGGCTTGATTCATCAAACGAAAATTTGTGAAAATCAATTTCAATCTTTTGATTTCCATTCAGAAAGGTTTGGATATTGTATAGGCCGTTATTGTTATAAGCCAAATCTTGTCTATCATTTGCTTCAATGGCAAATCCAATTTTCCCATAGGCTTCTACATTTTCCACTACATAATCATTGTTTGGTTGTCGAATTAAACGCAATTTTTGCTTTTCGTTGGATTTGTTAATATGGGAATCTGGTCCAATTGGGTAGGCATAAACATTTTTAATGAAAGGGGGAGTCGTGTCTTTGATGTCCAGTCCAAATAACATAGGGTTAATAGGGCGCTCCGCATTATCACGAATTTCGAAATGAAGGTGCGGGCCACCAGAACTTCCTGTATTACCACTGTAGGCAACGACCTCTCCTTTAGAAACTATTAACTCATCAGGATTGGGGAAAACCTCCACTTCATAACTTTCTTGTTCATACTGCAGTTTTTTAATGTAAGCTTCTAGAGTGGGACTCAATCTTTGCAAATGGGCATACACTGTGGTATATCCATTGGGATGCGTAATATAAATAGCTTTGCCATATCCAAAATGGGCAATTTTGATTCGACTAATATATCCGTCAGCCGCTGCATAAATCTTAAGACCCTCTACTTGTTGTGTCTTAATATCTATTCCTGAATGGAAATGATTGGAGCGCAATTCAGCAAACGTGCCGGCCATCACGAGGGTTATATCCAGAGGACTTTGAAAATAATCCTGGGGATAGATATTTTGAGCTTTCAATAAGGGAGAACAAAGTAGGAATAAGGCTAGGGTATATTTCATAAAATTTTAATTGTCGTTAAAATTATTAATTTGAGGTCACTTGTCAAAACACTAAACGCTTGAAGGCCATAATAAAGTCTATTGAGATAGGTTCTTCACAATTTTATTTAAAAACAATTGTTATTTATAGTAAGGTATATTAACTTTGTCTTAATAGTATTGCGTTAGCCAATGAGCAAGATTGAAGAGATTGTCAGCACTTTAGAAACCAGAATTAATAAGGTTTTAAATAGAATGGAAGTGCTAAAGGAGAACAATCAAAAATTGGAACATCAGCTTCAATCATCTCGCTTAGAGCTTCAAGAAAAGGAGAATGAAATTACTTCTTGGAAAGAAAAATACGAAGCTTTAAAAGTAGCTAATACAATGCTTGGTAGTGACAATAATAAAAGAGAGACCAAGCTCAAAATAAATTCATTGATTCGGGAAATTGACCATTGTATAGCACAGTTGTCCGAATAATGTCAAAAAACGGATTTCATGGCGGATGATAAGCTAAAAATCAAGCTTTCGATAGCAAACAGAGTATATCCGTTGACTATTCATCCAAGTCAGGAAGAAGGTCTACGTAAGGCATCAAAAAAAATTGAGGCCATGATTAGACAATTTGAGCAAAGTTATTCCGTTAGAGATAAACAAGATGTTTTGGCCATGTGTGCCTTACAGTTTGCCTCACAGGCGGAGCAGAAAACTATAGATAAAAATGTGATAAGTGAGCAAGTGGAGGATAAGTTAATAGCTTTAAATCAATTGCTTGAAGATCACAGCTCTTAACGTTCTTAAAAATAAAAAGGTTACTGCCTACATTAGTTATTTTTTTTGGTAAACTCAACATTAATTCTTTAAAAAGGGTGAGTTTAAGTTGTAAAAGCGTGCTGTCTTTGAACAGATACTTGATCAGCTTGTTAGCCCTAAACTTGTTTTTAAGGAGTTTATAAAAACGTCAAACTAGTGTAGGCTTTTTTTATATATATAATTAACTAAACTAAACATGGATAATAACGCAATTATATTAATTGTAGGAGGCGTAGTTTTAGGAGTGGTTATTGGTTTTATCATTGCTAAAATGATAGAAAAGAAAGCTGCATCAAAACTCATTAACGAAGCCAAAAAATCGGCTGAATCAATTGTAAAAGAGGCTCAATCAGAAGGAGAGTCAATAAAAAAAGATAAAATACTTCAAGCAAAGGAGAAGTTTATTGAATTAAAGTCTGAGCATGAAAAAGTAATCATGTCTCGAGACAAGAAGATGGCTGATGCCGAAAAGCGTACAAGAGATAAAGAATCTCAAGTATCTAGTGAGCTTTCCAAAAACAAAAAATTAAATGATTCTTTGGAGCAAAAGGTGAAAGATTACAATCACAAGTTGGAAATTTTAGACCGAAAGCAAGATGAATTAGATAAATTACATAAAAGCCAAGTACAACAGCTTGAAGTAATTTCTAGCTTATCAGCTGAAGAAGCCAAAGAACAATTGGTGGAATCTCTTAAAGGTGAGGCTAAAAATGAGGCATTGAGTTATGTTCAAAATGCCATGGAAGAAGCCAAGATGACGGCCCAACAGGAAGCCAAGAAAATCATCATTAATACCATTCAGCGTATCGGAACCGAGGAAGCAGTGGATAACTGTGTTTCTGTTTTTAACATAGAGTCTGATGACGTAAAAGGGCGAATCATTGGTCGTGAAGGTAGAAACATTCGCGCTATTGAGGCAGCTACAGGGGTAGAGATTATCGTGGATGATACACCAGAGGCAATTATCTTATCTTGTTTTGACTCTGTAAGACGTGAAGTAGCTCGTTTATCATTGCATAAATTGGTGACCGACGGACGTATTCACCCAGCTAGAATTGAAGAGATCGTTAAGAAAACACGTAAGCAAATAGATCAAGAAATAATTGAGGTTGGTAAGCGTACCGTTATCGATTTAGGAATTCATAACCTGCATCCAGAATTGGTGAAAATGGTAGGTAGAATGAAATACCGCTCTTCATATGGCCAAAACTTATTACAGCACTCTAGAGAAGTAGCAAAATTGTGTGGCGTTATGGCTGCTGAATTGGGATTAAATCCTAAGTTGGCCAAACGTGCTGGATTGCTTCACGATATAGGAAAAGTTCCAGACACGGAAGCGGACATGGAAACCCCTCACGCTATCTTAGGAATGCAATGGGCCGAAAAATTTGGTGAAAAGGATGATGTTTGTAATGCGATTGGTGCGCACCATGACGAAATAGAAATGAAATCATTACTAGCTCCAATTATCCAGGTCTGTGATGCCATTTCGGGAGCAAGACCAGGTGCACGTCGTCAAGTACTTGATAGCTATATCCAAAGGTTGAAAGACTTAGAAGATATCGCTTTCGGATTCCAAGGTGTGAAAAAAGCATATGCTATTCAAGCAGGTCGTGAGCTTCGCGTGATTGTAGAAAGTGATAAAGTAAACGATCAAAATGCAGCGGATCTGTCATTCAATATCTCACAAAAAATTCAAACCGATATGACCTATCCAGGTCAGGTTAAGGTGACCGTAATTCGGGAAACAAGAGCGGTGAATATCGCTAAATAGATTAAAGGAAATCCGATGGAAACATCGGATTTTTTATTTTCTGGGATGAAAGTTATTGACCACGTCTTTTAAATGGCTTTTCTCAACGTGCATATAAATTTCAGTTGTTGTGATGCTTTCATGACCCAAAAGTTGCTGAATGGATCTTAAATCGGCACCATTTTCAAGCAAATGAGTTGCAAATGAATGTCGAAAGGTATGAGGTGAAATGGTTTTATTTAAACCTATTTTCTCCGATAGCTGTTTGATAATGGTAAAAATCATGGCTCGGGTCAATTGTTTTCCTCGTCTATTTAGAAATAAGGTGTCCTCATGACCTTTTTGAATGTTCAAATGATTCCTGATTTCTGATTGATAAATATGGATGTATTTTTGGGTAGAAGGCACTATAGGTACAAACCGCTGTTTATCGCCTTTCCCAGTGACCTTAATAAAGCCTTCTTCAAAATAGAGATCTGATAGTTTTAAATTGGTTAATTCACTTACACGCAAACCACAACTATATAGCGTTTCCAATATGGCGCGATTGCGTTCCCCTTCTGGTTTACTTAAATCGATGGCTTGAATCAATAAATCAATATCGTTTTCAGATAGAGTGTCGGGTAGTTTTCGACCTATTCTAGGAGAATCTATGAGATCCAACGGATTGTCTTTTCGGTAATCCTCAAACACCAAATACCCAAAAAAACTTCTTAGACCTGAGATGATTCTCGCTTGGGAGCGCGCATGAAGCTCTTTGGCAATGGTATAAATAAACTCCTGAATAATATCCTTCTCAATGGAAAGAGGAGAAATAGAAAGGGACCTATTTTCTAAAAATAAAATAAGTTTTTCAACGTCCAGACAATAATTGTCAATGGAATTTTCAGAAAGTCCGCGTTCTATCTTTAAATAAAGGCGGTAATCTTTTAAGGCTGCTTCCCATTTCATGCCACTAAAATAAACCTTCCATTTTGAATGACCAATAGATCAAAACTGCCGTTTTGTAAGTTATTCCTACAGCCTCAGAGTTTCAGTGGGTTAGGGTTAATTGTGAATAAACCTGTTGAAAACGGTGGTATAATATGTTAATAACTATAAAAAAATGATTATTTTCACATTATAATCTTAATTATAACAACATGAAAAAGCTATTATTCATTACCATTTTATCCTTATTAGGATATACATCGACTCAAGCGCAAGTGTTTAAATTAGGTGCTAATGTTGGAATTCCTCTTGGAGATGCCAGTGATGTTTCAAATTTTGCTGTTGGAGCAGATTTTTATGTCTATTTTTTAGAGGCAGACTCTTTTTTTAATATTGGGGCCAACGTAGGTTATAGAAATTTTTTCAGAAAGGACTCTGAAGATGATTACACATTTCAGTCCAGCGATTTTCATTTTGATAACATATCTTATCTACCAGTAACTGCTGCAGCGCGTTTTACTTTGGCTAGTACCTTTTATGCTGGTGCTGATGTAGGATATGCTTTTGGTTTATCTGATAACACAGATGGCGGTTTTTTTGCTAAACCGGTGATAGGGATTGATATTGCTAATGTTATTGAGGTTTTCTTGGCTTATGACATGTATACTGCAGAATATAAACTTTCTGAAGTTCACGGCTTAGATTACAAATTTAGTAGTTTAAATGCTGGGGTCTTAATAGAATTTTAATCATATTAATTGATACTTCCCTAATCTACAATCCAGGTCCTTTGGGTCTGGATTTTTTCATGAATTTTATTAACTATTTATATTAATTACTATTAACAATTATTTTATTATGAGAAAATTATTTTTCGCGGCATGTGTTGCAACAATAGGATGTACATCTATCAATGCGCAGGAGTTTAGCTTTGGCCCTAAAGCAGGTGTGAACTTCGCTACTTTAACTGGAGATATTGAAGATAATGACATGCAAGTTGGATTTCATGTTGGTGGAGCAGCAGAATTTAAATTTAACGAGAAAATGGCTGTACAAGCAGAACTTTTGTATTCAAGACAGGGAACTAAGTACAGTGATTCTGAATCTGAAACTTTTAATGGTGTAACTTATAGATATGAAGCAGAAGAAAATATCCGTTTGGATTACATTAATATCCCATTTAGCTTCAAGTATTATATCGTAAACGGTTTTTATGCAAGTGCAGGACCCCAAGTTGGTATTTTAGCATCGGCAAAAAGTGAGTATGAGTTTACAGAGTCTGTATCTGGTGGTGGTTTTGATAATACTGATTCAGGGTCTGGTGATGAAGATATTAAAGATGATGTACTACCTATAGATCTTGGTGGACATATTGGATTAGGATATAGAATGACTAATGGTTTAGAATTTAGTGCTAGATACAATGCTGGATTTGTAAATGTGAATGATGCAGAAGATTCAGATGATTTTGAAATCAAAAACAGTGTCATCCAAGTATCTGTTGGTTTCATGTTCTAATGATTAAATAATCATATTGAGAAAACCGAGGCAAAAGCTTCGGTTTTTTTTTTTGCTTTTTAGTTTAGGGGATATAAATAGCTTGTTTTGAGTAATTTGTCCTTAATCGAGTATTGAATCAATTTTAAATTGACAGAAAATATTCACATATTGTAATATTAAATTCGTTGTAATGCAAAAAAAATCGATAAAATATTGTTTTTGTCGAAAATCTCTCTATATTTGCTGACACTTAAAAACCTATTTATTCATGAAAAAAGTTGCCCCAATCTTAGCTTTTTTATGTTATTTCTCCCTCATGGCACAACCAGAATATAGGGATATAACACTAGCACCCACAGCAGGATTCAATATGAGTTCCTACAGTGGAGGCGATTACAAAACAAGAAATTCCATCCATTTTGGCGTTATAGCTGAATATTACTTTAGTGACAACTGGAGCGGACGTACTGGTTTAACCTTTGAACCTATGGGAGCCAAGACCAAAGACGGTTATACCGACAAGTTAAGTTTCATTACCATACCTCTTAATGCCAATGTCCATTTAGGATGGGAAAGACAATGGTATGTCAATTTTGGTCCTTCTATTGGCTTTTTGGCTAATGCCGAATGCAGAGGACCCAACGATGAATTAATTAATATTAACGACGACATAGCACCAGTAGATTTTGGATTTGGTGTTGGAGTAGGTCGTATGTTCTCTTTAGGCCAGTTTATGCAATGGTTTGTGGACATACAAGGCTACAAAGGATTTGTGAATATGGACAAGAATGATGTTCTTGAAGACAGCATTACCAATTTTAGAGTTTCAGCAAACTTCGGACTTATAGTGACTTTATAGTCTAAGTAATATATCTCAATTTTGAAGCTAGAGTGAAAACTCTAGCTTTTTTTATACATTTATATTATGAAAAGAATAATGATCATCAATGGGCCCAACTTAAATCTTTTAGGGAAAAGAGAGCCCAAAATATATGGTAGCCTAAGTTTTACCGACTTTCTTGAAGAATTAAGGGAAAAGTATGCCAACTTGCAAATTGATCATTTTCAGTCCAATATTGAAGGCGAACTTATTAGTCAAATTCAGGAAGCAGGTTTTGATGGTGTTTACGATGGCATTGTTTTAAATGCTGCAGCTTTTACCCATACGTCAGTAGGTATTGGGGATGCAGTAGCCGCAATAGAAACACCTGTAGTTGAAGTACATATTTCCAATACTTTTGACCGAGAAGAATTTAGACACGTTTCTTTTATCTCTCCCAACGCTAAAGGTGTCATTGTTGGTTTTGGATTGCAAAGCTATGAATTGGCTATTCAAAGCTTTTTTAGCTAAAATTTGGTTCTTAATTTCTGTAATCCATAAGACAAAACCTTTTCCAGGGATGCAAAATCCCTGACATCACATGAATAATTCATTTGGTCTAGATACCTCAAGTTATTTTTTGTGTCAAATACAAAAATTTTTACAGACGTGTTGTTGGATTGATTCTTTGAATAAAATATAATTTCTATAAAGAGATTTTGGAACTGGCCCTCAACCATAAGATCTGATGAAACCTTCCTTTTGTTGTAGAATTTCAATGGGCTGGTGGCAAACATAACTTGATTATAGGTTTTACTTAACAAATTATGATTTTCGATTTTTGGTAAATCTGGCCACTCCTGTTTTATTAGGTCTGTAGTCCAATGAGCAATTTTGAATCTCAGTGAATCTTTTTGAATGGAATCAGTTGGATTATAGATAAGAGTATATGCCGTAGAGAAAGCCAGGTTATCTAAACTTAATAAATTATTAAAATCATTTTTATTTTGATCATTCAGCTTAACATCATCCTCACAATAGGTTGCAGGTGGTAATTTAGGTTTATTGACCAATTTTTTGCTTTGGATGTGTGAGGATTTGCAACAAATAAATAGTAAAGCAATTGCGAAAACAAAAAAGGTAGGTCTCATGTAATGTGTTGATTTAAAACTAAAAAAGCCCCTAAATGGGGCTTTTTAAAATTATTTTATAATTAAATGCAAATTATATTTCATTTACAAGTGAATCACTTCGTCATAAGCAGCTGCAACAGCTTCCATAACCGCTTCACTCATGGTTGGGTGAGGGTGGACAGCTTTTAATACTTCGTGTCCAGTAGTTTCCAGTTTTCTACCTAAAACGGCTTCTGCAATCATATCTGTAACGCCAGCTCCAATCATGTGGCATCCTAACCATTCGCCATATTTGGCATCAAAAATCACTTTTACAAATCCATCACTGTTTCCACCAGCTTTTGCTTTTCCAGAAGCAGAGAAAGGAAATTTACCCACCTTAATTTCATATCCTTTTTCTTTGGCAGCTTTTTCAGTTAAACCTACTGATGCAATTTCAGGGGCACAATAGGTACAACCAGGAATGTTACCGTAGTCTAAAGCCTCAACGTGCATCCCTTTAATTTTTTCAACACAAAGAATTCCTTCAGCGGAGGCAACGTGCGCCAATGCCTGTCCTGGAGTCACATCTCCAATGGCATAATATCCAGGAATATTGGTTTGATAGAAATCGTTAACTAGAATCTTGTCGCGGTCAACAACAATCCCGACATCTTCTAATCCTATGTTTTCAATGTTTGTTTTGATTCCAACTGCAGAAAGTACCACGTCAGCTTCTAAAACTTCTTCTCCTTTTTTGGTTTTAACGGTAGCTTTCACACCGTCTCCAGAAGTATCCACTTTAGTAACTTCGGCAGAAGTCATGATTTTGATACCATTTTTCTTGAAGCTTCTTTCCAATTGTTTAGACACTTCCTCATCTTCCACAGGAACTACGTTCGGCATAAACTCAACGATGGTAACCTCAGTCCCCATAGAATTGTAGAAATAAGCAAATTCCACTCCAATGGCTCCAGAACCTACCACAATCATTTTCTTAGGCTGTGTTTTTAAACTCATAGCCTCACGGTAACCTATTACTTTTTCTCCATCTTGTGGTAAGCTAGGAAGTTCACGAGAACGTGCACCAGTAGCAATTATAATATGATCAGCACTATATTCAGTACCATCAACGTCTATTTTTTTACCTGGTTTTAGCTTCCCAAATCCTTCAATAACGTCTATTTTGTTCTTCTTCATTAAGAATTGAACACCTTTGCTCATACCTTCAGCAACCCCTCGGCTACGCTTCACAACAGCATCAAAATCCTTATCATATTCTGATACGGAAAGACCATAGTCTCCAGCATGTTTTAAATATTCAAAAACTTGTGCTGACTTCAACAAGGCTTTGGTAGGAATACATCCCCAATTCAAACATACCCCTCCTAAGTTTTCTTTTTCTACAATGGCTGTTTTAAACCCTAATTGTGATGCTCTAATGGCAGTAACGTAACCTCCAGGACCACTACCTAGAACAATAATATCGTATTTACTCATGAGAAATTATTTTGTCATTTTTAGAAGCTACGAAGGTACGAAACCTAAAGCTAAAAAGGAATTTACCATTTAAAAAAATGATACCTTTGTTAGGAAAGCCATCATCTATGAATATACCTCGATTGAGTTATCCCCGGATCGTGATTATTGGCGGCGGATTTGCCGGTTTAAGTTTAGCTAAGAAGTTAGCGGGTAAGGAGGCCCAAGTTGTTATGCTGGATAAGCATAATTATCACACATTTCAACCCTTACTTTATCAAGTTTCTACCGGTGGATTAGAGCCAGATTCTATAGCTTATCCCCTTAGGAAAGTATTAAAAAATTACCCTAATATTCTTTTTCGACTGGCTCATGTGGAAGAAATAGATGTGCAAGCAAAAAAAATCTTTACCGACATAGGGAGCTTAAAGTATGATTATTTAGTTATTGCCTCAGGTTCAGAAACCAATTTCTTTGGTAACCAAGCTTTGGAAACTCATGCGATGGCTATGAAATCCATTCCGCAGTCTCTAAACTTACGAAGTTTAATGTTGGAGAATTTTGAAGATGCCTTGTTGACTTCCGATTTAAATGAACGTAATAAACTGATGAATTTTGTCATCGTTGGCGCAGGTCCAACAGGTGTGGAATTAGCTGGGGCTTTAGCAGAGATTAAGAAAGGGATTCTTCCAAAAGATTATCCAGATTTGGACACAAGAATGGCTCAGATTAATTTAATTCAATCGGGTGATCGGGTGCTTAAGGAAATGAGTGAAAAAGCTTCTGAAAAAGCTGAAGAATTTTTAGAAGATTTGGGAGTCAATGTCTGGAAAAATTTACGCGTGACGGGTTATGATGGCCAATTGGTCACTACCAATACAGATGTTTCTTTTGAGGCTGCCACACTGGTTTGGGCAGCAGGTGTGAAAGGGGCGTCAATAAAAGGATTGGATAGTGAGGACTTTGTAAATAGAGGCAATAGAATTTTAGTAGATGCCTACAATCAGGTAAAAGGTGTTGAAAATATCTTTGCTGTTGGGGATGTAGCATGTATGGAAACGGAAGATTTTCCGCAAGGTTTGCCTATGATGGCTCAACCGGCCATTCAGCAGGGAAAGCAATTGGGAGAGAATATCTCACGGTTGCTTGAAAGGAAACCTCTAAAACCATTTGTCTATAAGGATAAGGGGGCTATGGCAACTATAGGTAGAAACAAAGCCGTAGTAGATTTAAAACATTGGAAGTTTCAAGGGGTTTTTGCGTGGTTCGTTTGGATGTTAGTTCATTTATATGCTTTAATAGGGTTTAGAAATCGGGTAGTGGTCTTCGTAAACTGGGTATATAATTACATTCGATTTGATAGGGAGGCGCGATTAATTATCAGACCTTTTAAAAAAAGGAAGTATCGGGATTGAAAAATTTGTTGTAAAATTCTGACTTACAATGTTTTTTGGTTAACTTTATAGGGAGATACTAACTAAAATTTTATTCGATGAAAAAAATTATCCTTCCAATGGTGATGATCTTCACCATGGTTATGTATCCCCAAATGAAAAAAAACGGAACTATTTACGACCAGCATCCTGCTATAAGCGTGGTCGAAGAAATGCAACAAGCCTTTGTTGCTGGTGACAGTGCCAAAGTGGCTTCTTATCTAACTAGTGATTTTAAAATGTATGATGGTTTTAATTCAAACCCCGACTATGAGGGAAGAACGAGAGACCAATTTTTAAATTCGATCAAGGGTTGGCAGAAATACACGGATTACATGAGTTTAGAACGTTTCCCCGGTGCTTATCCAGATGCCTTAGAATATAAAAAGGATGAATCTGGTCTATGGGTACAAACGTGGGATATGTTAAAAGGCATGGATAAAGAAACGGGAGTTAAATTGAATATGCCTGTTCATCGCTTGTATAAAATGGATGATAACAACAAGATTCAGATGTTGATTACTTATGATGATAATTCTGTTTGGATGAAAAACAGGGAAGCTTTTAACCCGAGAACAAACGGAACGATTTACAACCAACATGAGAATATCAATACCGTTCGTAAAATGGTAGGTGCCTTGGAGAATGGTGATGTTGATAAAGGTTTTAGCTATTTTACTGATGATGCCCGATTTACCAGTTTAGACATGAAAGAGGGTGAATTTAGAACTACAAAAGATGAAAAAGAGCATTTTAATGAATTCTTAAAGGCTTATGATATTGAGGGAATGGATATGCGCGGTTATCCAGATTACTTGGAATATGAGATAGGTAAATCCAAACTTGTTCAATCTTGGTGGGATTTTAGAATCAAACGCAAGTCTGATGGGAAAAAATATAAAATTCCTATTTTCTTTATCCACTATTTTAACGATGATGGAAAAATCACTAGGGAATCAGGTTACTACACTTTGAGTTCAATGAAGGAATAAGTTTAAAAATAATAGATAAAAAAGCCTTCTAAAAAAGAAGGCTTTTTTTATTCTTTGGTTCCATTTTCAAAATCCAAACTTCCAGAATTAACACAATAGCGCAAACCGGTATCTGTTGGGCCATCATTAAACACATGCCCCAAATGTCCGCCACACTGTGAACAGAGTATTTCTGTTCTCACCATCCCATGAGTTCGGTCTTCTTTATAAACAATAGCATCTTTGATGGCTTTATCAAAACTTGGCCAGCCGCAATGAGACTCAAACTTACTATCACTTTCAAATAACTTTTGGGAACATCCAGCGCAATAATAGGTGCCATTTTCAAAATGAAGGTTATATTTTCCTGTATTAGGACGCTCGGTTCCTTTTTGCCTTAAAATATAGTATTGTTCATCAGTTAGCTCATTTTTCCATTCTGTATCTGTTTTTTGAACGGTATAGTTTGGTTTTTCGGTCATGGTTTTACGTTCTTGAGATTGACAATTGGTAAAAATAAAAATAGCTAATAAAAAAGGTAAATATTTCATGAGGTTTATGGTTTGCCTGTTTGGTCGTATATGTAGGAAATACCTAACGTAGATTTTAAGTTTAATTAATCGGAAATAACTTCTTATTAACCACATAATTTATTAAATTTATAATGTTCATTCAGTTTAAATTTTAAAATCTGTAAAAAAAGTGGATAAAACATACCAATTTGATAGTTCTAACCATTTTTAATTTATTCCTTAATTAATTCCAATTTGCTTAAAATGAAAGTATTACATGTAAGTGCCGAGTGTTACCCTATTGCTAAAATAGGAGGTCTTGCAGATGTGGTTGGGGCTTTACCTAAATATCAAAAAAACCAAGGAGTTGAAAGTTCGGTAATTATGCCCTTCTATGAGAATAAGTTTACTAATTCAAATCATTTTGAGAGCATCTATGATTCGGAATTATTGTTAGGAGGAATAAATCATTCATTTAGTGTTTTGAAATTACAAGACACAGATGTTTTGGATATAGATGTGTTCTTCATAGATGTTCCAGATTTACTCTACAAGGATTTTGTCTACTCCTATGATGATACAGATCGATTTTTAGCTTTTCAAATTGCCTTTTTAGATTGGTTGTTAACGTTGAATAAACAGCCTTCCATCATACATTGCCATGACCATCATACAGGGTTGGTCCCATTTATGCTTCAAGAATCTTTGAAATATAAAAACCTAAAAGATATTCCAGTTGTTTTGACAATCCACAATGCACAATATCAAGGTTGGTTTTCTCACGATAAAGTGAGTTATATTCCTCCTTTTGATTTTGAAAAGGTTGGTTTGTTGGATTGGGGCGGAGTAATTAATCCTTTGGCGGCAGGTATTAAATGTGCTTGGGCAGTTACCACTGTTTCTCCCAGTTATATGGAAGAATTACAACATGCTGCTAACGGATTGGAAAGTCTTTTAAGTGATGAAAAAGACAAATGTGTAGGTATTTTAAATGGTATAGACGATGAAGTCTGGAATCCCGAAACAGATGAATTTATAGTCAAAAATTATTCCGCAAGGAACGTGCATGTGGGCAGACAAGAAAATAAAGATTGGCTTTGTAAAGAATTTGGATTGGATAATGAAAAACCATTGTTTGCTTTCATAGGTCGATTAGTAGGTGAAAAAGGAGCAGATTTGTTACCTCAAGCTATTGAAATAGGTTTAGAATCTAACGATATTAATGTTTTGGTGTTAGGATCTGGTCACAAGGAAATAGAGGAACAATTAGATAATTTAAAAAATAAATATGCTGGGAGTTATAATGCCTTTATAGGATATGACGAAAAGTTATCCCATATCATTTATGCTGGTGCAGATTTCTTGTTGATGCCATCTCGGGTAGAGCCATGTGGATTAAATCAATTATATGCCCTTAGGTATGGAACGGTTCCAATTGTGAGAAGGGTTGGAGGTTTAAAAGATACTGTTATTGATATTGGTGATGGTGGTTTTGGTATTTGCCACAATGAAACATCGGTTCATGATATCGTCTTCTCCATAGAAAGAGCTACCCAGTTTTATAAGAAAACAACCGCTTTTAAAAAGGTTAAAAAAGTCATGATGGACATTGACCATTCATGGAATGCATCAGCCAAAAAATATTTGAAATTATATAAATCTTTAAATTAACAAGCTATTATGATCAATGAGAAAGTATTATCCGTCATTTTAGGCGGAGGTCAAGGAACAAGGTTATACCCGCTTACAGATAGTCGATCCAAACCAGCAGTGCCAATTGCAGGAAAATACCGTTTGGTAGACATTCCAATTTCCAATTGTATCAATTCTGATATTAAAAGGATGTATGTATTGACCCAGTTCAATTCGGCCTCTCTTAATAGACATATCAAAAACACCTATCACTTCAGTTTTTTTAGTTCGGCATTTGTCGATGTTTTGGCAGCGGAACAAACACCAGAGAATAAAACATGGTATCAAGGAACTGCTGATGCAGTACGTCAAGGTATGCATCACTTTGCCAAACATAAGTTTGATTACTTTTTGATTTTGTCTGGAGATCAATTGTATCATATGGATTACAATTTAATGATTGAACAACATATCAGCACTGGGGCCGATATTACTATTGGTACTGTTCCAGTGAATGCTAAAGATGCCCCCGGTTTTGGAATCTTGAAAACAGACGAGGAGAATAATATAACCTCTTTTACAGAAAAGCCAACCAGTGATTTATTACCGGATTGGACGTCACCAACGGGTCCAGAAATGGAAGCTGAGGGAAGACATTATCTTGGAAGTATGGGGATTTATGTATTTAACAGACAATTGCTGGTCGATTTAATGAATGACCCATCAACCGTTGATTTTGGAAAGGAAATTATTCCGCAAGCTATTGGAAATAAGAAGGTTTGTAGCTATCAATTTGAAGGCTATTGGACAGACATTGGGAATATCGATTCCTTTTTTGAGGCCAATATCGGTTTAACGGATGATATTCCTAAGTTCAACTTATATGATATCGACCAAAGAATTTATACCAGAGCACGTATTTTACCAACCTCCAAAATTGCCGGAACACATTTAGATAAGGCAGTTATAGGTGAAGGTTGTATCATACATGCCAAACAAATCACTTCTTCAGTCATTGGGATTAGATCTAGAATAGGAAAAGGTTCCGTGGTAACCAAAACTTACATGATGGGTACAGACTTTTATGAGTCTTTAGAAGAAATAGAAAGAAAGCATATTGAAATTTTAGCCGGTATAGGTGAAAATTGTAATATAAATAATACCATCGTTGAAAAGAATTGCAGGATAGGGGATAATGTGACCATTAATGGAGGTCCACATTTGGAAGATGGTGAATCAGATTTATATGTAATCAAGGATGGAATAGTGGTTCTTAAAAAAGGAGTAGTGATACCTTCTGGAACAGTAATTGGATAATATGGCAAAAGTAACTCCCTTTAGTTTATTTACAGAGTTTGATATCAATCTTTTTAAAGCTGGAAAACATTACAGACTTTATGAGAAAATGGGATCCCATATTACTGAGGTCAAAGGAATAGAAGGAACATATTTTGCGGTTTGGGCTCCTGGAGCAAAAAAGGTATCTGTTGTTGGCGATTTCAATTTTTGGAAGGATGGTGAGTATGAATTAATGGTTCGTTGGGATGGTAGTGGTATTTGGGAAGGTTTTATTCCCGGAATAGGAAAAGGAAACCTTTACAAATACAAAATTCACAGTAACCATAACGGAATCATTACTGAGAAAGCCGATCCTTATGCCAGAAGATGTGAGCATCCACCAAGTACTGCATCCGTTATTTGGGAAGATTCTTATAAATGGAAAGATGCCAAGTGGATGAAAAGTCGAAAGAATCATAATTCTTTAGAATCGCCATTTTCAGTTTATGAGGTGCATTTGGGATCCTGGAAAAAAAGGGTAGAAGAAGACCGTTCACTTTCCTATTTTGAGTTGGCTGACGAGTTGGTTGCTTATGTGAAAGATTTGAACTTTACACATGTTGAGTTGATGCCGGTTATGGAATATCCTTTTGATCCCAGTTGGGGATATCAAATTACGGGGTATTTTGCACCAACGTCCCGTTTTGGGTACCCAGAAGAATTTAAATTTTTAGTTGATAAACTACATCAAGAGGGTATTGGTATTATCCTAGATTGGGTGCCTTCTCATTTTCCAGAGGACGCACATGGTTTAGGAAATTTTGATGGAACCTGTGTTTATGAACACCCAGATAAAAGAAAAGGGTACCACCCTGATTGGAAAAGTTTGATCTTTAATTATAGTAGAAATGAAGTCAGATCCTTTTTGATTAGTAATGCCATATTTTGGTTGGATCAATATCACGTTGATGGCCTAAGGGTTGATGCTGTTGCTTCTATGCTTTATCTTGATTATAGTAGAGAAGATGGTGAATGGGAACCGAATGAATTTGGTGGCAATGAAAATTTGGATGCTATTTCATTTCTTGAAGATCTAAATAAAGAAGTATATGCCTCTTTTCCAGATGTTCAAACGATAGCCGAAGAATCTACGGCTTATCCAGGAGTTTCAAAACCAGTTTTTTTAGGAGGATTGGGATTTGGAATGAAATGGATGATGGGCTGGATGCACGATACTTTGGAATATTTTGCAAAAGCACCGGTTCATAGAAAATATCATCAGGATGATATTACTTTTTCCATGACTTATGCCTTTACAGAGAATTTCATGTTGCCTTTATCTCATGATGAAGTTGTGCATGGAAAGCGCTCTATAATAGGTAGAATGCCAGGTGATGAATGGCAACGGTTTGCCAATTTAAGACTACTATATAGTTATATGTTTGCCCATCCAGGAACCAAGTTGATGTTTCAAGGAGATGAATTTGGTCAATATGATGAATGGGATTTTCAATCGAGTTTGGATTGGCATTTATTGGATTATAAAGTCCATAAAGGTGTTCAATTATTGATAAAAGACTTGAATATTTTTTACAAGCAAGAACCAGCACTTTATAAAACGCAATTTATTCAAGATGGTTTTGAATGGATTGATTACAATGATCATGAAAATTCTGTTTTATCTTTTATAAGAAAAGGGGAGAACAAAAAGGAAGATGTCATTGTGGTGTGTAATTTAACCCCTGTACCAAGGGAAAAGTATCGAATAGGTCTTTCAAAAACTGGAAAAATCAAAGAAGTTTTTAATAGTGATTTGGAAAAATATAGCGGAACAGGAAACTATAAAAATCCGACAAAGTCGGTTTCAGCCAAATCATGGCATTTTCGGAAATATTCTGTTGTGATTGATTTACCGCCCTTGTCCATGGTAGCTTTTAAATATGAAAAATGATAATTAACTTGTTTCAAACGTTATAGTTAATAAAAACTGCATATGTTTCTACATAAGCAGTTTTTTTTATGACAGCAATTGTTTTCTTTTACAATATTTTTATTTAATCAATGTCAGGTTATGATTATTAATACAGAGTTAGAGCAAAAAGGAAATACGTTTCCCTCTAAAATAGTTTCTTATACTAAAGATGTTGATACCTTGGTATTTACTACTGAAAATGATGTCGCACTTCAAATTCAAATACTAAGGGACAGTGTTTTAAGATTTAGATATTCAACTACTGGAATCTTTTCTCCAGATTTTTCATATGCCATCACCAAATATGCAAGTACTGGTTACAACCAATTGGAAATTGAAGAGGCAGAAAACAGTTATATTATTACCACCTCAAAACTTATTTGTAAAGTGTCCAAGGCCAATCTTAAGGTCGAACTTTATGATAGCAAGGACCAAACCTTAATCAATCAAGATGAATTAGGTTTCCACTGGGAAGAAAGTTATGAGTTTGGTGGTGATATTGTAAAAATGAGTAAAGTTTCCCAGGAAGGGGAAAGTTATTTTGGATTGGGTGATAAGCCCAACCACCTTAATCTGAAAGGAAGACGCTATGAGAACTGGGTTACAGATTCTTATGCCTTCGGAAAAGATACCGATCCCATTTATAAAGCAATTCCGTTTTACACGGGGTTAATCAATAAAAAGGCATACGGCGTATTTTTTGACAATACGTTCCGTTCCTATTTTGATTTTGCTCAGGAAAGACGCAATGTGACAAGCTTTTGGGCACAGGGCGGTGAAATGAATTATTACTTTTTCTACGGACCTAAAATGACGGACGTAGTAGAAGCCTATACTGATTTAACTGGAAAGCCACACCAATTACCACCTTTATGGGCTTTAGGATTCCATCAATGTAAATGGAGCTATTACCCAGAAAGTAAGGTTAAGGAAATTACTTCAAAGTTTAGAGAACTTCAAATTCCTTGTGATGCCATTTACTTGGATATCGATTATATGGAAGGTTTCCGTTGTTTTACTTGGAACAAGGACTATTTCCCTGATCCAAAACGAATGGTGAAAGAATTGGAAAAAGAAGGATTCAAGACGGTTGCCATCATCGATCCGGGAATAAAAGTAGATAAAGATTATTGGGTATATCAGGAAGGATTGGAGAATGATTACTTCTGCAAGCGTGCCGATGGACCATACATGAAAGGGAAAGTTTGGCCAGGAGAGTGTTATTTTCCAGATTTCACAAATCCAGAAGTTAGAGAATGGTGGTCCGGTTTGTTCAAAGAACTCATTGAGGATATCGGAATTAAAGGGGTTTGGAATGATATGAACGAACCCGCTGTTATGGAAGTGCCTAATAAAACCTTTCCAGATGATGTAAGACATGATTATGAAGGTAACAGATGCAGTCATAGAAAAGCACATAATATTTACGGTATGCAAATGGCAAGGGCGACCTATCAAGGATTAAAGAAATTTTCTTATCCAAAGCGTCCATTTGTAATTACTAGAGCAGCTTATTCAGGAACACAACGATATACGTCAACTTGGACAGGTGACAATGTGGCTAATTGGGAACACTTATGGGTGGCCAATATCCAAGTGCAACGTATGGCCATGTCAGGATTTTCGTTCGCCGGTAGTGATATAGGGGGATTTGCTGAACAACCACATGGCGAACTCTTTGCTAGATGGATTCAATTGGGTGTTTTTCATCCATTTTTTAGAGTCCATTCTTCAGGACATCATGGAGATCAAGAGCCATGGACTTTTGATGAGGATGTGACCGAGATAGTAAAGAAATTTATTGAACTACGTTACCAATTATTACCTTATTTCTATACCACTTTTTGGCATTATGTAGAAAAAGGAACACCTATGGTGAAGTCTTTAGTTATGTTTGATCAAGAAGATTCGCACACTCATTATAGAACAGATGAGTTTGTTTTTGGAGAACATATTTTAGGCTGTCCTATTTTAGAACCTAATGCAAAAGGTAGAAGAATGTATTTACCAAGAGGTAAATGGTATAACTTCTGGACTGATACCGTTGTACGTGGAGGTAAGGAAATGTGGGTAGATGCAGATATTGATAGCATGCCTATTTTTATAAAAGAAGGAGCTATTGTTCCAAAGTATCCAGTACAACAGTATGTGGGAGAAAAAGTGATTGATGAAGTGGTCTTAGATGTGTATTATAAAAAAGGAAAAGAGGATAGTCAATTTTTTGATGATTCACATGATGGGTATGATTACACGAAAGGACGCTTTTGTCTTAGAACATTTAAATTGACGGGAAGAGATAACCAGTTGATTATTCAACAGCACAAGGAAGGTTCCTTTGAAACAGAATATAAGAAGTTCAAAATTCAAATTCACGGTTTGCCTTTTGAAATTACCAATATTGAATTGGATAATGAATCAAAGCCATTGGAACATCTTAAAGTTAATGGTTGTCAAACCATAGTGGTGGATGAGAGTTTTACAGAGTTGGATCTTTCGGGTAAGGAATAACTTCAAAGTGTGACAATTTTGTTAATATCCATCCAAAAGGTAGGTTTTTTCGTAAATTTAGTAAAACACAAAACCATTAACTATGAATATTAAAAATAAGATAGTAGCCTTTGGTGGGTTGCTATTGTTTTTATCTTGTGCCACAAATCCATTTACTGGGAAACAGACGATGGCATTTGTTGCAAACGATCAAATTTTTCCAGCTTCTTTTCAACAGTATAATCAAGTGTTATCAGAAAGTAAAGTGGTAAAAGGTACTTCTGAAGCTGAAATGATCAAACGAGTAGGAGAAAGAATTGCAACGGCATCTGAAAGATGGTTAAATGCTTTAGGCTACCAAGGCTACTTGAAGGATTATCGTTGGGAGTATAATTTAATACAATCTGATGTTGTCAATGCATGGTGTATGCCCGGTGGTAAAATAGCATTCTATACCGGTATTCTTCCAATAGCCGAAAACGAAACAGCTATTGCAGCCATTATGGGGCATGAAGTAGCGCATGCGCTGGTTAATCATGGCCAACAACGTATGAGTGCTGGTATGTTACAACAGGCAGGAGCTATAGGATTGAATGTTTTTTTACAGGATAATGAAAATTTAGAATTATTCAATCAAGCTTACGGTATAGGTTCTACGGTAGGAGGAATGCTACCATTTAGTAGAGCTCATGAAGAAGAGGCTGATAAAATAGGTTTATATATCATGGCCATTGCAGGTTACAATCCTGATGAAGCTTCAAGATTATGGGAAAGAATGGGAGCTAGTGGCGGACAATCACCTCCAGAAATATTAAGTACACACCCATCTACCGATTCCAGGATTGCAAACTTAAAAGCTTTAGCTCCAAAGGCTAAGGCAGAAGCTCAAAAATTTGGAGTGACATCTTACAGACCCATAACAAAATTTTAAATTACGTTAAAGAAATAATACTTACTTTAGGAGCTGCTCAATAAAATGAGCAGTTTTTTTTATGACACAATTTGAAAAAGGAAGCAAGAAATTATTAAATGCCTGGGCCTTTTATGATTGGGCCAATTCGGTTTATACCCTAACCATCGCTTCAACCATATTTCCTATATTTTATGGGACCCTTAATTTCGTTAATGGGAATCAAGTACCCATTTTTGGTTTAGAGATTAAAAACACAGCACTTATATCCTTTATCACAGCTTTTGCTTTTTTGGTTGTTGCATTTACATCGCCCATCCTTTCGGGAATTGCCGATTTTGTTGGTAATAAAAAGGCTTTTATGAAGTTTTTCTGCTATTTGGGCGGCTTAGGTTGTATTGGTCTTTATTGGTTTAAAATAGAACATATTTATTGGGGACTGTTATTTTATTTTTTTGGACTAATTGGCTATTGGTCTAGCTTGGTTTTTTATAATTCCTATTTGCCAGATATTGCCTATCCCGAACAACAAGATAAAATTAGTGCCAAAGGATTCTCTATGGGTTACATAGGAAGTATCCTTTTGTTAATAACCAATTTGGCAATGGTATTATACCCACAATGGTTTGGGTTTGATATAGGAACTACAGAGGAACAAAAGAATGAAGCAGCAATTGAAGCCATGAGATGTTCCTTCATTACCGTAGGGATCTGGTGGATTCTCTTTAGCCAATACACTTTTTATGTGCTTCCTAAAGGCGTTTCCAAAGGTCGTAAAGTAACAAAAGATGTTATCTTCAATGGTTTCAAAGAATTGAAGAAAGTTTGGGAAGCTCTCAAAGAGAACCTCCAACTAAAAAGGTATCTATATGCCTTTTTTGTTTACAGTATGGCAGTACAAACTATTATGCTGGTGGCTACCTATTTTGGAGAGCAAGAAATTGAATGGGGTGGAGAAGAAGAGAAAACCATGGGTTTAATTGTTAGTATATTGGTTATTCAATTACTAGCTATAGTAGGGGCTGTTTTGACTTCTAGAGCCTCCACAAGGTTTGGGAATATCAAAACATTAATTGCTGTAAACTTTGTTTGGATGAGTATGTGTTTTGTAGCTTATTTTGTAACAACACCTTACCAATTCTACGCTACAGCATCCATGGTAGGTTTGGTAATGGGGGGCATTCAAGCTCTGTCGAGATCTACATATTCCAAATTTTTACCAGAAACCAAGGATACTACATCTTACTTCAGTTTTTTTGATGTTTCCGAAAAAATAGGAATCGTCATTGGAATGGTTTTATATGGAACCATAGACCAAGTTACTGGTAGTATGAGAAATGCGATTGTGTTCTTGTTTATATTCTTTTTACTAGGGATAATTTTGTTGTTCAGGGTTCCTAGATATCAAAAAGAATAATTTTTATTATGTTTGCTAAAAACCCAAATTTTATGAACTATACCAAACAACTGTATTCCAGTTTATTCCTTTTTATTGCCTTATTTTTTATACAATCTTGTGAGAACGAGCCTTTGGAAGGTGAGTTCGGAAATGGGGAAATGCCAGCTTCAGCAGGGAATTTTCAAGTAGATTTTAATGGAAGTACGTTTCAAACAAACCAAGTTGGTGCTACTGTGCTCGATAATATGATATCCATAGGAGCGATAAGTGGCGATGAGGCTTTTGCCGTTGCACTTATGGATAATACTGAGGGAACCTATCAATTGGGATTACTTGATTTAAATAACCCAACCACTTTTCCTAATCTTGTCAGTTA
This sequence comes from Mangrovimonas sp. CR14, assembly GCF_011764015.1. Lineage (NCBI taxonomy): Bacteria > Pseudomonadati > Bacteroidota > Flavobacteriia > Flavobacteriales > Flavobacteriaceae > Mangrovimonas > Mangrovimonas sp. CR14. The sequence continues at coordinate 18,867 of NZ_JAAFZY010000008.1, read as the reverse complement.
TATGGCTACTCAGAATCCGACCCAAGCAGATAGTCAAACTTGGGATTCCGCTAATCCAACTAATCTTATGATTTCGGCTGGAGAAGTTGTCATTACCAATATTGATTATCAAAATAATACCATATCGGGCACTTTTTCTTTTACAGGTTATAATGTTAATGCATCACCCAATTCCATAGAGTTTACAAATGGGAGTTTTACCAATGTCAGTTTTGAAGATGAATTACCAAATAATAACCCTAATGGTAATGAATTTTATGCTGAAATTGATGGTGTTGAATTTGAAGAAGATGTAGTTAATGTTGATGCAAGTAGTGGATTTAGTATTGGTATTTCTGGTACTACCAATGCACTTGAAACTATTTCGGTGTCACTGCCTTCAGATATTACAGTAGGAAGTTATCCTTTTAGTATGGAAACCCAAGGTATAAGCCCGTTTTTATATGTTCAGTATTATGATTTTAATGACCCATCAAATATACCTTTTATTGAAGGAACCATTCAGGTGACTACTCATGATTTGGCAACAGGACATTTAGTTGGTACTTTTAATTGTAGTGGAGAATTTGAAGATGGATCTACAATGACTATTTCTAATGGTAGCTTTGATGTTTACTATTAAAATATTTGATCATATTATAAGTTTGAGCCACTCTAACCGGGTGGCTTTTTTGTTCTCAAAATTCTCATAAAATAAAAAATGATTATGTTTGCGAAAAACAACTAAATTATGAACCAATCTATCAAATATCTTACTTTTCTATTTTTAGCCTTTTCAGTTTTCACATTTCAATCTTGCGACAATGAAGCTTTAGAAGGTGAATTTGGAACTGACACTGGCAATACCGATCCCGCAGGTTTAGTGGGGGACTGGGAAATGGTTTCTTTTGAAGCTGAAACAACTACAAACTCTAATTATTTAGGACAAGCTATATCTGTCAATGGGGTTATTACAGGATCTGATTTTGATTATGTAGTAACTTTTACGGAAGATGCTTACACTACCAATGGAAGTTATACGCTAAGTGCTGTTTTTTATATGGCTGGTATGGAAATGGAAAATGGATCGGAGACCTATAGTAATGTTTCTGGCAGTGGTACCTACACAACAGAAAATGGAACGATGACCATCAGCGATCCATTTTTTACCTTTGAATTTCAAGGAATGGATTTATCAGAATTTGGAGGACAACAAACCACCGATTACAATTTGAGTAATGATGGGCAAATTTTAACCTTATCTCAAAATGAAACTATCAATGAAACGGTAAATGGAGTAGAAACAACCACTGAAATTAATTCAACTACCGTTCTTTATAAAATATAAATTCACTTTATATTAAAGATAAAAGCCACTCAAATTTGAGTGGCTTTTTTTATAGTTGGCTATTTTTTGTGCATGGTGACACCTCCGTAATCTGAGGATATCTTAACATAGTTTCCGCTACTTTGACCGCCATAGTGGCCTACATATTTTTTATCACTGCCATCTTTCTCTTTAGAAGTAAAAGTGAAATCATCTCCACCGCTTAAGGAAGCATATTCCAAGTCTATATCAAATTGAAACTGATAGTTGGCATTATAACCTACTTTGATGCCTGTGTATTCGCCATCGATTTCAAGATTTTTTGCTCCAGCTGTCATTTCTTCAATTTTTATAGATCCATAATCAGCATCTATCTTAACATTTTGATATACTTCTCCTATCATTACATTAAGGTAGTCTCCTGATCCTTTAATGTTATTGGCCTTTTTGATCTTCATATTGCCATAATCACAATTGTATTCAATACTTTCAACAGCTTCCACTTCAGAATTGGTATAATCTGCATTTATCTTTAAGTTTTTTGATTTAGAAACCGTAAACCCACTGTAATCAGCATTGATATATCCATTATTAATGTAATCAAAATAACAACCACTGGTGTAGTCAAAATTTAGTCGGTTGCTTTCTCCCATGAGCTCTTTAGTGATAATTTTTCCGTAATCACAACTGATGTTGGCATTACCTTCCAATTTGTCTAGGTTAATATTTCCGTAGTCATTACTAAGGTCAACAGAATTTGAAACGGGCATTTTAACAACGTAGTTTATTTTCATGTTCACTTTGTTATTACCGTTCCAGTTCCACCAGCTATTGGATTTATTCTTGTTAAAAATGGTTTTTGCAGAAACCAGGCTAGGGGATGCTTCAAAATCTACGGTAATTTCATCAAGCTTTTGTTGAACCTTATCTAGGTTGTTTCCGTCTGTAGTAATGGTAACTTCTATATCAATTTTATTCTCGTTCCAAGTGATGATATTTAGATTTCCGTAACTATTGTCAACTTTTAGTGTTGCATCAGAATTTACCGAAAAGCTTTTTTTGATAGTTTTCTCTTTAGTATGCTTACTTTTTGGCTCAGTTGGGTTTGTGGCCAATAAAAAGGCAGGTGCCAAAAGTAAGATAAAAAGGATGCTATATAGTTTGGTTGCTTTCATTGTTATTGTTTTTTAACTGTTTAACTAATTCAATTTGTTTAAGGGTACTTTCTAAAATGTTGATTCGGTTTTGAAAATTCGAAATCATGGCATAAATCACACGTTTGTCATCGCCGCTTTTTCTCAAATCGGATTTGAGCTTTTCATACTCCATTTCCAATTTGCTCATTTGAATCATGGCATCTTTTACCAAAGCTTGGGTATCATGATCCGTGACATTTTCCAGTTTTTTCATTTCAGACTCAATAGAGACTGTGAAAAAACTTTCGGTTTTAGCCAATTCAGGTGATACAGCTGCCAAATCATAGGATGATTCACTAGGCTTATTAACCAAGAGCGCTGTTAATACAATGGCAGCAGTAGCAGCAATACCCATAAGAGGTTTCCAAAGTGTTCTCAATTTGGAAGGTTTTTTCAAATCCCTCTTATTTTGGTTGTTAAGTTTATCTAGAAACCTTTTTTGGTGTCCTTCATTGGGCACTTCCACATCAAAGGATGTATTAAGGTTTTCAAATAATTTGTCTAATGGATCATTCATAACTTGGTTTATTTAATGTTCAACCTGTGGTTGTAATTTTTGTCTTAAGCTAGCTTTGGCACGCGAAATAGTGGTGCGGCAGTTTGCATAAGACATATCCATGATATCACTTATTTCCTCATAATCATAGCCTTCAATAAGATGAAGCGTTAGGGCAACTCGATAGCTTTCCTTTAAAGAGTTTAAAGTATCCAAGACCGTTTGGGCCTTAACATTGGTATACTCATAATCACTCGGTATGCCATCATCTGCCTGTTCCATTTTAAAGGCGACATCATCATAAGGAACGTTTTGGTATTTATGACTTTTTTTATAGTTGTAAATACTCTTGTTAATTACAATTCGTTTTAACCACGAACCAAAAGTCACTGTATCGTGCAATGTGTCAAGCTTTGTGAAAGCAGATAAGAACGCATCCTGCATAATGTCTTCAGCTTCAAAACTGTCTTTGACAATTCTATAGCTTACATTGTACATGGCTTTGTAATATCTGTTGTATAATTCCAACTGCGCAAATTGGTTTCCGGATTTACATAGCTCGACTAATTGCTCAATATTTTGTTTGGTTAGTGACAATTAAAACGTTTTGTTATTATATAGATAATTGCTTTTTTAAATTGTTACAGTTGGCATTAAAAAAAGTTTCTTGGCATATTAATTGCCTAATAATGGGGAATCAAATGCTTCCTATCTTAACTATTTTAAAGGGTTACAAGGCAATTGATGTGATAATTAATAATGAATTAAAAAGATATTAGCTGTTATTTCTACTAAGTTATGACAGTTTGACCTAAATAAATATATGAAGAAGACAAGTATTTTAAATCTTGACAGTTTGTCATTACAAGATTTTGACGAGAATTCAGAGTTAATCCCTTTAATGACACCCGAGGATGAAGAAGAAATTAATAAAGAGGAATTACCCGAGACATTACCTATTCTTTCATTAAGAAATACGGTTTTGTTTCCAGGCGTGGTTATTCCTATCACCGCTGGTAGAGATAAGTCTATTAAGCTAATTAATGATGCCAATAAAGGCGGAAAAGTAATTGGAGTTGTTGCTCAAAAGGATGAAGCAATTGAAAATCCTACCGCTAAAGACTTGCATCAAACTGGTACGGTAGCAAGAATTCTTAAGGTGCTAAAAATGCCTGATGGAAATACCACGGTTATTTTACAAGGTAAAAAGCGTTTTCAAATCAATCAAGTGATTACTGAGGAACCTTATATAACGGCAACGATAGAGGGTGTCTCTGAAACGAAACCAGAACCAGCAAACAAGGAGTTTGAGGCAATTATAGAATCTATCAAAGATTTATCATTGATGATTATTAAGGAAAGTCCAAATATTCCTTCTGAAGCTTCCTTTGCTATTAAAAATATCCAAAGCAATTCTTTCTTGGTCAATTTTGTTTCTTCCAATATGAACTTAAGTGTTCAAGAAAAGCAGTCTTTGTTGGAATCGAGTGATTTAAAAGATCGTGCTCTGGAAACCTTAAAGTTTATGAACTTGGAGTACCAAAAATTGGAGTTGAAAAATGACATCCAATTGAAGGTGCAAAATGACATGAACCAACAGCAGCGCGAATATTTCCTTCATCAACAAATGAAAACCATTCAAGAAGAGTTGGGTGGTGTGAGTTATGATGAAGAGTTGGAAGAAATGAAGGAGCGTTCCAAGTCTAAGAAATGGGATGAAAAAGTTGCTAAGCATTTCGAAAAGGAGATTGCAAAAATGCACCGTATGAATCCGCAGGTGGCAGAGTATTCAATCCAAAGAAATTATTTAGATCTTTTTCTAGACTTGCCTTGGAATGAATTTAGCAAGGACAATTTCGACTTGAAACGAGCCAAAAGAATTTTAGATCGTGATCATTATGGATTAGATGATGTTAAAAAGAGAATTATTGAGTATTTGGCAGTTCTTAAGTTAAGAAATGACATGAAATCTCCCATCCTATGTTTGTATGGCCCTCCAGGTGTTGGTAAAACCTCTTTGGGTAAATCTATTGCAGAGGCATTGGGAAGGGAATACATCAGAATGTCTTTAGGAGGATTAAGAGATGAAGCTGAAATTAGAGGGCATAGAAAAACTTATATAGGAGCTATGCCTGGAAGGATTATTCAAAACCTTAAAAAAGCAGGTACATCAAATCCTGTATTTGTTTTGGATGAAATTGATAAATTGTCAAATTCCCATCAAGGGGATCCTTCATCTGCTATGCTGGAAGTATTGGACCCAGAGCAAAACAGTGATTTCTATGACAATTTCCTAGAAATGGGATTTGATTTGTCTAAAGTCATGTTTATTGCAACTTCCAATAGTTTGGCAACCATTCAACCTGCTTTAAGGGATAGAATGGAGATTATTAATGTGACTGGTTATACCATTGAAGAGAAAGTGGAGATTGCTAAAAGACATCTCCTTCCAAAGCAATTAAAAGAACATGGTTTAACGGCTAAAGATTTAAAAATTGGTAAAACCCAGCTTGAGAAAATAGTAGAAGGTTACACAAGAGAATCGGGAGTACGTGGATTGGAAAAGCAAATCGCCAAAATGGTGAGATATGCAGCTAAGAATATAGCCATGGAAGAAGAATATCACGTGAAAGTTACCAATGATGATGTTATTGAAGTATTGGGAGCACCAAGATTAGAGCGTGACAAATACGAAAATAATAATGTTGCTGGAGTTGTAACTGGTTTGGCTTGGACTCAAGTAGGAGGGGATATTCTTTTTATTGAATCGATATTATCAAAGGGTAAAGGTCAATTGAACATTACTGGAAACCTTGGTAAAGTGATGAAGGAATCGGCCACCATTGCCATGGAGTATATTAAAGCTCATGCTGATGAATTTAATCTAAACCCTGAGATATTTGATAAATACAATGTGCATATACATGTACCTGAAGGTGCTACGCCAAAAGATGGACCTAGTGCTGGTATCACCATGTTGACATCGCTTGTATCACTCTTTACTCAAAGAAAGGTTAAGAAGAATTTAGCAATGACAGGTGAAATTACTCTGAGAGGTAAAGTGTTACCAGTGGGAGGAATTAAGGAGAAAATCTTGGCGGCCAAACGAGCTAGAATTAAGGAGATAGTGCTTTGTGAAGAGAATAGAAGGGATATTAACGAAATAAAAGAAGAATATCTTAAAGGATTAACCTTCCATTATGTTAGTGATATGAGTGATGTTCTTAAAATTGCACTCACCAATCAGAAAGTCAATAACGCAAAAGAATTATAAATGAGTAACCTCGAGACTTTCTCGAGGTTTTTTCTTTAAATAAAAATAAATAAACCATACAGTCGTTTTAAGATAGATTTAGTTATTTTGCGTCTCTATGAAAAAGAACTACCCGGTTTTATTGTTCTTTCTTACTTCATTGGTTGGCTGGTCTCAAATAGGAGGTGAGTCAACCTATCAGTTTTTGAATTTAATTTCATCGCCAAGACAAGCGGCATTGGGAGGCAAGACGATCACTAATATTGATTATGATGTCACTCAAGCCATATACAATCCTGCAACTATAAATGTGGAAATGGACGGTCAGTTGGCCGTAAACTATAGTAATTATCTTGGAGGAATCAATTATGGTACGGCAGCATATGCCTATACAGTCGATCGTAGAACACAAACGTTTCATATAGGTGTCAATTACATTAATTACGGAAGCTTTGACGGTTATGATGAGTTAGGTAATGCAACTGGTTCCTTTACGGGTAATGAGGCGGCAGTTTCTTTTGGTTATGCCAAACAATTGGGTTGGTCTGATTTTTACTTAGGTGGAAGTATTAAATTAATAACATCAAAACTAGAACAGTATAATTCCTTTGGTGCAGCTGTAGATGCTGGTTTGATATATTTAGATGAAGATATCGAATTTCAAGCAGCTTTGGTAGTTCGCAATTTTGGAACTCAAATTACTACGTATGCCGGACAAAGAGAATCATTACCATTTGAGGTAGCTCTTGGTCTTTCCCAAACATTAGAGCATATTCCCTTAAGGTGGCACATCACTTTTGAGAATCTTCAAAAGTGGCCCATTTCAGTTTCCAATCCTTCTCGGGCAGAAACCGATTTGGAAGGAAATCAAACACAAGAAGAAGTTGGTTTTTTTACTAATGTATTAAGGCATACTATCTTGGGAGCAGAATTTTTTCCAAAAGGCGGATTCAACATTAGAATTGGATATAATTTTAGGAGGGGTGAGGAATTAAGGATTGTTGATGAAAGAAATTTTTCTGGAATTTCCGCCGGATTTGGTGTGAAGTTGAATAAATTTCGTTTTAGCTACACACATGCTAGATATACAAGTGCATCAAATGCCAATTTCTTTGGCTTACAAATTGATTTGAGATAAGGATGGATAAAATTACAATTGCCATAGATGGTTATTCTTCGACAGGAAAAAGTACGGTCGCCAAGAAATTAGCTTCAAAATTGGGATATGTATATGTTGATAGCGGCGCCATGTATCGTGTAGTGACTTTGTTTGCCATGAGACATCAATGGGTTGATGATAACCATTTTGATAAGGATACCTTAATCTCAAGACTTGAGGATATTGATTTAGCTTTTCATTTTAATTCAGAGGTTGGATTTGCAGAGGTTTACTTGAATGGAGAAAATGTTGAAAAAGAAATAAGAACCTTAGATGTGTCTTCTTTTGTAAGTCAGGTAGCTGCTGTTCCTGAGGTTCGGACTTTTTTGGTTAAAAAGCAGAGGAAACTGGGTGAAGACAAAGGAGTTGTTATGGATGGGAGAGATATTGGAACTGTTGTTTTTCCTAATGCTGAAATAAAAATATTTATGACAGCATCTGAGCAGGTGAGAGCACAACGACGTTATGAGGAGTTAAAGGCTCGCGGAGATCAAATTTCGTTTGATGATGTTTTGAATAACGTGAGGGAACGTGACCATATTGATTCTACAAGAAAACAATCCCCATTAAAAAGAGCCGAAGGTGCTATTGACATTGATAATTCTTATTTGACTGAAGAACAAGTTTTTAGTGAAATAATGGACTTGGTTCAAAAGGCTATTGATTCTAAAAACTAAGCCTTTAATTTTTAGCGATATAACATTAGGTTTATTGGATTTTAAGTATTATTTTTGCACTCCTTTTTTAGCGAATCAATGGATAGAAAAAAGGAACCGAAAATTTTATCATTAATAATCTTCTGTAGCCATCGCTTAAACTTCCATCAACTACAGAATACAAATTAATAATCAGCATATGGCTGAAAATGCAAAACAAGCTGAAGTTGAAGCAACTGAAGCAAAAACTGCTGAGGCACCGCAAGTTTCTGCGGCTCAAGCAAACCCAGAGAAATTTTTAAAAGATTTCAACTGGCACAATTACGAAGAAGGAATCGACGAAGTAGAAGACTCTCAATTGAAAGAATTCGAAAAGTTAGTTGCAGAGAATTTCGTAGACACTTTAGATGACGAGGTAGTAGAAGGAGAAGTAGTTCACATTACAGATCGTGATGCTATTATCGATATCAATGCTAAATCTGAAGGTGTTGTTTCTTTGAACGAATTCCGTTACAATCCAAACTTAAAAGTAGGAGACAAAGTAGAAGTATTGATTGACGTTCGCGAAGATGCTACAGGTCAATTGGTATTATCTCACAGAAAAGCTCGTGTTATTAAAGCTTGGGATCGTGTTAACGCAGCTCATGATACTGGTGAAATCGTTAATGGTTTCGTTAAGTGTAGAACAAAAGGAGGTATGATCGTTGACGTATTTGGTATTGAAGCATTCTTACCAGGTTCTCAAATTGACGTGAAGCCTATCCGTGACTACGATGCTTACGTTAACAAAACTATGGAATTCAAAGTTGTTAAAATCAACCACGAATTTAAGAACGTAGTAGTTTCTCATAAAGCTTTAATTGAAGCTGATATAGAAGAACAAAAGAAAGAAATCATTGGTCAATTAGAAAAAGGACAAGTATTAGAAGGTGTTGTTAAAAACATTACTTCTTATGGTGTGTTTATTGACTTAGGTGGTGTTGACGGTTTAGTTCACATTACAGATCTTTCTTGGTCAAGAATCAACCATCCAAATGAAATTGTTGAATTAGATCAAAAATTAAACGTTGTAATCCTTGATTTTGATGAAGATAAATCAAGAATCCAATTAGGTCTTAAGCAATTGAGCAAGCACCCATGGGATGCTCTTGGAGAAGAAGTTAAAGTTGGTGACAAAGTAAAAGGTAAAGTAGTTGTAATTGCAGATTACGGTGCGTTTATTGAAGTTGCTGACGGTGTTGAAGGATTGATTCACGTTTCTGAAATGTCTTGGTCTACACATTTACGTTCAGCTCAAGATTTCGTTGCTATCGGTGATGAAGTTGAAGCAGTTATCTTAACTTTAGATAGAGAAGAGCGTAAAATGTCTCTTGGTATCAAGCAATTGACTCCAGATCCATGGACTGATATTACTTCTAAGTATCCTGTAGGTTCTAAGCACACAGGTGTTGTACGTAACTTTACAAACTTTGGTGTATTTGTTGAATTAGAAGAAGGTATTGACGGATTGATTTATATCTCTGATTTATCTTGGACTAAGAAAATCAAGCACCCAAGTGAATTCTGTAACGTAGGAGACAAATTGGATGTAATTGTTCTTGAATTGGATGTTGAAGGACGTAAATTAAGTTTAGGTCACAAGCAAACTACAGAGAACCCTTGGGATAAATACGAAAAAGACTTCGCAGTTGGGTCATCTCACACTGCAGAAGTAACTGAAATCGTTGACAAAGGTGCTACTGTAGAATTTAATGAAGACATCGTAGCTTTCGTACCAGCTCGTCATTTAGAGAAAGAAGATGGTAAGAAACTTAAGAAAGGTGAAGAAGCAGAATTTAAAATCATTGAATTCAACAAAGAATTCAAGAGAGTTGTTGCTTCACACACTGCAGTCTTCAGAGAAGAAGAAGCTAAGATTGTAAAAGCTGCTGCTAAAAAAGCAGAAGCTGCTGCAGCAGAAGCTAAGCCAACATTAGGTGATGCCAATGATGCTTTACAAGCTCTTAAGGATAAAATGGACGGAAAGAAATAATTTTTTCAATCCATTACCAATAAAGAAAGCCTTCAATTTTTGAAGGCTTTTTTATTTTATGAGCATTCGAAAACTCAATTTTTAGCTTATCTTTGTTTACCAAACAATGTTTGGGAATACTATGAGTCAAAAAGTTTTACTTAACAACAAAGAGGTAAACATCATTCTGCATAGATTGGCTTGTCAACTTATTGAAAAACACAACGATTTCTCAAATACAGCGCTCATTGGTCTTCAACCTAGAGGGAAATTTTTAGCCGATAGATTGGTTAAAATTCTGCAAGAGGATTATCAAATAAAGGATATTAAATGGGGTTCACTAGACATCACTTTTTTTAGGGATGATTTTAGAAGGAGTGATAAGCCATTACAGGCCAATTCCACCCATATTGATTTTATTGTGGAAGACAAGCGAATTGTGTTTATAGATGATGTACTATATACTGGACGAAGCATTCGTTCAGCCCTTACTGCTATTCAATCGTTTGGAAGACCGGCTGAAATAGAGCTATTAACTCTTATAGATAGAAGGTTTAGCAGACATTTACCTATTCAACCCGATTATAGAGGCAGACAAGTTGATGCTATAAATAATGAAAAAGTAAAGGTAAATTGGAGTGAAAACGAAGGAGAAGATTCGGTTTATCTTATAAATAATTAAAACATGAGTGAATTAAGTGTCAATCACTTATTAGGGATCAAATATCTGAATAAAGCAGACATTGATCTTATTTTCAGCACCGCAGATCATTTTAAGGAAGTCATTAATAGACCTATTAAGAAGGTTCCTTCTTTAAGAGATATTACGATAGCTAATCTATTTTTTGAAAACTCAACAAGGACCAAATTGTCCTTTGAACTGGCAGAGAAAAGACTCTCGGCCGATGTGATTAATTTTTCAGCATCTCAATCATCTGTAAAGAAAGGCGAAACCTTAATAGACACGGTTAATAATATTCTCTCCATGAAAGTTGATATGGTGGTTATGAGACATCCCAATCCAGGAGCAGGTGTCTTTCTATCCCAACATGTCAATGCGAGTATTGTCAATGCAGGTGATGGAGCTCATGAGCATCCAACCCAAGCTCTTTTAGATTCGTTTTCTATTAGGGAGCGTTTAGGAGAAGTTGGAGGAAAAAATGTCGTTATTGTAGGTGATATTTTGCATAGTAGAGTCGCGCTCTCAAATATTTTTGCTTTACAATTACAAGGTGCCAATGTCATGGTATGCGGACCAAAAACACTCCTTCCCAAGTATATTGATAAATTGGGTGTTAAGGTTGAAACCAACTTAAGAAAGGCTCTGGAATGGTGTGATGTAGCTAATATGCTAAGAGTTCAAAATGAGAGAATGGATATCAGCTATTTTCCATCAACAAGGGAATACACACAGCAATTTGGTGTAAATAAAGCCTTATTAGATTCTTTAGATAAGGAAATTGTAATCATGCACCCCGGACCAATTAATAGGGGAGTGGAAATTACTAGTGATGTAGCAGATTCTGATCAAGCTATTATTTTGGATCAAGTTCAAAATGGAGTAGCAGTTAGAATGGCTGTAATCTATTTATTAGCTTCTAAAATTAAAAATTAGAGATATGCTTATTGATAAGGATGAAAATATTACCATAATTACTCAGGAAAAGGCAACTATTGTTGAGTTGGTAAAAAAAATGGAGGTGATATATGATCGCTATAAAAACGATAATATCATTGTCAATCTGAACAGTTTAAAAAGCATTAGCTTAGAACAAATTATTGAGTTTTTAAGGTTGTCAAATAAGCATAGAAAAGCTAAACATTCCTTTGTAATCGTAACTGACAAAGTCAATTTTGATGAAATGCCCAACGAAATAGTTGTGGTGCCAACCACTAAGGAGGCCTATGATGTCATTGAAATGGAAGAGATGGAAAGAGATCTAGGTTTTTAAATATGAAATTAACCATTTTAGGCTGTCATAGTGCAACTCCCAGAATTCATACGCATCCCACATCTCAGGTTTTAGAAATCAAAAATCACATTTTTTTGATAGATTGTGGAGAAGGCACTCAAGTTCAGCTTAGAAAAAATAAAATAAAATTCAATCGCATTAAACATATTTTCATTTCCCATTTACATGGGGATCATTTTTATGGTTTGGTGGGATTGATATCTACATTTAGATTGTTGACTCGGGAAACCGAGCTTCACATTTATGGCCCCAAAGGTATTAAGGAAGCGATTACCATGCTCTTGAAGTTAGGAGATTCATGGACCAATTACCCTTTAATTTTTCATGAACTAACCTCTAAGGAATCTGAATTGATTTTTGAAGATGATTTAGTTGAAGTTCGAACTATTCCGCTAAATCATAGAGTATATACCAATGGATTTTTATTTAAAGAAAAGCCAGGGGAACGTAAACTGGATTTAAATGCAGTTCTTAATGCCGACATTGATGTAGCCTATTATCGGAAATTAAAGCAGGGTTATGATGTAGAGAGTAATGATGGAACGCTTATAAAAAACGAAGAGGTTACAAAACCACCTTTACCTGCAAAGAGTTATGCATTTTGCAGTGATACAGCATTTGAAAAGTCTATAGTACCTATAATTAATGAAGTAAATGTGCTATACCACGAATCTACTTTTCTTGAGAAACATGCACATTTGGCCTCTCCAACCAAGCATAGTACAGCCAAGGAGGCTGCAACTATTGCTAAATTAGCTAATGTTGGCACTTTAATTATGGGACATTATTCCACTCGCTATGACAATTTAGAGGATTTCAGAACAGAAGCTTCTGAATTTTTTTCTAATGTTGAATTGGCAGAGGCAGGGAAAGTGTTTGAATTTTAATTAATCTATTTATTCTTAAATTTAAGGTCAAATTTTAATTATGGAGAATAACGATTTAAGTCATTATAGAAAGTCCTATGAAAAACATGAGTTGTTACTTCAAGAAACACCAGATAATCCATTAGAACTCTTTCAAAAATGGTTTCACGAGGTAGATGAGTTTTTTCCAGAAGATGAAACCAATGCCATGACTATTTCTACCATGGGGTTGGATGGATATCCCAAAAATAGGGTGGTGCTTTTAAAACGATTTAATTATGAAGGATTCATATTTTTTACCAATTACCTAAGTGAAAAGGGGAGAGCTATTGCTAAGAATCCAAATGTTTGTTTGTCTTTTTTTTGGGCTGGAGCAGAGCGACAAATCATTATAAAAGGAAAGGCAGAAAAAATAGCCGAAAATTTAAGTGATGGTTATTTTGAATCGAGACCAAGAGGTAGCCAATTAGGTGCTATAGTCTCTCAACAAAGCGAAGTTTTAGAAAGTAGGGAAGAACTGGAGAATAGACTGACTGAGCTAGAAGCACTTTATGAAGGTAAGGAAATTGAAAGGCCATCATACTGGGGAGGATTTCTTGTAAGACCTGTAGAAATAGAATTTTGGCAAGGACGCCCCAACAGACTTCATGATAGAATCAGATATCAATTAGATTCAGAATATAATTGGGTGAAAAAACGATTATCTCCTTAAAAAAACCGATGTAATGCATTAAAACCATATCTAAAATTGCATTTCATCGATAAAAGGAAATAAATAACGATTAAAAGCGTGTTTTTAATCGAAATTAACATTTCTTTAACATTTATTTTGAGTTAGGCGGTTAATTTTATAGCACCAAATCTTAATTGCCCAACATGAAACGACCTACTATATTACCAGTTTTGGTACTATGCGCCATGTTAAGCTTTTCCTGCTCTACCGAAAGTGTGGATGACAAAGCCGAATTGGCCACAGAGCAAATTGTAGTACCTCAAGCCAAAGAAATAGAAATAGAAATTTTGGAGTTGATTAATGACTACCGAATTAATAATGGGTTGGTTCCATTAAATGGTATGGATTTAATCAAATCACAAGCCTATAGTCATACAGATTATATGGTAGCTCAAAATTCGGTATCTCACGATTACTTTTATCAAAGAAAGGCTTTTTTAATGGATCATACTGGTGCAGTAAAAGTTAATGAAAATGTAGCCTATGGGTTTACATCTGCTGAATCTGTTGTCAATGCTTGGATTAACAGTGATGCTCATAGGGAAAATATTATAGGAGATTTTACAGATTTTGACGTATCCGCTGAAAAGAACAGTCAAGGTAAATGGTATTTTACCAATATATTCATAAAGAAATAGGTTATATGTAAGCTAAGATGATAACCAAAGATTGTTGAAAATCATGATTGATTAGTAGCAAAACAACAATTCTTGTGAGAAAACCACCGGTATCGGTGGTTTTTTTTTGCTTGGAAGTTATTCTAATTAACTTATTCCTCGTCGTATCCTTTCAGGGTGAGGGTAAGTACTTTTTGGAATATGGGTAGAATGTATAACGACATTAGAATATGTTATAAATTTAAAAGCCACCCAGGATTGGGTGGCTTTTTAGTAATAAGGCATTGTTAGGAAGGTATAATATGTAAGCTATAATATTAAATAATCACTAAACCTTATTACTCAGAAATAGTCTTACAAAAAGTTAAAATAATTTAACCCTCCATGTTATTTTTCTTCTTTACCAGAAAGAATCATGAATTTAGATCGCCTGTTCTCTTGGTGCTTTTCTTCAGAACATTTAACACCGTTGGAGCATTCATTGACCAATTGGCTTTCTCCATACCCGATGGCACTTTCAATACGTTCTGGTGCAATGTTTCTAGAAAGTATATAGTCTCTGGTTGATTTAGCTCTTCTATCAGATAATTTCATGTTGTATTTATCACTACCACGGCTATCTGTATGGGACTCAATCTTAATAACCATGTTTGGATGCTCTCTCATGACTGAAACAATATTTTCCAATTCATAGGCGGCATCAGCTCTGATATCCCATTTATCGAAATTAAAAAATATAGGGTTGATCACAATTTCATTTAGATTGATAAGAGGAATCAAGTTAAGATCTACTTGATGTTCTTTCATATGCTCGTTGGAAGTTTCAACTTCTTTTATATCATCTTTGTAGTCGGCCTTACTGGCTAGAACGGTGTATTTCTTGTCACAATCGGCTTCCAATTTATAAACACCATTTTCATCGGTAGTTGTTTCGGCAACAATTTTTCCAGATTCATCAATTAGTTGAACAGTTGCTCCTTGAAGGATGGACAGGATCTTACTGTCTCTCACAATTCCTTGGACGATTTGTTGGCAATCATAAGAAACAAAACCGTAAATATCATCACTACCTTTTCCTCCTGGTCTATTTGAAGAGAAAAATCCATCTCCAGAATCAGAATCTAAGTAGATAGCAAAATCATCGTAACCACTATTGTAAGGAGCACCTAAATTAACAGCTTCGGCATTGGAATTGTTCAAGATATCCGATTTGAAAATGTCCAATAATCCTAAATTTAGGAATCCGTCAGACGAAAAGTAAAATGTATTGTCCTTTGCAATAAAAGGGAATACTTCTCTACCTTCTGTGTTAATCTTTTCTCCCATGTTTTCAACGGTTCCAAAAGAACCATCATCTTTGATGGCTACTTGATAGATATCTGTTTGACCAAAACCTCCTTCTCTGTCAGAAACAAAGTAAAGTGTTTTGTTGTCTAAACTTAAGGCTGGATGTCCTGTAGAATAGACATCATCATTAAATGGTAACTCTTCCACATTACTCCATAAAGAATCAACTAGAGTGGCTCTATACATTTTAAGGTGAGTAGTTCCTTCCTTGTCATAACGAGGCCTGTTTCTTTTATCGACATTATCCCTTGTAAAATACATGGTCTTCCCATCTTTTGTAAAAACCGGATTGGCGTTATGAATGTTTTTTCTTTTAACTCCTGAAAAATTTACCAATTGTGGCTCAGAAAATTTCGCCTTTCCATCTTCCATAACCCTGTCAGCTACATAAATGTCTAAAAAAGGTTCTCCATTCCATTTATAAATTTCATTTTCCGTATTTCTTGAAGTAGAAAAGAACATGACACTATCCATGACAACGGGACCAAAATCCGCATAAGTGGAGTTTATATCCAATCCTTTTACGTCCACGAAAAGTCCTTTAGGAGTTGATAATTTTTCATAAAGACTTAAGTTGCTAGAGGCCAATTCATCGGCACGTCTGTCATCATTTTGAATGTCCTTAAACTTAGCTAACCACTTTTCGGCCTCTTCATAGTTGCCTAAACTTCTTTGGGTTTGGATGTACTTATAAATGTATTCTGGACTGATTTTGTTTTCATATTTGTCCAAAGCCATTTTATACCATTTGGCAGCTTGCTCCGAATTGGAATTGTTGTAATAACAGTCTCCCAATCGTGTTAAAACATGCTCACTATTCTCTCCTTTTTTGACAGCTTCCTCATACAATTCAGCAGCTTTCAAATAAGCATATTTCTCAAAAAATTTGTCAGCAACTTTTTCTTGGGCAAAAGTAAAAGTTGAGCATAATGCTATGATTATAAGTAAAACTTTTGTTTTCATGCTGTTCATATTTAGAAGTATCTTGGGGATTTAATTCTTTTCATTTTAAATAATTCAAACATCACAATCAATTCATGGGTACCACCAGTGTAATCGTTGATTTCAGAAAGCGGGTATTCGTAAGTGTAACCTATTCTGAATTGTTTAGAAACTTGAAAATCGATCAAACCTCCTAGAGCTGAAGTATTTTCATTAATTCGGTAACCTGCTCCTAACCATAGTTTTTCATAGAATAGAAAATTACCAGTTAAATCATATGACATAGGCGCTCCATTGGTAGCCTTAACCAAGAATGCAGGTTTGAACTTTGTGTTGTCACCCAATGGGAATACATATCCCCCAGTAAAGTAGTAACTGACTCTTTCTAATGCTTGGAATTCTTGTCCATTGGAATCATGTCTATTGTAGTCGTTATTCAATATTCTTGGTGTTGACAATCCCAAGTACCACATTTGACTGTGCCAAAAGATACCAGCTCCAATATTTGGGCTCCAGCGATCTTCAATTCCATAAATATTTGGGTCGTTTGCTCCAGGGTCTAAAGCCAAACGGTCTAAACGATAGCTTGTAAAACCAGCTTTAATACCAAACGCCAATTTAGTTTTCTCACCGGTATTAATGGTGTAAGAAAAGTCTCCGTAAAGGTAGGTGAATCGTTCATCCCCCAATTTGTCGTTAATGAATGACATACCAATTCCGATTTTTTCATTCCTTAATGGGGAATGTATAGACAGGGTTTGGGTGGTTGGTCCACCGTCAAATCCTACCCATTGACTTCGGTGGAGTCCCACTATACTTAGCGTTTCTCTACTACCCGCATAAGCTGGATTTATAGAAATGGTGTTATACATGTACTGAGTAAATTGGGGCAATTGTTGGGCAATTCCTTGGATACCACTCAATAATGCTAACGCTACTACAAAATTTCTAATAAGTTTCATAGGTTATGGTTTTATTTGGTTCCAACGTAGATATGACCTGTGAAAGGCTTCAATCCACTATTTTTTAGGGTTACTATATAGTAATATGTTCCGTTAGGTACTTTATCGGCATTTCCAATAGAGGATTTATGGGTTTGACCATTCCAGTTATTTTGGTAATTGTCAGTTTCAAAGATCATAGCTCCCCATCTGTTGAAAATCTTAACATCAATTATGAAATCACATTCTTCTACACCCGTAATTTCAAAGAATTCATTCCATTGGTCTCCGTTTGGAGTGATGGCTTTAGAAATTTCTATATTGTCACCACAAGGTAGAACCAAACAGTCATCATTGATATTAATGGTAACTTCATAAGAAGTCAAACACGCTCCATTTGCTACGGTGTAACTAAATACATAGTCACCTAGTAAAACTTCTGAAGGATCAAAAATGGAACCGTTCAATTCGGTATTTCCAGCAAGAACTGTCCATGTTCCTGATAAATCATTACCAGAGTAATAATCAAATAAATCAATTTCTCCATCATCATTACATCGCTGATCAAAAGTTTCAACCACGTCAATACTTATCAAGACGTGTACGGTTTGACTCGCCGTTGCTTCATTACCACAAGCATCTACAAAAGTCCATGTCCAAACAATATCGTAATCATTTGCTGTGCCATCAAAGCCATTATCTTCCGTAAAATCAGTAATAGTAACTTCAGAACAATCATCAAATTCTAAAGTAGGTTCAGTTGGAACATCATCACAACTTACGGTTATATCTGCCAAATCTGTTAAAACTGTTGGCGCTGTTGTATCTTGAATAGTGATGGTCTGCGACACCGAAGATGAATTGTTACACGCATCAGTAAATGTCCACGTTCTGGTCACCACTATGTTACAAGGATCTGTATCGTCCATGCTATCCACAGCAGTAGCTGTAATATCACCAGCACAGTTGTCTGTAGCGGTCAGTTCACCAGCAGCAGGCATATCGCCGATACACTCATAAGTGATATCTGCAGGTGCCTCAGGAGCAACCGGAGCTGTTGTATCTTGAATAGTGATTGTTTGTGACACCGAAGATGAATTGTTACATGCATCAGTGAATGTCCACGTTCTGGTCACCACAATGTTACAAGGATCTGTATCGTCCATGCTATCCACAGCAGTAGCTGTAATATCACCAGCACAGTTATCTGTAGCAGTCAACTCACCAGCAGCAGGCATATCGCCGATACACTCATAAGTGATATCTGCAGGAGCCTCAGGAGCAACCGGAGCTATTGTATCTTGAATAGTGATGGTCTGTGACACTGAAGATGAATTGTTACATGCATCAGTAAATGTCCATGTTCTGGTC
>NZ_JAAFZY010000007.1:207000-213317 GCF_011764015.1 Mangrovimonas sp. CR14 | reverse complement strand
TCTATATCTTGGGCCACGATGGATGCGTTCCCCGTGTTGTCCAGTTGTAAGGTAATGTCCTGGCATACTGCCGTAGGCGCGATATTGTCCTGAACGATTACTGTTGCGTTGCATGTAGTAGAATTACTGGTATCTGTTATTGTTACAATGTTTGATCCTATATCTGAACAATCAAAAGTGTATTGGCTTAAAATGAAATCACTTCCTGCATTGTTAGAGTCAATATCTTCAGGTGTAATATTAATGGAGCCCAAAGTATTTAAATATATAGAAATGATTCTGCAAGTTGGAACTAAATCAATGCTATTATAGTTTTGAAAGTCTGAAGTAATCTCCAAATATTCTTCATAGGTACAAATGGAGTCTGTAATTAGTGGATAGTTGGACTGGTAGCTAGTATGTTTAGGGACGACAGCAAAACTTATAGCAGAAAGTAAAACTGTTAATACAATTAAGTAAGGTTTCCTCATATTTGATATTTTTAAAAATATAAAAATATACCGTTACAACCTTTCATAGTTGGGGCCGGTTGGTAACTATTAATAATTGAAATTAGAGGAATTGTGGATCAATAGTATTTTAAGATATAAGCTGTAAATTATAATTGTATTGGGATTTTTATTGGAATTATTTACTTACACCTTTGTTGTACAATTGATAACGTGATAAATATTCTTCTTAATTAACAATGGATTAATAGCTATTTAAGGCCGCAATATAGAAAAATAAATATTAAAAAATCTATAAAATGTATAAAAAACACGATGAAATGCAGATTTTTGAAAGAAATTCAAAAAAAGCGGTAAGATTATTACCGCTTTCGTAAATTTTTAAAGATTTTATTATTCGACTATCACCTTTTTACTGATACTGGTATTTAAATCAGTATCTAATTTTATGATGTAATGCCCACTTGATAAACGTTGTACGGGTAGTTTTATTTTAGAATAAGAGAGTTCAGGTACTTGAGAATGGTTCCATGTTTGTATAACTTTACCTCCCATATCAATCAATTGGACTTTTCTAATATTTATTTGGTTAAAAGTATTAATGAAAATTTCACTGGAATTATTCAAATAATTTACACTAATATCATTGGTCATATCTTCAATGATACTTAGAGTTGATTCATCAGATTCAAAGGTTAAAAAGAATCTACTATTATATTCACCAGCATCTAAATTAATATAGAAAGGTACGTCATTGAATTGTGTATATTCATCTGTTACAGAATCATAAATAAATACTTCAATTTCATCTTCATCAAAATTCTCTAACATTCTGAGGCTTATTGCTAAATCACCAGCTTGAGCCAATTCAACATTTAATGGATATTGTTTCGTTGAATCAAATTCACTAACACCTTGGATTACAAAATTAGCGTCGTTTATATTCCAAGATACATCAGAGGAGTAGGTATCTATATTTTTTGCATCATAACCATAATCATATCCATCAGTAGCACTACTATTCGGAACAAATGCTAACATGAGATGTCTATTCAAATTATTAGACATGGATGCAGTTATTCTTACTCTTTGGATGATTGATTCATTCTCATTGTTCGAAGAAGTTAAATTTGCGTTATTTGTAGTCTTTAAGAAGATAGAAGATCCAGATCCAGATTCTCTTTCAAAAACGCGTTGGTCATTTTCAAATTTAATTTGACCTCCAGTTCCTGGTTCTAAAGCACCCACAAAGAAACCTTGTCCAATTGGAACATATCTTCCAGGCATTAAAGTAGAATTCCCTAAATCGCTTATTTCATAACCATCTTCGGTTATTGGTGGCGTAGTAGGAATTTCACCTCCACTCAAATTGTATGTGGCATATCCGCCTTCATAGTCTGCAAGATAATGTGAATTGCTGGTTATGTAATGCACCCAAAAGTATAAGGCACCATCTATGGCATTAGTTGATCCTGGATTGGCCGCAGAACCTTCAGCTATAGCTAGATCATTAGGAATATTATCCTTAATGAACTCATCTGCATCCAGAGCACTCGGGTAAGGGTTACCGATTAATATTTCATTTCCATTGGAAACCGAAGTGTTGGCATTTTGAATCAAACCATTATGAGGTTTACCTTTAAAAACATAATTTTGATAGCCATTTCCAGTTCCACTTCCTTTCATGGTATAACCATTTCCAGCAGGTATACTTCCTGTACTTCCTACTTGGTTCCATTGCAAATAATTATTTGCGATGGCATTGTAAGTCCAAAGCCAATAATTTGGCATGGAGATGGGTGGTCCTGGATTTGCATTATAGCCTCCAATCCAAGTTATTGTAGCAGGATTGGATGAAGTAGTTCCATCTCTAAGGACATTTGCTACCGTAAAATTTGAATTTGTTGCAGCACCAATAGCACTAACGGGAGAACTCCAATAATTATAATTGTAAAGGTTATTGGTTCCTTGTTGATCTCGTTCAATAAATCCGCCACTAGCTGGTTCAAGTTCACTATCGTTCAATTGATCTATAGTATATCGTTTTTGAACCAATTGAGATTCACCTATCAAATCAATTTGACCGTTCAATTTGAGATAATGGGTTATCCAAAGACCATGACCATTGTTTGTTTCATCATCAGCACCTGTATCTTTGATTGTTAATTCATTGGAATCTACTAGTAATCCCAGTAATGTGATGTCTTGCACATCACTGATCACATCATGATTTGTTCTAACAATATTCCAATCAATGGCCTCTCCGTTAATTCCATTGCTGTTGGGATGATCCCAAACAGAATAATATAACCATGGTGAAGCCGTTGTGGAATCGTTATCCCAATTACCATTTTTTGTAGTAATATATGGAAGAGGAGCTGTTTGTTGTTGGCTAGTTGTGATGTTTCTCAATCTTCCAGTAACTCCTTTGTAGGCTGCTAGGTTTCCACAAGTCAAATTCATCCTGTAATATCCTTCCAAATCATTCCATACAAGTGGGTCATCGTCAACACCATCTTGATTGAAATCTGGACCATCAATTTTGTTCATTAATACAACACCACCAACATCTGAGCCTAAAGCCTGAATTTCTTGATTCATCATTTGATGAATATGTTCATAAGATAATGCCTTATTCCAAATTCTCAATTCATCCACCCAACCATGATAATAATTGGTAGGTTCGTTTGGAGGAGATTGATCCATGGCTCCAATTAGTGCTTCTATGCTACCAGAAGTATTTGAAGGAGCAGTACCATTGGCAGTTCCTAATACAATTCCATCGACATAAAGTGTGTAAAGTGAGCCATTAAATGTAACTGCTAAATGGTACCATCTATTGGTTCCAACAGTATTGCCTCCAGATGTTACTTGACCAGTTCCACCGGCATTCCCCCAGCGGAATCTTATTTGTCCATTAACAATACTTAAATCATAACCGCTCGTCGTATTTCCAAATTCTTTTCTAGAGAAAACAGTCCTAGTTCCATTAGTTGAATTTGGTTTTACCCAAATTTCTAAACTAAAATCAGAGTTTAATTGGTAGTTATTTCTAAAAGTGACATGGTCATTGATGCCATCAAAGTCAACTGTTGGACAGTCTTTAATTTCTACTGTGATTTCATCAAAACAACCATTATCCAAGGTCCATCTTAAAGTAAATATTCCTGGATCTGCAGAAAAAATTGCATCCGGATCCGTATCACTAGAAAATATAGCAGAGCTTCCACAAGAATTATAGGAAGCATTTTGAATACTCCAAGTTCCCATTACTCCCGTTCCTGGGTAGTCTGTGTCTCCAACAGCGGTATCTGGCACCACGTATAGGTTTGTTTCATAGGCACCTTTAATAAAGTTTTCAGTTGCTGTTTTCGTATTGTCGTAGGCGTTCAATTGAAGCGCATTTTCACCACATTCACTGTTTAAAGGGGTATAGTCTTGTCCGGCATAGGCTAAACTTGTATAGAAGTCAACGAATGCTGTACCTTCATCATTCTCCGTTCTACAACCATTTACAAGGGATGTTACACCGTAAGTTCTAATTCCCGGGGTTACAGGTGTAATGGTGGCTTCGGTAGAAGTTGAAACAATATTGTCATCTTCATCCGTCCATTCAATTTCTTCATCTACATAGGCGTATGCAAAACCAACTTTGTCAATAACCCAACCACTGGCTAATGTTATTGCTTGGTTTCCAGTTGATGGTGAATTACAGTCGACGTTATTAGGGTTTGTAAAACCTGGGCTTGAGGCACTTGGGTTGCCACATGAATTAGTTCCGGGAGTAAATACAAACGCTATTCTTAGACCAGATAGACCTACATAAGAGCCTAAATTTACCGTTACCGGGACAGAAATGGGGGATGGTACACCTACACAACGCCCTTGATTAGTTTCATCAAGTATTATTCCTGTTGTTGTTGTGCCATCAGAAGAGTCCATATCTAAACCTTCCACAGTTGATAATTGAACGGTGTAACTTTGACCGGAATCAAAAGACAACCAAATTTCTCCTTTGCCTCCTCCACAAAAATAGTAGCTTGTCAAAAAACTTAAAATAGCCTCACTAGAGGTCATTCCAATGGTACTAAAAACAGGTGTTTCTAGATAGGTTGGATCAAAGCCATAGCCATGGGCAATTGCAAATTTTGAAGGATCAAGTGTATTATATCTAATTCCACTAAAAGTTGTAGTTCCACTATTATTTCCAGTTTCTATCCATTGGGTAGGATTAGAATTATTTCCCCCAGCAGATAAGGACCCTGCTTCTCCGTCAACTAACCAACCTTCAGGTTGTGCATTATTAAACTCACCACCTTCTCCAAATTGTCCGCTAGGTTGTTCAAAGAAACTTTCAGCTGTAACGGTGATTGCTTCTCCTAGACAAATTTCTGGTGGATTAGGAGAAATACTAGTAATTATTGGTGGTTCATCAGGAGGTAGAAAACGTACATAAGACTCGGCGGTCGTTTTAGTTGCTCCAGTATCTGAATCAACAATAACGGCTCTTACGAAGGTATCATTCGTTATCCCAGGTAAGGAATAATTCAAAACTCCAGTTGATGATCCAAGGGGTTGCCAAGTTTCCCCATAATCATAAGAAACTTCCCAAAAGAGGACATCAGAAGCTACCAAGTTATAAGGTGCAATTGCTTGTAAATTAAATAAAACAGTGACACCATCTAATAATTCACCAGGACAAGCCGTGACCTCTACCAATGGGCTAGGGGGTTGCGGATTATCGGGAGTGGGATTAGTGATAACACCTGTCATATAGGTATTTAAATTTTTAGGTGGTTCTACAGTAACATTGGCAGTACAAGTAGATTCATTTCCATTCACATCTGTTACTGTTAAAGTTGTAGTTGCCACATATAACAACCCATCCGCAGCTTCATCAAAGACGCTTGGATTCACAGTAATTGATGCAACTCCACATGCATCTGTGGAACCATTATCAATATTTTCTGCAGTAATTGTGGCGTCTCTGGTAATAGCATCGATAACTACAACAAAATCGGTGCATACTGCTGTTGGAGGAGTATTATCCTCCACATTTACAGTTGCTGTACAACTGTTAAAATTACCTGCATCATCATAAACAGTAAAAGTTACGGTATTCGGTCCAACATCTGAGCAATTAAATGAACTCGGAGTAACCGTCATATTAGCAATTCCACAATTATCTGATGAACCATTATCCAAATTGGATGCTGCAATATTCACCACTCCAGAAGGGCTTAGTACAGCTGTGTAATCAGTACATGCCGCAATAGGGGCTTCATTGTCCGAAGGAACCACATTAAAGGAGCAGGTGGAAAAATTGTTTGAGTCATCGGTTGCGGTAATAGTAACAACAACTGCACCACTCAAAACAGAGCCTGCTGGTGGACTTTGGGTCAAGGTTACATTATTATCACAGTTATCAGAAGTTGAAGCTTCTGAGGTATAGTCAAGTAGCGTAAATTCACAATTGTCCTCAAAATCCACGTTTTTATCTGTTGGGCAATTAATTGTTGGAGCTTCGTCATCTTCAACTGTGACGATGGCATCACACGTAGAAGAGTTTCCATGAATATCAGTAACTGTTAATGTTACAGTATTTGCACCTAAATTGGCACAGGTGAAGGCCGTCTGTGAGGCAATCAAAGAGGCTATTCCACAATTGTCTGTTGATCCTCCATCTATATCAGTTGCTGCGATTGTTGCATCACCAGCAGAATTTAACTGTATAGATATATCTTGGCAAATGGCAGTTGGAGGTGTATTGTCTTCGACAGTTACTATTTGAGTATCAGTAGCAGAATTACCGGCCGCATCGGTTACGGTCCAGGTTACTGTTGTATTACCTATTGGGAATGTAGCAGG
>NZ_JAAFZY010000007.1:200762-206990 GCF_011764015.1 Mangrovimonas sp. CR14 | reverse complement strand
GTATCAGTAGCAGAATTACCGGCCGCATCGGTTACGGTCCAGGTTACTGTTGTATTACCTATTGGGAATGTAGCAGGCGCATCATTGGTTGCTGGATTAACGCCACAGTTATCAGCTGTAGTGGGTGTTCCAAGAGCCACACCGGTGGCTTGACATGAAGCATTGGCACTAACGGTTACGTCAGTATGTGCAGTAATGGTAGGGTCTGTAGTATCCTGCACAGTAACCTGTGCAGTACAAGAATCAATAATTGATGAAGTACTTATTTGAATTACAGTTAAAGTAACTGAAACAGGTGATCCAATATCATTACAATCGAAAGTATCTTGATCAAGACTAATAGAATAGGCTGAGTTGCCTCCATATGTTCCATCCTCCAATTGGTTGGGTGTAATAGTAACACTACCTGTGTCGTCTAGATCTACAGTGATGTCTTGGCAGGGAGGAAGTAGATTAGTACTGCTAAAAGAAGAACTATTTACTATTTCTAAATACTCATCATAGGTACAAATAGAATCGTTCCCGCTATTTTTTAAAATGTGGGAATTGGTATGTTTAGGGATTGCAGCAAAACTTATGGTAGAAAGTAAAACTGCAAAAAGCAGAACGTAAAATTTCCTCATAGTGTTGATATTTTTAATTATAAAAATATACCGTGACAACGTCAATAGGTTGGGGCCGGTTATTGTCTGTTAACTACTAAAATCTGAGGGAGTTAGATCAAAAGTATTCGGTTGATTTTCAGTTGAAAAATATATTCGTTGAAATACTTTATTAGTCTATATAATTCAATGAAAAGCTTTTAAATACTACAGAATACCAAAAATGCTTTATTTAATGGGTTAATAATCGATTAATAGCTATTTACAAATGCAATATATATAAAAATTCGAAAAAAATCCATGAAGTGCATGAAAAAATCGACAAAATGCATTTAATCCACCTTCTTATGTAAGGAATTGGTTGTTTGGTAGGTGGTGGCTTACTTTAAAATTAAAAACTCACATCTTCTGTTTATGGAGTGTTCAGCTTCAGTACATTCAGTGCCGCAATCTACTAAAGGTTTTCTTTCTCCATATCCTTTAGATTTTAAACGGTTTCTATCAATACCTTGTGAAACAATATATTCCAAAGTAGCTTCTGCTCTGTTTCTTGACAAACGTAAGTTATATAGGTCCGATGCCCTATTGTCGGTGTGTGCTCCTAGCTGTACTTCCATTCTAGGGTATTTTCTTAGAAGGTTAACTAAAACATCCAACACTTGGGCTGCCTGTGGCTTGATTTCCCATTTATTAAGGTCAAAATAAATGTTCTCTAATTCAATATAAACATATCCGTCATCTTTTGTTACAACGATGTCTTCGGCATCATCATAAGATTCGATTTCTAATTGAATATCAAAAAAGACTCTACCATCCTCATTGGTTGTGAAAGATTGACTACTTGGTATATAAAAATCTTTATGAGCTTCGATGGTGTAAGTAGTATTTGGTCTAGTGTTGAAAATATAGGTAGCATCAGATCCAGTTACCATTTGTCCTACTAATTCACCATTTTCATCAAAAAGCGTTACGGTTGTGCCAGGAAGTAGTTCTTTGGAGTGCTTATCAGTAACTTCTCCTTCAACTGCAAATTTTCTGGTATTAGACATTCTAACAAAAGAATATAAATTATCACCCCCTTCACGGTTTGAAGAGAAAAATCCTTTTGTTTGGTTTTCATGAAGTACAAAAGCAAAATCATCCATTTCCGAATTGATAGTTTCACCTAAATTTAGTGGTTTAGTATAGGCATTATCAATTTTTTGACTCATGAAAAGATCTAAATTACCCAATCCTTCATGCCCATCCGAAGTGAAATAAAGCATATTATCCTTGTCCATAAAAGGAAATTGGTCTCGTTGTTTAGTGTTGATGGTCTCTCCAAGATTAACAGGCGTTCCAAATCCATCATCTAAGATTTCTACTGAATAGATATCAAAAGATCCTAAAGAACCTGGCATATCACTCGAAAAGTAAAGGGTTATTCCATCTGGACTAACCGCTGGGTGCATGGTGGAGTAGGTGTCACTGGAAAATGGCAATTCAGTTACATTGGTCCATTCATCTTCAACTCTTTCAGCTTTAAATAATTTGACCGTGGCAATTTTGATGCCATCAATTTTGACTCTTTTTTCATTGGTTCGAGAAAAATACATGGTTAACCCATCTGGACTGAAGGCGGCATTGCTTTCATGGGTTTCGGTATTGATTTCATCTGAAAAAGGTTCGATATGTTCCAATTCAAAATCTTCGGTCATATCAGCTTTATATAGATCTAAATAAGGCCTGTCATTCCATCCATATTTTGGATTGTCTGAATTCCTTACTGAAGAAAAAATAATTTTATTGAAATAATAAGATACCCCAAAATCGCCAGTGGAAGAATTACGTGATACTCTTTTGATCATGTAATTATAGGGGACAATACCATTCAGATTTTCAGAGAATTTAGGTGTATCTACAGGGTAACCCAAATATTCTCCCATGACTTGATCTCCATTTTCATAATCTTTGAGTCCTTTTAATACTTGTGCATATTTAAAAAGTGCTTCTTCGGGCATGGAATCTCTATATTCCACATAAAGATTGGTGTAGGGAGTTCGGGCTTGTTCCATTCTACCGTTATAGTAAAAGCAGTCTCCCAACCTTTCCAAAATTTCTGGGGTAGCCTCTAACTGTTTGTACATATTGGCAGCTTCCACATAGGATCTGTTTTCAAAAAGGTTGTTAGCCTTTTTCAAACTTGGTTTTTGGGCCCACAGTATGGTTTGCCCGAAAACTAATAATATGAACAGCATCCAATTTTTCATCATACTTTTTTTAAAAGAACCTTGGAGATTTATCATAGCCCTTGCCAAGTGTACTTATATCAAATAATATCATTATCTCGTGTGAACCATTATTGAACTTTCCTAAATTAGAAAGGGTATAGTCATAGGCATAACCTATTCTGAGGTTACTTAAAACCCTAAAATTTATAAGACCAGATATGGCATCATCAAACCGGTAACCAGCACCCAATTCCAAACGTTCTCTCCAAAGGAAATTGGCTGTTAGGTCAAACGAAAGGGGAGCTCCTGAAACTGCCTTTGTCATAAAGGCAGGTTTGAACTTTAACTGATCGTTGAGTTCAAACACATAACCTCCAGTCAAAAACATGTGTATTTCCTCAACTCCGTTGGCCACAACACCATCATTGTTTTCTAAATGTTTACTTTTTAAAAGGTTTGGAGCAGAGAAGCCGATATAATAATTTTTTCCGAAGAAAAAGGCTCCTACACCTACATTGGGGTACGTTCTGGAAATATTTTCAGCAAATGCAGGATCGGGTAATGGATCGGAATATACAAACCCATCAAAATTGGTGCTAAAAAAAGTAGCTCCAAATTTTATTCCCAAAGAGAGTTTGGAAGTTTTACCGGTTTGTAAAACATATGCAACATCCGCATAGACATTGGTTTCCTTAACTACATCTCCAATTTGATCGTGGACTATGGAGAGACCTCCTTCTATGTTTTTATAAAGTGTTGTATGTCCAAATAAGGTTCCAGTTGTTGGGCCACCCACAGAACCCGTCCATTGATTGCGATAGAATACCCCTAAACTGATTTCGTCTGAAGCATCTTTTGCATAAGCCGGATTAATCACACTCATGTTATACATGTATTGTGTGAATTGTGGATCTTGTTGCGCTAGCATCTGAAAACCTACTAAGGCAAAAAGGATGAAAATTATATGTCTTTTTAAGGATTTAACCATAAAAATGTTATCTGTTAAGATAGACTCGACCTTGAATACTATCTGTCTGACCATCATTAAAATTTAAAATATAGAAATAAACACCATTTGGAAGTTCTCCATTTCCTAAAGTTGTTCCTTCCTTTGAAGTTCCATCCCAGTTAGGAGTGCTACTATTTCCTTTAAATAATAGATTGCCGTATCTGTTATAAATTTCTATATCGAAATTGGGATATAGTTCCCTTATGTTTACAAGATCAAAAGTATCATTAATACCGTCCCCATTAGGTGAAAATCCATCAGGAATAATCAAATCCTCAGTGCATTTTTCAATGGTAACTGTGACCTCAAGTCTCAATCTACTTTCACATCCCATTTGTGATGAGATAGCAGCATAATAGGTTTCTCCATCTTCTAATTGGGTTTCGCTAGTTATAACGTTTCCTCCGTCTGGTGCGTCGTACCAAACAATCGGACTTTCGTTAACAAAGGATGTTAAATCTTCAATAGTAGGAGAATCTTCCGAACAAAAATAATCCCCGCCGTCAACTAGAGTTGGAGTAGCGGTATTTTCAATATTAAAAGTTACCGACTCCACTAAAGTAACATCACCCGAACAATCATCGGTAGAGCGAATAAAATAGATAATCGTAAATGTGGTTGATCCTGAGTTAATAAGAATGTCATTAGGAATAATAATTTCTCCGTTTCCATCAGAAATGTCAACATCAGTTGTCTCGTTGGAATTATTGGCTCCTGATAAGGTGTAGTTTATTTGATATGGTCCATCTTCCAAAAATTCAGCATTCGAAATAAAAACAGTATTGGAATCATTTAAACAAATATCAGCTGCAGATAAAACCATTCCAGAAATATCAGGAATAGGTTGAATGATTATGTTAACGTCAGAGGTTTCTGTGCCGCAAGAGTTAGAAACAGTGTACGTGTAAGTCCCCTCAGCATCCACCGTTGTATCAAACAATCCAGTGCCACTGGCAAGAACGGGAGACCATGTACCACCAGTATCTGGAGTGCCTCCAAGAAGGGTAAATAAGTCTATCGGGTCATCATTTCCACAGATATTAGCACTACCATTAATTCCAGCATTTGGAGGCGGAATGATAGTGACGGTCACAGTAGCAGAGGCAGGACCACATGGGTCTGTTCCAGCTACGGTATAAGTATATGTTCCTTCAGCGTCTATTGTAGGATCAAACAATCCCGAACCGCTGTTAAGAGCTGGAGACCATGTACCACCTACATCAGGTGTGCCGCCCAAAACTGTAAATAGATCAATAGGATCATCCAATTCACAAAGGTTTATGGAAGCATCGGTCCCTGGATTGGCAGGCGTTTCCAAAGAAATAGTTACCGAAGCAGAAGCAGGTCCACAAGCGTCAGTTCCTTCCACGGTATAGGTGTAAGTTCCTTCAGCATCCACTGTTGGATCAAACAATCCAGTGCCACTGGCAAGAACGGGAGACCATGTGCCGCCAGTATCTGGAGTACCTCCGAGAAGGGTAAACAAGTCTATCGGGTCATCATTTCCACAGATATTGGCACTACCATCAGTTCCGGCATTTGGTGGCGGAATAATAGTTACTGTCACAGTAGCAGAGGCAGGACCACAAGGGTCTGTTCCAGCTACGGTATAAGTATAAGTTCCTTCAGCGTCGATTGTGGGATCAAACAATCCCGAACCGCTGTTAAGAGCTGGTGACCATGTACCACCTACATCAGGTGTACCGCCCAAAACTGTAAATAGATCAATAGGATTATCAAGCTCACAAAGATTTATGGAAGCATCTGTACCTGGATTAGCAGGCGTTTCCACCGAAATGGTTACCGAAGCAGAAGCAGGTCCACAAGCGTCAGTTCCTTCCACGGTATAGGTATAAGTTCCTTCAGCATCCACTGTTGGATCAAACAACCCAGCGCCACTGGCAAGAAGGGGAGACCATGTACCACCAGTATCTGGAGTACCTCCAAGAAGGGTAAACAAGTCTATCGGGTCATCATTTCCACAGATATTGGCACTACCATCAGTTCCGGCATTTGGTGGTGGAATGATAGTGACGGTCACAGTAGCAGAGGCAGGTCCACAAGGATCTGTTCCGTCTATAGTATATGAATAAGTTCCTTCAGCATCGATTGTAGGATCAAACAAACCTGAACCGCTGTTAAGTGCTGGAGACCAGGTGCCACCTACATCAGGTGTACCACCTAAAACGGTAAATAGGTCAATTGGGTTATCATTTTGACAAATGTCAACGCTGCCGTTAGTTCCAGCATTTGGAGGTGTTTCCAAAGAAATAGTCACAGTAGCCGAAGCGGGTCCACAAGTGTCAGTTCCTTCCACGGTATAGGTATAAGTTCCTTCAGCATCCACCGTTGGATCAAACAATCCCGAACCACTGTTAAGTGCTGGTGACCATGTACCACCAGTATC
>NZ_JAAFZY010000007.1:80361-200662 GCF_011764015.1 Mangrovimonas sp. CR14 | reverse complement strand
TCAAATAATCCCGAACCACTGTTAAGAGCTGGAGACCAAGTACCTCCTGAATCTGGCGCACCGCCCAAAACAGTAAACAAGTCTATAGGGGTATCATTAGAACATATCTCTACAGAAGCGCTATTCCCAGCATTTGGTTCCGGAGTCATAGATACAGAAATAACTGCTGTGTCATCATCACAAGGGAACAAAGAAACGGTATATGTATAATCTCCGGCGGAATCAAATTGCGGGTCAAAAATACTTGATCCACTATTCAAAGGTGGAGACCAAGTACCTCCTAAATCTGGATTACCATTAATATAATCAAACAGATCTACAGGCGTTCCATCAGAACAAACCGTAATGTCTCCATCATTTCCTGCATTTGGAGGAGGTAAAATACTTATTGTGATAGTCGCAGATGTTGTTCCACACGGATTATTATCATCAATATTATATGTAAATACATATGGGCTGTTACCAATGTTTAACCCATTCATACTTAAGGTTCCTAAGTGATCGTTAGTGGTTGTAACAGGTCCACTCCATTCCCCATTAGTGTCTGGATTGCCTCCTAAATAGGTGAAAAGATCTATGGGGCCAATGGTATTTAATC
The DNA here is from genome assembly GCF_011764015.1 of Mangrovimonas sp. CR14. Classification (NCBI taxonomy): domain Bacteria; kingdom Pseudomonadati; phylum Bacteroidota; class Flavobacteriia; order Flavobacteriales; family Flavobacteriaceae; genus Mangrovimonas; species Mangrovimonas sp. CR14. Next base: position 200,064 of record NZ_JAAFZY010000007.1, on the reverse strand, counting down.
CATTGTTACAAAATTCCAACGAATTGCTTTCACCAGCATTATTGGGTGGTACAAATTCAATAATTACTTCTAAACGATCTTCACTTTCACAAGGAGGGTCCACTGTGGTGGCATAATAGGTTTCGCCAGCTACTAATGGTGTATTTAAATCTAATGGTACAGCTGAAGAATTGGTGGCATACCAATTATTGTTTCCCGAAGCTACCAAGTCCGCCACTGTAGGCGGTGGGTCCTGAGTACCACAAAAGAATTGAAGGCCGTCACCTGAGGGTACGGGAACATAACCTACATTGACCAAAACAGATAGTCGGGAGGTTCTGCATCCCGTATCTGGATTTTCTTGATCTGCGTAGTAAAGTGTATTGTCAGATAAAATGGTCGTGGGAGCTAAAGCAGTTCCTCCGTTAGGAACCGCATACCATTGAACATTATTTCCAACTGCAAACAAATCTGAGATTGTTGCTTCTGAAAGGTCATCGACGCAAACCCCTTGAAAATTTAAGCCTGTTGGTGCACCATATATTGTTACAGTAACTTCTTGTCTACTACCACAATCACCGTTTGAATTATCCACATAGTAGACCGTGGCATTTTCTAATCCTAAATCAGAGGCTAATGGTGTAGTCGAAGTTGGTGAGTCAAACCAATTGATGCCTGAACCATTATCCACAGCAACTAAATCGGCTATGGTAGGTGAATCGATATCACAAAAGGACTGAGAATTATCGTTGATAGTTGGGCATTGGGAAAATGCGATACTGCTCCATAGGAAGATCAGTCCTAAAGAAAAAAGTAGGTGGTTATAAAAGAATGGGTGCGTACTTTTTTTCATTGATCTTAGCTAGTTAGCGCTAAATCTTTATTACAATTATAATAAAGATTTTTTATTTAGTTGGTTTTTGATTTAATTCTGAAACCTTATTTCACTTTGCTTCGGTCCGAATTTGAGTCAAATTTAAGAATATATACACCATTATTTTTATAATTTTCCCCTGAATTCTTTTCGTATTCAAACTTTAAAGCACTATGCTCAGAGACATCCTTCATGTTGGGTTGATTTTCCTTTTGAAAATAGCGTAAAAGGGTATCGAAGGTGGTATCAAAGCCGTACTTGGAGACAAGGGTAGGAGTAGATCCAAAAACCTGTTTGTATTTTAATTCAAAAATTCTTTCGGCATAATTGGGTTCAGAAGGTTCCAATGAGGGGTATAATAAATTCAAGACTTTATAACGCATTTTAGAAACTTCTACCTCATTTGGCAAATCTTTTTGTGTCAGGACTGCAAGTTGAATGAAATTCTTTGATGATTCGGCTAGCAATGGTGTCGTAACGTTTAAGTATACCTTTGTTTGGTTGGTATTGAGTAAAATAATGTTTTTTACATCTTTCTTTAAGGATGCAATTAGTTTGTTATTATCTACTAATCCATTACCCGATATTTCAAAATAAGTAGGGTTTGATAACTCCGAGGAAATTAATGTTTTGTTAGATACCCTATCGGAATCATGAATAACCAAAACATTAGCGTTTAATGAGTTGATGTATTTTAATAATACTTTGGCTTGGGTTTCTTCGGATGGTACGGATTCAATTATTGATTTATTTTGGAATGCGTTGGAATTTGTTAAAGTTACAATGGGTGAGTCATTCAGGTACTCATCCAGAGAAGTGACAAACTGGTCATCAAAATAAGGAAGGAAAACCAATTGATAATCTTCTAAATCAGATTTTTTAACGAAAGCTTTGATGCTTTTAGAATCCGTATCCTTAATGGAGGTCACCAATTCATAATCTAACAACAAACCTAAATTCTTCAGAGAATCCAAAGCTATAGAAGCACCCTCATAGAAGGCAACATTGTTTTTTGTTAATGAGTCTGCAGTAGAAGTTGATCCAGATTTACTTAAATTTTTAAATTCGCCTTTGGTAAAAGGAAGTACAAATGCTACCTTTTTCTTTTGATTCTTATCCAGATTTTTGGTTAAATCAGTGTATTTAATGTTAGGATTAACATATTCAGGATCTGTTTCGTAAGTGGTATTGCCACCGACCTGAATATGAGCTGGCATTTTAATGACCTCACCAATTTTCACACCATTTGAAAGAGAAGGATTCAACTTTAAAAATTCTGGAATACTCATCTCGGCCGCTTGTGATAAGCCATAGAGCGTTTCTTTTGGTTTAACGGTGTATGAGATATATTTCTGTGGTTGCTCAACTTGTGTAGGAACAGTTTTGGTTGGTTGATTTACAACTGAGGAAGCTGTGTTTGTATCAGATTCTTTTAATTTGGTTTGGTCAAAAGTTAAAACTTGACCTACCTGTAACGATTTTTTAGTTTGAGGATTTAAGGATTCCAATTGTTCAATGGAAATCCCAAATTTCTCAGCAAGACTAAATTTGGTATCACCAGTTTTAACAACATAGGTTGTTGATTTAGGTTTGCTTGGAGAAGAGATTGCTTTGTCAGTTTGAACGGTTAAAGTTTGTCCAGCAATCAGCGTTGGTACAATTTGTGGATTTTGAGATTCTAATTCATCAATACTGATTCCGAAATTCTTTGCTAAGCTATATTTTGTATCTCCTGATTTTACTTTATAAGTTATCTTTTTGAGTTCTTGAATCTCAGGAGTTGCAATTTCAGTTTTATTGACTTTGGATTTTGGTATTTTGAGTTCCATGCCCTCCTTAATACCATCAGAAGCGCCTGGATTCAATTGAAATATGTCATAGGGAGTGACATAATAAGTGTTGGCTATTTCTAAAATACTTTCCCCTTTTTTTACAATATGCTTTCTTTCTGGTTCTTGAGAATATGACCATTGGATACCCAAAAGCAACATCACACATAGGCATAGGATTCTATTCATAAGTGAAATCTTCTCGTTTTTACTAAAAGGGAGTTTTTGTAAGTATAAAAGTACTAAATTATCGATATGATTTATGCATTTTATAAGTAATTATCAATATGTTATTAACAAATTGATATTTAAGCTTTTGATTTTTGCTTATACCGTAATTAATGACCGGTTATTGTTAAAGGGCCTAAAACTTTATTTTTTTAAATTTTCAACCAACTAAATCATCTGTCCACCAGACACTTCTATTCGTTGGGCCGTAATCCATTTGGCGTCTTCGGTGCAAAGAAATGCCACAACACCACCTATGTCATCTGGTAAACCCACGCGTCCTAAGGCTGTATTTGATGCGATAAAGGCATTCAAATCTTGATTGTCTCTTACAGCGCCACCACCAAAATCGGTTTCGATGGCTCCTGGAGCCACTACGTTGCATCTGATTTTTCTTTCTCCTAATTCCTTTGCTTGATATTTACTTAAGGTTTCGATGGCTGTTTTCATGGAGGAATAGGCTGCATATCCTCCAATGGCAAATCGCGTTAATCCAGAAGAAATATTAACAATACCACCGCCATTATTCATTATGTGAAGTGCTGCTTGAGTAAGCATAAATACGCTCTTAAAATGAATTTGATACATGAGGTCTAGTTGTTCTTCCGTAGTCTCCATAAAGGAACTGTAAGTGCCAACACCGGCATTGTTAATTAGAAAGTCAAATTTCTCAGAGTGGAATGTCACTTTCAAATGTTCTTGTACTTGATCAAAGAATTTGTTGAATGAAGAGGGAGTACTAACGTTTAATTGAATGGCAGCTGCCTTTTGTCCTAATTGTTTGATTCGGTTAACAACGTCATCAGCTTTTTCTGAATTTTGATTAAAGGTAAGAATTACATCCAGTCCCTTTTGGGCTAGGGATAGGGCCATGTTTTCACCTAAGCCTCTACTTCCTCCAGTTACCAATGCTATTTTAGTTTTTGTCATGGCTAAAGATTTAATCGTTAAAAGTTATAGTCTGCATAATATAAAGATACGGAAAAGGGAAGGACTGCTCCATTTCTATTGCTGGCTTTTGAAAATCCATTAAATCAAGCGGTAAAAAGGACTTAAGCGTTATTCTAGTTTTTTAAAAGTGAACTACTTTAAAAAAGCATAAACATTCAATCTCTACTTTTTCAGCTTCATGGTTTAGAGGTTTTAACCGAATAGAAGATTTGAAATTTTCGTGAAAGGAGATAAATTGTTTCCCAAAAGAGAATTTAGAATTCGTCTTTAAAATCACTCAAAGGCGAAAATTAGAAGTAATTAAACTTAAACTTCAAAATTGAATCCTTTTTGGGTCAATTTTTTGTAAATATCATAATCAAATCGATACAGTTTAGCGGCCCGATGAGAAACGTCCTTTTGTTTTTCATCCAACACTTGCAACAACTTCATTCTTAGTATTTTTCTTCTAAAATTTGATTTATCTAATTCAATACCTAGTATTTCTTCATACAGCTGCATGAGTTCCAGGAGCGTGAATTTTTTAGGGAGAAGATTAAACCCGATAGGAGCTTGTTTTACTCTATTCCTTAAGTGTTTGAGGCTGTAATTTAAAATCGTGTTGTGGTCGTAAATAAGCTCAGGAACATCTTTAATGTTATACCATTTGACATCAGATGCTGTGAAACCCGCTTTAATATCAAAATCGTCAATTTTAATAAGGGCATAATAACCTATAGTAATAACTCTGCCTAAAGGGAAACGATCTGGTTCTCCAAAGGCTTTTAATTGTTCTAGGTAGATGTTGCTTAATCCTGTTAGTTCTTTTAATAAGCGTTGTGCTGCATGATCAATACTTTCTTCTTCTTTTATCCATCCACCAGGCAGTGCCCATTTTCCTTTACTAATCCCTTCAGCATGTTCAATTAACAAAACCTTTAAGGATCCCTTGTCAAATCCGAAAATCACACAGTCAATTGTTATGGCATTCATCACAGAACTTTCTATGATCTTACCAGATTCCTCATCAAAAAATTTCTTGAAAATCATTTTATTAAATAAAGGTAAATATAGACTTATAAGATTTAAGTGCTCACTTCATGCAGAAAAACCCTTTTTAAAAATCATTCAAAGGTCGATAATTGTTTAATTATTAACAAGGATTATGTTGAGATTGTAAGAAAAAGGTAGTTGAAATTTATGGTGTTAATAAAAACTATAGAATTATTTAAAGAAATCTTAAAAAAACAATTGAAATAATTGTCAAAATGAAAAATCCTTCGTAAACTTGTAGTCAAATTTACCATAAGATATGGTTTAAATGACAATAAATATGAATGCTACCTCTCAAAGTTTAAAATCTACCTACCTAATTACCATTGTAGCAAGTTTGGGGGGATTGTTATTTGGGTATGATACAGCAGTTATTTCTGGAGCTGTAGGGGCGCTTGAAACATTCTTTGTAAAAGCCTTGGATTCCAGTGCTGAAATGGCAACGCAATCTATTTTTCATTTTAAAATTATCTTGACATTATGTTTGCTGACTATTTTTGGGTTACTCAGCTCTTTTATCTATAAGTTCTATAATAAAAAGACAGCAACCATAATTGTAGTATTGTTTTTCTTCATTGTTGGTGCCTTTTATTATTTCGGGTTTTTGAATTCTTCAGATGGATTAACTGATAATTTAAAGAACTCGATTTTTGGCTTTATGGTAAGTAGTGCCCTTGTAGGGTGTATCATAGGGGCATCTATGGGAGACAAAATAGCCAACTCGATCGGTCGTCGAAATGGCTTGTTAATAGCTGCGGTTTTATTTATTATTTCAGCCTGTGGGTCTGGATATCCTGATAGCTTGAATGTCTTTGGAGGTAACGCGCTTACTTCTTTTATAATTTTTAGGATTATTGGAGGAATTGGAGTGGGATTAGCTAGTATGCTATCTCCTTTATATATAGCAGAAATGGCGCCAGCCAATATAAGAGGGAAATTAGTTTCCTTTAATCAGTTTGCCATAGTAGGTGGGATGCTTATCGTCTATTTTGTAAATTATTTTATCGTTAAAGGTCAAACGGCTGAGTGGATTAATACTATCGGTTGGAGAAACATGTTCCTCTCAGAAAATGTTCCAGCGATACTGTTTCTAGTTTGTCTGTTTTTGGTGCCAAAAACGCCAAGGTTCCAAGTGATGAAAGGTCATGACGAAGACGCGGTAGAGGTTCTTGCCAAGTTGAATGGTAAGGAAAAAGCCTTGAAAATCATTCAGGAAATTAAAAATTCATTTAATCAGAAGAAAGCACATTGGCTCACCTATGGTTGGGGTATAGTAATCATCGGAATTTTATTATCAGTGTTCCAGCAATTTGTAGGTATTAACGTGGTGCTTTATTATGCTCCCGAAATCTTTAAAGGCATGGGTATGGAGACCGATGCTTCCATGCTTCAAACCATTATTGTAGGTGCTATTAACTTGTTGTTTACAGTATTAGCCATTTTTACTGTAGACAATTTTGGAAGAAAGAAATTGATGTTGATAGGAAGTGTGGTTATGGCCATTAGTATGATAGGTCTTGGTTTCTCTTTGTTTATGCAATCTACGGGTATCGCTTCACTTTTATTTATGTTGGGTTATATAGCCGCTTTTGCCATGTCTTGGGGGCCTGTAACCTGGGTGTTGCTTTCAGAAATTTTTCCTAATAAAATTAAGGGAGTTCTGGCCGTTGCAGTGGCTGCACAGTGGTTGGCCAATTTAGTGGTCTCATGGACCTTCCCTATGATGAATAATAATATAAAATTAACCGAATTGTTCCATAATGGCTTTTCATATTGGATTTATGGATTTATGGCCATTTTATCGGCACTCTTCATTTGGAAGTTTGTGCCAGAGACAAAAGGGAAGACCCTAGAGGAGATGGAACAATTGTGGGATAAAAACAATAAATAGTTTAGAATGTATTTTTTAGGTGTCGATATAGGCAGTTCATCCATTAAACTATCAGTTTTCAATGCTGAAATTGGACTGGAAATAAAAGCAATTACGGTTCCTGATTTTGAAACACCTATTCTTTCACCTCAATCTGGGTGGGCAGAACAAGACCCTAATTTATGGTGGCAATACATTAAGGATGGCATTTTAAAATTAAGGCATCAAGAAGGAATTGATATCAGTAAAATTCAGGGAATTGGCATCGGTTATCAAATGCATGGATTGGTTTTGGTGGATGAAAATTTAGAGCCTGTAAGATCTTCAATTATATGGTGTGATGGACGTGCGGCTGAAATTGGAAGGCAATGGTATCAAACCATTGGTGTTGATGCCTGTCAAAGTCAAATATTAGGAAGCCCTGGAAATTTCACAGCATCTAAATTAAAATGGGTTCAAGAAAATCAACCTGAAATTTTTGAAAAGGCTGCTTATATGATGCTTCCTGGTGATTTTATTGCAGCTAAGTTTACGGGTGTTGCCCAGACTAGTACTTCTGGACTTTCTGAAGCCGCCTTATGGAATTTCAAAGAAGGCGGTCTAGCTAATGGTATTTTGAATGGAATGGGGTTGTCAGAGAAATTAATTCCAGAGGTTGTGCCCACATTTGGACATCAAGCAACTATTGACTCCAAGATAGCTTCAGAATTAGGTTTGGATACGCAAGTTAAAGTGACTTATCGGGCAGGAGACCAACCAAATAATGCCTTGTCTTTGCAGGTTTTAAATCCTGGTGAGGTAGGTGCCAATGCTGGTACTTCTGCAGTTATTTATTCGGTAACCGATCAAGATGCCTTCGATAAAAACAATAGAGTCAATACATTTCTTCATGTGAACAACACAAAAGAGCATAAACGTAATGGTGTGCTTTTATGTATCAATGGGTCTGGTATTTTATACCAATGGCTAAGAAAATTGATGTCCGTAGGAGCCACAGCTTCGATACCTTATGACCTACTTAACGGTCTAGCTACCAAAGCACCGTTAGGTAGTGAGGGATTGAGATTTTATCCATTTGGAAATGGCGTAGAGCGCATCTTTGATAATAAGGAAGTGAATTCAGGTATTGAATTCTTAAACTTCAATATTCATCAACCAGAACATGTGGTAAGAGCTGCCTGTGAAGGGATTGTTTTTGCCATGAATTATGGCTTTGATGTAATGAAATCCATTGGAGCATCTGGAAGTGCAGTTAAGGCTTCTTATGCCAATCTGTTTTTAAGCCCTTTATTCCGGGAGATTTTTGTAAACACAACCAATACCGTTTTAAACCTATATGAAACTTCAGGTGCCGATGGAGCAGCAAGAGGAGCAGCTTACGGTTGGGGCTATTATAACTCCTTGAAGGAAGCTTTTGGGAATATTAAATTAATGGAAGAGTTAGAGCCAAATAGAAATTTGGTGAATCAATATCAAGATGTTTATCAACATTGGAAAGAACAAATTAAAATTCAAGATTAAGATTATGAATACAACAACGTTACAAAGTTTTTTTAAGGGAATCGATGCTGTAAAGTATGAAGGCAGAGAGAGCGATAACCCTTTGGCCTTTAAGTGGTATGATGAAAACCGCGTAGTGGCTGGTAAGACTTTAAAGGAGCATTTGCGATTTGCAATGGCTTATTGGCATACACTATGTAATAAAGGAGATGATCCTTTTGGTAAGCAAACTGAAACTTTTTCTTGGGACAATTCCGAAAACGTTTTAGAAAGAGCACGATTAAAAATGGATGCAGGGTTTGAATTTATGAGCAAACTGGGTATTCCATTTTATTGTTTTCATGATGTCGATTTAGTAGATGAAGCTCCAACTTTAGCTGAGTTTGAAACCAGAATTCAGCATATGGTTGATTATGCGAAACAAAAACAAGCGGATACCGGAATTGAATTGTTATGGGGTACTTCAAACCTTTTTTCAAATCCGAGATTTATGAACGGTGCTTCTACCAATCCAAACTTTGACGTGGTTGCTTATGCCGGTGGACAAGCAAAATTGGCTATAGATGCTACCATTGCACTAGGCGGACAGAACTATGTGTTCTGGGGAGGTAGAGAAGGGTACATGAGCCTTTTGAATACCGATATGAAGCGTGAGCAAGACCATTTGGCTAGATTTCTAACTATGTGTAGAGATTATGCACGTAAGGAAGGTTTTAACGGAACTTTCTTGATTGAGCCAAAACCTATGGAGCCTACGAAACATCAATATGATTTTGACGCAGCTACTTCTATTGGCTTTATTAATAAATATGGATTGCAGGAAGACTTCAAGTTAAACTTGGAAGTAAACCATGCGACTTTGGCAGGTCATACCTTTCAACACGAACTTCAAGTAGCTGTTGATGCTGGCCTTTTAGGAAGTATTGATGCAAATAGAGGTGATTATCAAAATGGATGGGATACCGATCAATTCCCAATCAATGTTTATGAAATCACCCAAGCTATGTTAGTCATATTAGAAGGTGGAGGTATTCAAGGCGGAGGTATCAATTTTGATGCTAAAGTGAGAAGAAATTCAACCGATTTAGAAGATAAATTTATCGCTCACATAGCAGGAATGGATGTATTTGCGCGAGGATTAATTTGTGCAGACGAAATTCTTAAGAATACAGACTATTTAAAATTAAGAAAAGAACGATATGAATCTTTTGACTCAGGTAATGGAGCCAAGTTTGAAAAAGGAGACCTTTCTTTAGAAGACTTAAGTAAAATTGCTAGAGCCAATGGAGAACCAAAAATTATAAGTGGTAGGCAAGAATTGTATGAGCAAATCATTGCAAACGCTTATTAGACTATTTCAAACTCAAACAATAAGTATTTAACTAACTTTTTTCATTATGAGAAGTAAATTTTATGAATCTACAAGGTTTTTCACCTTTTTTGCTGTAGTATTCTTTTTTGTCCTCGGCTCTCAAACGGGTTTTGCGCAAGAAAATATTACGGTTTCGGGTACAGTGACAGATGCCTCTGATGGCATGCCAGTCCCAGGTGCTTCGGTAATCTTAAGGGGAGATCAAACCAAGGGAACTTCAACAGATTTTGATGGAAACTTCGTTTTAGAAGTACCATCTAATGCTGTTTTGCAGGTAAGCTACATAGGGTATTCAACACTCGATGTGGAAGTCAATGGCCAAACAACTTTAACCATTCAAATTGAAGCTAGTGTTGAAGCACTTGGTGAAGTAGTGGTTGTTGGATATGGTGTTCAAAAGAAAGAACTAACTACGGGTGCCAATCTTCAAGTTGAGGGAGCGGCTCTTCAAAAGCAAAGTACGACTAACGCACTTCAAGCAATGCAAGGTCAAGCAGCAGGGGTGCAAATTACTTCAACCTCTGGTCAACCGGGAGAATCTATGAACGTTGTGATACGTGGTTTGGGTTCTGCAGGTAGCAATGCACCTTTGTATGTTGTTGATGGAGTACAAACAGGAGATATTTCGTATCTTAATAACGCAGACATTGAAAGCATCTCGGTGTTAAAGGATGCTGCTTCTGCAGCTATTTATGGTTCACAGGCCGCCAATGGTGTGGTTTTAGTAACTACCAAAAAGGGTAAAGAAGGAAAAACCCAAATTACTTTTGATCAGTTTTATGGGGTTCAGACTTTAGCTAAAAAAATTGACATGCTTAATGCTCCTGAGTATATGACGATTATTAATGAGTCGAGAATCAATTCTGGATTGGCAAGACAGTTTTCAGATGAGGATATTGCCAATGCTGGAGCTGGTACCGATTGGATGGACGAAATGTTTACAACTGCACCGACAGAAAACTATACTTTAGGTGTTACAGGAGGAAATGAAATGTCTACTTATTCGTCATCACTTTCTTACTTAAATCAAGCTGGTATTGTTGGAGGAAAAGATTATTCCTATTATGAGAGATACAATTTTAGGTTTAACTCTGAGCACAAATTGTATAAAGACAAAATAAAGTTTGGTGAAAACTTTAGCTTCGCTTGGATTAACAATAATGGTATAGGAGTTGGTAATCAGTATAACAACTCTTTGAGAGGTGCTTTCCAGACAAACCCATTATTCCCAATGTATGATGCCAATGGGGCATATTTTAATTCAACAGGATATAGTGAACCTTGGTTACAAGGTGTGTCTAATCCATATGCTCAAATGGTTTATTCCAATCAAAACGAAAGTGATACCCAGAAATTGATCGGTAATGTGTATTTCGATTTTGAACTAGCTAAAGGATTGAATTTCAGAACCAATTTAGGTATTGACTATTATGCGAGTCAAGGACACAGTTTTTCACCTATTTATGAATTATCCATTTATGCATTTAGTAACTTAAGAAGTGTAAACCAAAACATGAGTAAAGGTAAAAGCATGATATGGACTAATTTATTGACCTATAATTTTGATTTGGGAGAAGATCACCACTTCGAAACCATGTTAGGTACTGAGGCCTTTAAATATGATGGTCACTTTATGTCTGGTTCAAATGTGGATTTAATCTATGATGATTTAAATCATGCTTGGTTAAGCAATGCAACGAATGCAGACGGTACTCAAATTTCACTTTCAGGTGGACCAAATCCAATTAGTAAAAGAATGTCTTATTTTGGCCGTTTAAATTATAACTATAAAGGAAAACTTCTTTTAAATGCCACTTTTAGAGCAGATGGTTCTTCACAATTTGCTAGAGGGAATCGTTGGGGTTATTTCCCATCAGTTTCAGCCGGTTGGGTTATTTCTAGAGAAGATTTTATGGGAGGTGTAGAAAATTGGATGAATTATTTGAAACTTAGAGGAAGTTGGGGACAAGTGGGTAACCAAAATGTTGGTAATTTCCAATTCCTTGGTTTAGTAAGAACTCAAAATACCAATTACAGTTTTGGAGATGAAGAAGGCGTATTAACTCCAGGAGCGTATCCATACAGATTACCAAACTCTGAATTGCAATGGGAAACAGCAGAAGAATTGGATTTTGGTTTTGATGCCAGATTCTTCAATTCTAAATTAACCCTTGCTTTCGATTGGTACCGTAAAGAACAGAAAGATTGGTTAGTATTGGCTCCAATTCCTGCAATCGCAGGTGCTGAGGCACCATATATTAATGGAGGAAGTGTGGTTAACTCTGGTGTTGAAGTCGTATTAGGTTACAATGGTGATATAGGAGACGACTTTAGTTATAACTTTAGTTTTAACGGTGCTTACAACAAAAATGAAGTTGGTGAAATTCCAACCGAGGATGGCATTATTCACGGGTTAAATAACCAACTTTGGGATAATTCTCAGGAATTTTATAGAGCTGAGGACGGACATCCTTTAGGATATTTTTGGGGATATGAAACTGCAGGTGTCTTCCAAACAGAAGCAGATGTGAATAACTATGTGAATTCTAATGGTGAATTATTATTGCCAGATGCGCAACCAGGAGATTTAATTTATGTAGATCACAATGGTGACGGTGTTATTAATGGAGATGATAGAACAGAAATAGGAGATCCTAATCCTGATTTCACTTATGGATTCTCTCTTGGATTCAATTATAAGGCCTTTGACTTTGCAATGCAAGCAAACGGCGTAGCAGGAAACCAAATTGTACAGTCGTATCGAAATACGGGAGCAAATCAAAACTGGACAGGAGCTATTTTAGACCGTTGGCATGGACCGGGGTCTTCTAATACCTTACCCCGAGTAACTGTTGATAATAGAAATTATAACCAGTTCTCAGATATTTTTGTTCACGATGGTGATTTTTTAAGAATTAGTACTGTTACTCTTGGTTATGACATAGCAAAGGGTATTAAGAGCAAGACTTTCTTTGCAGAACAGTTAAGAATCTACGCTTCTGTTTTGAATCTTTACACCTTCACTAGTTACGATGGTATGGATCCAGAAGTAGGATTTGGAATTTCAGATGGAAATTACAACTTTTCATCTGGAGTGGATGTTGGGTATTACCCAAGACCTAGAACCTATATGTTAGGGGTAAACTTTAAATTTTAAAAATTGAATCATGAAAAGAATTAATTTATATTTAGTTGCTTTAGGAATGCTTGTATGGGGATGCGGCGATGACTTTTTAGATACAGCGCCAATTACCGATACAACAGACGAAAGCTTTTACCAAATTCCTGAGCATGCATATTCTGCATTGATAGGATGTTATGATGGCCTACAAGTGGTTACTGGTGCTTCTGGCAGAACGTTTTATACGGCATCAGAAGTGATGTCTGATGACTGTTTTAGTGGACTGGGATATTCTGATAACCCAGATTATCAAGCTATTGATGAGTTTGATATGAGTGTGGCTCCTGCCTATCAGGATTTGTACAATGATACTTGGATCAAATACTATCAAGCGCTATATCGTTGTAATGTGTTAATACAAAGAATTGATCAAATAGATTGGACTGATAATGAAGCCTTAAGAAATCGTTATGTAGGTGAAGCCCGTTTTATTAGAGCCTACCTTTATTTTGATATGGTACGCCTATGGGGTCACATTCCTTTATTGACAGAGCCTTCAACAGAGAATCTACCTCAAGCAGACCCAGATGAGGTTTATGCTGTAATCGCTGAGGATTTACTTTATGCTGCAGAAAATATTCCAGCGGAAAGTTATAATTCAGTACCTAATGGTCGCGTTACAAGATGGGCTGCTAAAGCCATGTTAGGGCGCGTTTATTTATACTATACTGGATATTATGGACAGTCTGATTTAGTGGGATTAGTTTCTCAAAGTGAAGCTTTACAACATATGGAAGATGTCATTGCATCTAGCGGACACGGTTTGGTTTCTGATTTTGCAAATCTATGGCCTGCTGCTAGCACTACGGAAGACGGATCCACATATGCAGGTGAAAGTAATGAGGAAATTGTATTTTCTATTAAATATACTTATACTAGTGATTATAACGGAAATACAGACGGTAACCATTGGATGGTTTTATTTGGGATGCGTGAGTTTATGAGTTTCCCTTACGGGAATGGTTGGGGAATAACCGCCACCCAAAAATTGTATGACTTATACAATGAAGGAGATTCTAGACGTTTTGCTACCGTTATAGGTGTAGATGAAGAGGAAATTCCATTTGATAATCAAGAAGGACAAAGAGAGTATACAGGTTATTATAACAAGAAATATACACCTATGTCTGCCTATGATGAATCAGGAAACTTGGTAAGTACTACGCAAATAGTAGCAACTGGAGATTTTCAAATTGAACAGTTCCAAGATTACTTTGCAATTAGATATTCAGATGTTTTATTGATGGCTGCCGAATTAGGTAGTGGAAGTGCTCAAAGTTACTTTGACCAAGTAAGACAACGTGCTTACGGTAATAACTTTACACCACTTGCGGTAACTGCTGAAAATTTATTAAAAGAAAGACATTTAGAGTTTGCTCTTGAGGGAATAAGATATTGGGATTTAATGCGTCAAGGTCTGGGCGTTGCGGCATCAGAACTTGAAGAAAATACAACCGTTTTAACAGGTAGTATTGAAGAAACAAAAATTATTTCTGGCGCTAATTTCCAAGCAACACAAGGACTTTCTCAAATTCCGAACACACAAATTACATTGTCAGGTAATGTATTACAGCAAAATGCTGGATGGTAATTAACTAATTAAAGATTAGAATTATGAAAAGAATTTTTAAAATATTTATGTTAATCGGGGTCCTGGTTTCCTTTGCCTCTTGTAGTGAAGACGATCACGAGCTGGGAAGGAAACTAGATCCTTCAGAACTTAACTTCTCTGTAGTTCAAGACTATTCTATAGATGCAGGGGGTAATACTGTTATTTTAAGGAATAATACTCCAGAGACTGTTCCTGTTTGGGATTATGAAACAGGAATTTCTAACAGAGCAATCGATACAATTCATTATGCTTTTGCTGGAGATTACACCATTCAATTTTCTGCTGTAACCGATGGAGGTATTGTAGAAGCTGAACCTATTGTTATAACAGTTACAGAAGATAACCTGAATTATGTTAACGATCCATTATGGACCATGCTCTCTGGAGGAGTAGGAAATTCTAAAACATGGTTATTGGATGTTGATGCAGAAGGGGTATCCAAGTATTTTGTTGGTCCAATGTTCTTCTATGGCACCGATAATGGTTGGTTAGAAGGAGGAGAAGGCGGTTGTTATGGAGATGATTGTTGGAATTGGTCTCCAGACTTAAATAGTATTCAAGGATGGGGATTCTCTGGACCAGCAGATTTTGGTGAGATGACATTCAGTTTAGAAGGAGGACCATACATGACAGTAAACCATCTTACTCTGCCTCAATATGGAGAACAATCAGGAACATATTATTTGGATAAGGATAATCACACTTTAACAACTTCAAACGCTACCATTTTGCATGACGCTGTTTATGAAGAGTGTGTAAGTAATTGGAACTCATTGGTTATTCTGTCACTTACTGAAGATACAATGCAGTTAGGTGTAATTAGAGACTGTGACCCAGCAATGCTATCTTTCAATTTTATTTCTCAGGAATATAGTGATAACTGGGTTCCAGAAGAAACAGGTCCTGAAGAACCAACGCTTCCTGATGGATGGGAGGATATTATTTCTCAAATTACTACTACAGCTATTGAATGGAAATTATCTGAAAGTAATCCACTTGATTGGGCAGGATTAAATGGTTCCATGTTAAATGGATGGCAAACACCAGAGGATTATCCAGATTGGTTAGGAACACCAGATCCTGAAGTTTATGGAGATTTTTCCATGATTATGGACTCACAAGATAACTCAGTAATTTTCTTAACACCTGATGGATCTGTAACTGAAGGAACCTATTCAATTAATGGTTCTGGTATCTATTCTTTCAGTGTGGGTGTACCAACTTTTACAGTAATTAATTGGGCAAGTTTTTCAGCTGATGCTAATAATCAGTTAAGAATTCTTGATATTTCAACAGATGCCAGCGGAAATATTTCTGATATGTGGCTTGGAGCTATCAATGCCGAAGGAACAGAATATATGGCTTACCACCTAGTGCCAAATGTTGGCAACTCTTCAGGTGGTGGAGGTGGAAATGAAGGTACAGATGTACCCTTCGATAATTCCAAGCTGGTCTATGGTGATTTGGAAGGAAATGGAAACTTAAGATTGGAAATTTACAATGAATTTGGTTCCACCTTTAATGATCCAGGACTAAACACTGCAGACTTGGCCTCCTTTGAATCAGTTGAAGTAACTTTTACATTGAGTGGAATTACTTTGAATGCAGGAGCTGTAGGTTCTTATAATGCTTCCATGTATTATGCGGATTCTGATTGGAATCCAAATGGAAATGGAAGTGCAATTACAGTTAACGGAGATGGAACTTATACTGTTTCTTATGATCCAGGTACTTTAGTAGAAGGGGTGATTGTATTTGTAATAGATGTTGCCGGTATGGCAACAGATATAACAGATTTAGAAGCTGTTTCTGCTACTGTGGAAAGTATAACCGTGTATTAATTAAAGAATTTTAAGCCTCTTAATGAATGAGGTTATATGGTTAAATATTTTGGTAAGAAGCAGCCTCAAAACTGCTTCTTACCTATTTAAAAAAATGAAAAAACTAAGATTTTTATAGTGTCTAGCTCCTTTTCTTATATTAAATTTTACATGATTTTAAGCGGTTTATTTCTGTTTATTTCATGTGCTGATAAGCAGGATTTACTTCAAATTTCAGAAAGAAATATTCCGTTTTCTGATGGATGGTCTTTTTACTTAGGTGATTCTTTAAAGGCAGCCCAATCAAAAGATTGGAGAAAATTAGACCTTCCTCATGATTGGAGCATTGAAGGGGCATTTAGCCAAGACAATCCTGCCGATTTAGGAGGAGGTTATCTACCAGGAGGCATGGGATGGTATAAAAAATCATTTAAAACAGAAAGCACCAACAAACAGTTATTCATACAATTTGATGGTGTTTATATGGATAGTGACGTTTGGATCAACGGCCATTTTTTAGGTAACAGACCAAATGGATATATTTCTTTTGAATATGAATTAACGCCATTTTTAAATCCAGAAGGGGAAACCAATGAGATATTGGTAAAAGCCAATAATTCTAACCAGCCCAATTCCAGATGGTATTCCGGATCGGGTATATACAGGAATGTATGGTTAAAATCTTTAGATAAACTCCATGTAGCATCGTGGGGAACTTATATTACAACTCCTGAAGTAAGTCAGGAATCAGCTAGGGTGGCTTTAGAAATTAAAGTTGCTAATCAATACAAGGAGTCAAAAACGGCAACAATTACTACCACCATTATTCATGGTGGTCAAGAGGTAACTTCTAATACTTCAGAAGTAACAATCAATCAAAACGAAAACAAAAATATTTCTCAAGACTTAACCGTTGAGAAACCAAAATTATGGTCTGTAGACCAACCAACACTTTACACAGCCGTTACCGACATCAAGGTAGACGGAGCTGTTGTAGATACTTATAAAACACCCTTCGGAATAAGATCATTCCAATTTGACCTAGAAAGAGGATTTATTCTGAATGGAGGACAAGTGAAAATTAAAGGCGTATGTATGCACCACGATTTAGGACCTCTTGGTGCCGCCATCAATTATAGAGCCATTGAGCGCCAACTTCAAATTATGAAAGAGATGGGCGTTAATGGTATCAGAACCGCTCACAATCCACCCACTCCTGAATTATTGGATTTATGTGATCAAATGGGGTTTATCGTCATGGATGAATCATTTGATATGTGGAACAATAACAAAACAGAGCATGACTATGCAACCGTTTGGAAAAAGTGGCATAAAAAGGATTTGGAAGATTTTATCACTCGTGACCGTAACCATCCTAGTATTTTTATGTGGAGTGTAGGTAATGAGATTCAGGAGCAATGGAACGAACAAGGGGTTGCTACAGCCAAGGAGCTAAAGGCAATTGTGCAATCTTTGGATACCACGAGACCTATTACCGTAGCTATGAATCCTCCGGTAAATATGCCCAATGCTGATGTAACGACTCAATTTGATGTGGAAAAGGCTAGTTTAAATCCCTTAGCAGCTTCTGGTGTCTTGGATTTAATTGGATATAATTATGCACACAACACATTTCCATATCACCAACAAAATTTCCCGAACACGCCTTTTATTGCCACAGAAACGACTTCTGGTTTGCAGACAAGAGGATATTATGATGCCAAATCTGATACCTTAAAAAGGTGGCCCGTTCGCTGGGATATTCCATTTGATGGTGGAAATCCAGGAAATACTGTTTCGGCCTACGATCAAGTAAGCACGCCTTGGGGCTCAACCCATGAGGAAACTTGGAAAATCATGAAAAAATACGATTTCCTTTCAGGATTGTATATCTGGACTGGTTTTGATTACATAGGTGAACCAACACCTTATGTGTGGCCATCCAGAAGTTCTTACTTCGGAATTGTAGATTTGGCCGGTTTTCCAAAAGACGTGTATTACATGTACCAAAGCGAGTGGACCGATAAAGATGTGCTTCACATTTTTCCGCATTGGAATTATACCGAAGGAGATTCGGTAGATATCTGGGCTTATTACAACCATGCCGATGAGGTGGAATTGTTCGTTAACGGAACATCTAAGGGTATTAAGAAAAAGGAAGGGGATGACTTGCATGTTATGTGGCGCGTTCCTTTTGAAGAAGGAACTCTAAAAGCGGTTTCAAGAAAAGATGGTCAGGTTGTTTTAGAAAAGGATATTAAAACAGCTGGAGAACCAGCCACGGTAAAATTAACGGCAGATAGAACCAGCATTTCTGCAGACGGTAAGGATTTATCATTTATTACAGTAGATGTGGTGGATGCTGAAGGCAATTTTGTTCCAACGGCTCAAAATCAGTTGAATTTCTCAATTGAAGGAGAAGGAGCTATTGTTGGGGTAGCTAATGGCGATCCTACCAACCATGAATCGTTTAAGGGAACTTCACATAAAGCATTAAACGGAAAGTGCTTAGTGGTAGTTCAAGCAACTAAAAAAGAAGGTGAGATTAAAATCAATGTATCATCCGATGGATTAAAGGATGCCAGCATATTGGTAACAACAAAAAAATAAAACGTAAAAGGAAGAAAATATAAATAAAATGAAAAGAAGTAGATTATATCTAGGCTTGTTGACAGGAGTGCTTTTAGCTTCTTGTAATAAGGAACAAGCACCATATCAAAAAACAGATGATGGGATTGTGGTCAATCTCAGCCAACCAAAGGAGCATGGAGCATCAACATTAAGCTTGCAGGTATTGGGTGATGGTTTGGTGCATGTTTCAGCAACACCCCAAAAGGAATTTCCTAAGGATTCTAGCTTAATTATACTTCCTGGTTTAAAACCAGCTTCTTTTGATGTGTCCCAACAAGGGGATTCTATTTCGGTTTCTACCAAAGCCTTGAATGTTTTGGTTTCTTCGGTAGATGGAGGGATTACTTTTAAAGATAAAGAAGGAAAAGTTATTTTGTCTGAACAAGAAGGAGGCGGAAAAACTTTTGAGCCCATACAAGTAGAAGGTACTGATGGTTATTCTGTTCGTCAAATATTTGATTCTCCAGAGGATGAAGCATTTTATGGTTTGGGGCAACATCAGTCTGATGAATTTAATTATAAGGATAAAAGTGAAGAACTATTTCAATATAACACCAAGGTGTCTGTGCCTTTTATTGTTTCAAATAAGAATTATGGGTTGCTTTGGGATAGCTATGCCTTAAGCCGTTTTGGAGACAGCAGACCCTATGAGCAACTTAATGAAGTTTTTAAACTTTATGATAAGGAAGGAAAGGAAAATGCCTTGACAGGAACCTACAAAACTCCAGAAAATGGAGGTCAAACCATTGTTAGGGACGAGCCTTCTATTTTCTTTGAAGATGTAAAAAGTATCAAGAATTTACCACAAAACTTTCCTTTGAAAAAGGCCGATGTGCTTTATGAAGGTGATATTGAAGCTTCTCAAAGTGGTGAATTCAAATTTATCCTTTACTATGCCGGGTACATAAAAGTCTATTTAAATGACGAATTGATGGTTCCTGAACGTTGGAGAACCGCTTGGAATCCTAACAGCTATAAATTCAATTTCAATATGGAGGCAGGAAAGCGTGTACCATTGCGAATTGAATGGAAACCTGATGGAGGAAGTTCCTATTGTGGGCTTCGCGTAAGAAAACCACAATTGGAAGAGGAAAAAGGGAATCAAGTGTGGTGGAGCGAAATGAACAAAAAAATGGACTATTATTTTGTTTATGGAGGCAATATGGACGAAATCATTAAAGGTTACCGTACGTTAACTGGAAAATCTCAAGTCATGCCTAAATGGGCCATGGGGTACTGGCAGAGTAGAGAGCGCTATAAAACCCAAGATGAGATTTTAGGCACCCTAAAAGAATTTAGAGAAAGAAACATTCCAATTGATAATATCGTATTGGATTGGAACCACTGGGAAGAAGACCAATGGGGAAGCCATGAATTTGATAAAGCTCGTTTTCCGGACCCTCAAGGAATGGTCGATTCCATCCACCAAATGAATGGAAAAATGATGATTTCAGTTTGGCCTAAATTCTACAAAAATACCGAACACTTCAAAGAATTTGATGAAAAAGGATGGATGTATCAACAGGCTATAAAGGATAGTATTCGTGACTGGGTAGGACCTGGTTACATAGGATCTTTTTATGATGCCTATTCAGCTGGAGCTAGAAAATTGTTCTGGAATCAAATTTATGAGCATTACTACCCATTAAATATAGATGCGTGGTGGATGGATGCCAGTGAGCCAAATGTTTTGGATTGTACCGACATGGAGTACCGTAAGGCTTTACAAGGACCAACAGCACTAGGACCTTCAACCGAATATTTTAATACCTATGCCTTAATGAATGCTGAAGCCATTTATGATGGTCAAAGAAGTGTGGCACCAAACAAGCGTGTATTCTTGTTGACAAGATCCGGTTTTGCAGGATTACAACGTTACTCTACCGCTACATGGAGTGGAGATATCGCCACCAGATGGGAAGATATGAAAGCCCAAATTTCTGCAGGATTGAACTTTGCTGTTTCTGGAATACCATACTGGACTATGGATATAGGTGGTTTTTGTGTAGAGGATCGTTATGTAGCTGCTCAAATAGCTTATAATGGGAATGGAAAGGAAAATGCCGATTACAAAGAATGGAGAGAATTAAATGCTCGTTGGTATCAATTTGGTGCCTTTGCACCATTATACCGTGCTCATGGTCAATATCCATTTAGAGAGGCTTGGAACATTGCTCGTGAAGGGCATCCAGCTTATGAATCTATCTTGTACTACACCAATTTGAGATATAGGTTAATGCCTTACATCTATACATTGGCAGGTAAAACCTATTTTGATGATTACACCATCATGCGTCCATTGGTTATGGATTTCGCTCAAGATGGAAAAGTTGAAAATATCAGTGACCAATTTATGTTTGGTCCGTCACTTATGGTGAACCCAGTATATGAGTACGAAGCTCGTAGTCGTGAGGTTTACTTCCCAAGTACAAGCAATTGGTATGATTTTTATACAGGAACTTGGATCCAGGGTGGTCAAACCAAAACTGTAGAAGCGCCTTATGGAAGAATCCCTCTTTATGTTCGTGAAGGAGCCATTATTCCAACAGGACCACAAATTCAATATACTGATGAAAAACCGGCAGATCACTTAATGATTTATGTATATCGTGGTGCTGATGGCAAATTCAATTTGTATGAAGATGAAGCGGTTAACTATAATTACGAGAAAGGGAAGCACACCAACATTCCATTTGAATACAATGACACGGAAGGGACTTTGACCATAGGTAAAAGAGAAGGATCATTTGAAGGTATGTTGACCAATAGAAAGTTCACCATAGTATCAGTTGACAAGGAGCATCAGGTAGGAATGACCTTTGATAATCAAGGGCAAACTGTTGAATATGACGGAGCGTCTCAGACCATTCAATTACAATAAAAAAAGTTAAAGAAAAAGTATTATAAAACACACTATAATGAATAACAAACTTATATATAGTTCTGTACTGGCTGTAGCCATGGTTTTTACATCCTGTAAAAATGAACAAAAGACTGAGGAAACCGCTTCGGTTCAGGTTGAGAAATCAAAGACTTATCAAGGTACCCCGATTACCAAGGAATTTGATTCTAAAATTGACAGTTTGGTTTCCGCCATGACTTTAGAGGAAAAAGCAGGAATGTTGCATGGTAGTACCATGTTTGCAACTGCGGCAGTGGAAAGATTGGGAATTCCTGAGTTAACCATGGCAGATGGACCTCTAGGCGTTAGGGAAGAGATTTCATTAGACTCTTGGGCTCCCGCAGGTTGGGATAATGACTTTGCTACCTATTACCCAGCAGGAGGGGGAGTAGCAGCAACCTGGAACACAGAATTAGCCTATGTTTTTGGAAACAGTGTAGGGGAAGAAACCATAGCAAGAGACAAAGATGTTTTGTTATCTCCAGCTATCAATATAATAAGAACACCATTAGGAGGAAGAACCTATGAATACTTTACAGAAGATCCTTTCCTTAATAAAAAGCTAACAGTGCCATTTATTGTTGGTCTTCAAGAAAATGATGTAGCCGCTTGTGTGAAGCATTTTGCTGCCAATAACCAAGAAACAAATCGTGATTTTGTGGATGTTCAAATAGACGAAAGAACTTTAAGGGAAATCTATTTGCCTGCATTTAAGGCAGCGGTAGAAGAAGCGCATGCTTACAGCTTTATGGGAGCTTACAACAAGTTTAGAGGAGACTATTTATGTGAGAATGATTACATGCTTAATCAAGTGTTGAGAGACGAATGGGGATTTGAGGGAATCGTTATTTCCGATTGGGCAGCAGTTCACGATACTAAAAAAGCTTTGGAAAGTGGAACCGATATTGAAATGGGAACTCCAAAACCTTTCAACGAATTTTATTTTGCAGATGCTTTGATTCAAGCTGTTAAAGATGGAAAAATTGATGAAAAACAAGTTGATAAGTCTGTTAAGCGCATCTTAAGAATGATGTACACTCTAAAAAGTGTTGATGATAAAGGTCGCGCTAAGGGAAGTATCAGCACCGAGGCACATTTCCAAGATGCTTATGCCATTGCAGCAGAAAGTGTGGTGCTTTTGAAAAATGAAAACAACCTATTGCCATTAAAAACAGAAGGAGTTAAAAGTATTGCCGTTATAGGTAATAATGCTAAAAAGAAAAATGCTCTTGGCGGATTTGGTGCTGGTGTAAAAACAAAAAGAGAAGTAACACCTTTGGAAGGACTTCAAAATAGATTGCCAGCAGACATTACGATTAATTATGCAGAAGGCTATTTGGAGCGCTATTCCAATAATGAAAAGGCTAAATTAGGAGATATTACGCTAAACGGTCCGGTGACTATTAATGAATTAGATCCAAAAATGTTGGAAGAAGCTTTAGAAGCTGCCAAAAACTCTGATATGGCGATTGTGTTTGCTGGATCCAACCGTGATTATGAGACAGAAGCTTCAGATAGAGCTAGTTTGGCCCTTCCTTTTGGTCAAGAAGAATTAATCGAAAAAGTGTTGGCAGTCAATCCTAATACCATAGTGGTTTTTATTGCGGGAGCACCATTTGATATCAAAAAAGCAGCAGATCAATCAAAAGCTGTTATCTGGTCTTGGTTTAATGGTTCTGAAGGAGGTAATGCCTTGGCAGATGTTATTTTAGGAACCGTGAATCCTTCTGGTAAATTGCCATGGACCATGCCTGTAAAATTAGAAGATTCGCCAGCTCACGCTACCAATAGCTTTCCGGGAGATCAAACTGTTTCTTATGACGAAGGTATTTTGGTTGGATATCGTTGGTTTGATACCAAAAATGTGGAGCCGCTTTATCCTTTCGGATATGGCTTATCGTACACTGATTTTTCACTTTCTAATTTGAAAACAGACAAATCTGATTATGGTTTGAATGACACCATTACCGTAGAAGTTTCTGTTGAAAATACAGGAGAAGTATCAGGTAAAGAAGTAGTTCAAGTATATGTGTCCAAACCTGAATCTAATGTGGAGCGTGCAGCTCAAGAATTAAAAGGGTTTAGCAAAGTAGAAGTTGAAGCTGGAAGTACAAAGAATACTACTGTTGAAATTCCTGTAAAGGAATTGGCTTTTTATAATGTCGATACCAAATCTTGGGAAGTGGAAAAAGGAGCATATACTATTCAAGTGGGTAACTCATCTAGAAACATATTATCAAAGGTTCAAATAACCATTAAATAAAAAATTTTCAAATGAAGGCTTTCAATCAATTATTAAAAATGACATGGCTAGTAGCATTGCTTTTAGGGGTTATGTCTTGTAACGATGATGATGGGGATATTGCCAAAAGTGATATTTCAATCGATAATACCCCCATAGAATTTGTATCCAATGGAGGAACCGACTCTTTTGACATTAATGCTTCCATGAGCATCGCTTGGGGAGTGAGTTCTAATGCAGAATGGTTGCGTTTCTCTCAAACTTCTGGTTTGGCAAGCGCAACCATTGAAGTTGTCGCTGAGGCTAATCCAACTGCACAGGGAAGATCTGCTGTTATTAACGTGATTACTTCAGAAAAAACCTTGACGATTCAAGTAACACAAATGGCATCTATAACAACCTTGCCTCCAGATTCAAGTGGTATGAGTGATTATACGGCTGTTGAATTGACTTCACTGATGGGAGTTGGATGGAATGTTGGGAATTCATTGGATGCCGTTGGAGGAGAAACTGCTTGGGGAAATCCAGCGATTAACCAACAGTTAATGGACGGTGTGAAAGCAGCAGGTTTCAACACCGTGAGAATTCCAGTAGCTTGGAGTAACTACATTCAGGAAGGAGATGCTAATTATACCATTAGTTTGGAAGGCTTGAATAGAGTAGAAGAAGTTGTTAATTATGTGTTGGATAACGATATGTATGTGGTTTTAAATATCCATTGGGATGGCGGTTGGATGCAACCAACTTATGATGATCAAGACTATGTTAATGACCGATTGAGCAAAATGTGGCAACAAATAGCCATCCATTTTAGAGATTATGATTACCACCTTCTTTTTGCTGGAACCAATGAGGTGATGGTAGAAGGAGATTACGGAACCCCTACTGAGGAATATTATACGGTTCAAAATAGTTTCAACCAAACATTTATATCTACAGTGAGAGAAACTGGTGGACGCAATGCTTACCGTTATTTAACGGTACAAGGATTCAACACCAATATTGATCATACCGTGAATTTTGCAACCATTCCAAGTGACCCCACTGAAAACCGTATGTTGATGGAAGTTCATTACTATGACCCTTATGATTATACATTAAACGTTAGTAATGATGATACTTGGCAATGGGGCGCTATTGCTACCGATCCATCGGCAACTGCAGGTTGGGGAAATGAAGATTGGTTAGATACACAATTCCAAAAAATGTATGACAATTATGTGAGTCAAGGAATCGGTGTGATTTTAGGTGAATATGGCGCTAGTTATAGAGCCAATGTTGATGATGCTGAAATTTACCGTGAATATTACTATCAAAAAACAACAGAATCCGCATTACAGCATCAATTGGTTCCAATTATTTGGGATAATGGATATCCAGATGATCACCAAATGGGCTTATTTAATCGCGCCAATGGGGAGGAATATTTTCCTGTAATCATTGACGCTATAACCATTAATCTTTAATAGCAAAGTATGTCTAGGACATCAAACATATTACAACATTACGTTTACATTTTATTTGTAGTTAGTCTTTTTTTTAGTTGTAAACCCAATGAAAAGCATAATGAGGTTAGTGTTCCTCATTATGCTTCCAATTGGGATTCTTTGGCCTCCTATGATGAAGCTCCAAAGTGGTTCAAAGAGGCTAAATTCGGAATTTATGCCCACTGGGGATTGTTATCTGTTCCGTCTTATGCCAATGATTGGTATCCTAGAAACATGCATTTAGAAGGCACTGACGAAAACAGACACCAAGTAGAAACTTACGGACCGTTATCAGAATTTGGTTATCATGATTTTGTGCCCATGTTTAAGGCCGAAAACTTTAATGCTAAAGAATGGGCTGATCTTTTTGAAAAAGCTGGCGCTAAGTTTGGTGGTATTGTAGCCATCCATCATGACGGATGGTCCAATTGGGATAGCAAAATCAATCCTTGGAATTCCATGGATAAAGGACCTCATAGAGATATTTTAGGAGAGCTAGGAGAGGCAATTCACAGTAAAGGAATGAAATTTGTCACATCTTTCCATAAAGCAAGAAATCTTCAAATTTTTAAAAATGACTCTACCAAGTGGTTAGAAGATACTTCATATTTTCCCTACAATCCTAATATGGCAACTTCTTCGGAAGACTCTATAATTAGTGTTATGTATGGAAATATTCCGAAGGAACAGTTCTACAAAAACTGGTTGGGCGAACTTAAAGAAGTTATTGACGGTTACCATCCCGATTTAATTTATTTCGATAGCAAATTGGATAAAATTCCTGATGCCTATAAACGTGATTTTGCTGCTTATTATATCAATGAATCTTTAGCTAGAGGACAAAAGGTAGTGATAACCCACAAAGAAGGGGAATTGCCAAAATCTGTTAGCTTGGAGGATTTTGAGAAAGGGAGAATGAATAAAATCACAGAGGATTATTGGTTAACAGACGAGACCGTATCAGTAGGTAGTTGGAGTTATGTAAATAATTTGGGATTAAAAACAGCCGATGAAATTGTTGATTTGCTGGCTGATATTGTTAGTAAAAATGGGGCTATGATGCTAAATGTATCACCCAAACCTAGTGGGGAAATTCCTCAAGATCAACAAGAAATTTTATTGACTATTGGGGAATGGCTCAAAGTAAATGGAGAAGCCATCTATGCTTCTTCAACTTGGGATGTTTTTGGTGAAGGCCCCACAAGACAGGAAAAATCAGGGATGTTTTTGGATAAACTGTCATATACCGCTCAAGATGTTCGATATACTAGAAAAGACAATCATATCTATGCCATTGTCCTAGGGTGGCCTGGGAATGATGTAGAAGTGGTTCTAGAATCTTTTTCAAATACAAATAGTCAAGTATCAAATGTTTCTATTTTGGGATATGATAAAGAAGTGTCTTTTGAATTAAACCCAGATGGATTACATATTCAAACCCCTAATCAAATGATAGATGACAAAGCTTTTGTCATTAAAATTGCAATAGATAAATAAATGCCATGATAAAACATATTTTAACACTCTTAATAGGGCTAATTTCCTTAAATGCTTTGGCAGATGTGGAACTTCCGCTTATGTTCTCAAACGGAATGGTTATGCAAAGAGACCAAGCAATTCCTGTTTGGGGTTGGGCTAAACCAGGAGAGAATATTGAAGTCCATTTCAAAGCACAAAACATAAAAACCCAGGGAGATGAACATGGTAAATGGCGTGTGACCTTGAATCCCGAAAAACATGGAGGTCCTTTTACACTTACCGTTAAAGGGAACAATACCATTAAAATTGAAAATGTCTTAGTAGGTGAAGTTTGGATTGCAAGTGGTCAATCCAATATGGAATGGGCAATGAGTAATATTCAGAATGCCGATGTCGAACAGAAGGATTCCAACTATCCAGAAATCAGACAATTCTTGGTTCCAAGTGAAATGAGCACCGTACCAAAAGATCGTTTGACAGAAGGACAATGGAAAGAGAGTAATCCTGAAAATATTGGTGAGTTTACTGCTGTAGGATTTATGTTTGCCAAAAAGCTTTATCAAGAATTGGGAGTGCCAATAGGTATCATTAACACCACTTGGGGTGGTACTTGTGTAGAAACTTGGACGAGTAAAGATGCTTTGGAAGAAGTGCCTGAATTTGCACATTTCATGTCAAATCTGCCGAACTTGGATATTGACAGTATGCTTAAAATCCAAAAACAAAAGTTGATAGGCACTGTAGAAATGTTGCAAGGTCAGAAACTGTTAAATGACAATCCTTCAGAAGTGATTAAGTCCGTTTATGAAGACTCAAGCTGGCCCGAGATGAATTTACCTGAGCTATGGGAAAATAGAATGCTTCCTAATTTGGATGGAGAAGTATGGTTTAGAAAAACTTTTAATATTGATTCTGACTTGGCAGGAAAAGAGGCGGTATTGCACTTGTCAAAAATTGATGACGATGATATCACTTATTTGAATGGCATAGAAATAGGAACGACTGCTGGTTATGACGTAAGCAGATTGTATAAAATTCCAACCGGTATTTTAAAAGCAGGTGAAAATACCATCACCGTAAAAGTGACCGATTACATTGGTGGAGGCGGAATTTATGGATCTCCAACTGACTTGAAGTTAACCGTTGAAGGTTCTGATATTTCCCTAGCAGGCTTATGGAAATTTAACGTTGCTGAGGTAGTAACCCAATTTTCTCCCAATAGCTTTCCTTCTTTACTCTATAATGCCATGGTAAACCCATTAATTCCATATGCGGTTAAAGGGGTGATTTGGTATCAGGGAGAAGCCAATGTTCATAGAGCAGTAGAATACAAAAAGTCTTTTCCTTTGATGATTGAAAATTGGAGAAATAAATGGGGGGAAGGTGCTTTTCCATTCTATTTTGTGCAATTGTCCAGTTTTAATGAATTTAATGGAAATAGCAATGTGGGCAGTAAATGGGCCGAATTAAGGGAAGCACAAGCCTACACCGTAGAGAATGTAAAGAACACAGAAATGTGTGTAACGGTTGATATTGGTAATCCTAAGGACATACATCCAAGAAACAAACAGGATGTTGGTTTACGTTTGGCAGCCATTGCCTTAAATAAGGATTATGGAAAGAAAGTCACTTATCAGGGACCTACTTTTAAATCGCACACCATTAAAGGAAATCAAGTGGTTTTATCCTTTGAGCATGTCAAGGACGGGTTCAAGGTAAAAGATGAACAAGGTATTCCAAAAGGATTTGAGGTAGCAGGAGCTGACAAAAAATTTGTGCCAGCACAAGTTGAAATTAAAAACGGAAAACTTCTGATTTCTAATGATAGCATATCAAATCCGGTTGCCGTTAGATATGGTTGGGCAGATGATGCTAGCGCGTGTAATGTATATAATAAGGCAGGATTCCCTATGGAGCCTTTTAGAACAGATGATTGGGAATTGTCCACAGCAAAAGAATCTTATATGATTTCAGATTTGAAATAGAGGAATACGTGAACTTAAAAAAAAGCTATCAAATTTAAATTTGATAGCTTTTTTGTTTTGAAGATTAAATAGTGCTTGGAAAAAAGTCACGTATATAGGATTCTTTTAATACAATAGGATTAAAGGAGATTTTCTAGTCTACCGTAATTGACTTGTCTTTCGTGAAAGAACAATTGTTACCTTCTTCATTTACAGAAACACTTGCTTTTATTAAGTAGGTTCCAGCCGAATTGTAGGTGTGAGAAGTAGTTGCTCCTGATCCTGATGAACCATCTCCAAAATCCCATTGAACATTTGATAAACTATAGTCCCCATTGTATTCAATCTCAAAATTTACTTGTAGGGCATTATTTGAATCAATATTATGTATTATGTGAGTTATCGATGTTTCTCCAAGGCAACTGAAAAAGCTATCAGCATCATCATCACTACATGATAAAATGATAGTAGATAAAGTAATGATCATTAAGTATAAAAATTTGATTTTCATGGTCATAAGGATTTTTGTTATGAGCTTAAAAATAGATTTTTATTTGACAAGTATTTCTATTTTTTAAAATTTCTTTCCTATGGAAAGTATTATCCTTTTTTTGATTTTTTACTTTTTGAAGAAGAAGTATATAAGGTTTGGTTTCTTGATTTCTTTAAGAATTCCAAGAGTTAAATAGCTTCTTTATCTATCTTTGAAAGGACCCGTTTCAATCATTTAAGTATTAGTTTTCAAAATCTTTTAAGGTATGAATTTAAATAAGAAAACCATCTCCCTGTTTTTGTTGTTAATATCCACCTCCCTATGTCTATTTGCGCAAACCAATAGACCGCAAGAGCCGAAAGAGCCATTTGATTATGTTTCTGAAAATGTCGTTTTTGAAAACAAGGTGGATCATATTTCTTTGGCTGGGACCTTAACATATCCAAAAAAGGGTTCCAACTTCCCTGCAGTTATTCTGATAAGTGGAAGCGGGCCTCAAGATAGAAATTCAGAGCTCTTAAAACATAAACCATTTCTGGTCATTTCTGATTATTTGACTAATAATGGATTAGCTGTCTTACGCGTTGATGATAGAGAGACAGGTGAATCACAGGGTAGTTATAATTACACAGGTTTGGATGGCTTTGTAAACGATACTGAAAGTGCTTTTCAATATTTAAAATCCAGAAAAGAACTGAATCACTCTCAAATTGGGTTGATAGGACATAGTTTAGGAGGCGTCATTGCACCCATTGTGGCAAGTGAAAATAAAGGGGTTGCTTTTATTGTACTACTTGCTGGTTCTGGTATAAGGGGTGATCAATTGATGTTATTGCAAAAAGAATTAATTGAGAGAAAAGCGGGTGTTCCAGAATTTGGAATTGCACAGGGACAAAATAATATGAAGGGGGCTTATGACCTTATTATAAAATTAGAGGATAGAGTGCAATTACAAGGAGAACTAAAAGATTACTTCACAAAAATATTTGGGGCCATGTTGCCAGAAAATCAAATTAATACTCTTTCAGAGCAGATGTCTTGGCCATGGTTAACTGACTTTATAAAGTTTGACCCGCAAACAGTTTTGAGTAAAACCACTTGCCCTGTTTTGGCCTTAAATGGCTCAAATGATTTACAAGTGCCACCCAAAGAAAATCTAGCAGCTATTGAGAAAATACTCCATGAGAATGGCAATAAGGATGTGACTGTTTTGGAGCTTGAAAAATTGAACCATTTATTTCAAGAAAGTGAAACAGGTTTACCAAATGAATATGGAACCATAGAGCAAACTTTTTCACCACAAGCAATGGCTATTGTGCTTGACTGGATTAAAGAAAGAACGGAATAAGAGATCCCAAAAATGGTTGGTAGAAATTTCAGATTTACTAAAACCAACTCATTCTTTTCAATTGTGGTGTAAAACAATTTCCCTTTTAGAATAAGTTGGAGGTTTTTCCAATTGAAAGCACATTCAATGTAAGAATAACTTAATACCATTGCTTTCCGAGTGTAGATGTAGAAATCATAACTATGGCATTCGTTAGCAAAATTGACTTCTTGTATGGTATCAAAATATAAGACAAACTACCAAAGAATTAATGGGTGATATAGCCACTGAAATACATAAATAGGGGTGATATCATATTCTTGATCGAACAAGAAACGTTATATCGGTAAGAAAATTCCTTAAATATCGATTAAAAACACTTTTTTGACGATAAAATACACTTTTTTGTTTGTTTTTTTAAAATATATAAATACATTTGGCAACAAGAAATGATTAATTAATAGCGACCACTCCCTAAATTTTTTCCCAATTGGGGAGCACCTTTTAGTAATTAACAATGGTTCTTTGTCTTATAGAATTTATCAATAGCATTCAAGGTTGAAAGTTCAATCCCATAATGATAAGATGTAATTTAATAAGCACTGTAGTTCAATTGTTTTATTCTAAACCGTGTAGAAACGTATTTCTTTTCTAGGTTTTTAAGAAATCATTTAAGAGACATATTAATTTTTAAACGGATTAGAGAATGATTAGCCCCAAAAAAAATCACTCCAGTACCCGAGCATGGTTAACCCAGCAATTAGGTAGTTCTTATAGAACAACTGCCAAGTTCGGAATCATTATGTTAGTACCCATGTTCTTTGGGTGTACTTCAGAAACAGAGGATCTTGTTGAGCAAGGTTTAGAAACCGAAGAGGTACTTGCAGAAAACCAGGAAGATGTCAGTGAATCTTCAGAGGATACACCTGCAGTTACTAATACCTTTTTTATTTCACCCACAGGTAATGACGCCAATGATGGGTTAAGCCCTGAAACGGCTTGGAAAACTAGTGAAAGAGCTAGTGAAGAACATGTGAACCCAGGATTTTCAATCATGTTCCAAGGAGGAGCCACTTATGGCGTCCTAACATTGGATTCTAATGATGGGGGAGACCCAAACAATAAAATTATGGTTAGTTCTTATGGATCAGGAACAGCTACCTTACAAGGGGTAGACGTTATTAATACTTCTGGTTTGGAATTAATAGGTTTTAATGTGGCTGTTCCTTCGGTTGCACCTGGTGAATTTCCAAGAAATGGAATTAACCTACTAAATGACTTACAAGGAAATACCAAATTGGAAGATATTTCATTAGCCAATTTAAATGTTAGTGGTGCCTATACAGGTATTCAAATCGAAGGAGTTAATGATACTTCTGGATTTTCTGAGGTTCTTATAACAGATTGTACGGTTTTTGATTGTATGGAAAGTGGTATTCAATCAAAGGGATTTTTCAGTCAAAGTAAAGTGGGATACTCTCATGAAAATATTCATGTTTCAGATTGCCATGTTTACAACATAAGTGGATGGGATAATGCCTGGAGCCATAGTGGTAATGGTATTGTACTATCTGATGTGCAATATTCATCAATCTCCAGTAGTGAAGTACATGACAGTGGTTACGACAATACGCATTGTGGTGGTAACTGCGGTATCTGGTATTGGGATGCTAAAGATGTGCTTATAGAGCACAATGAGGTCTATAATATCATGAGTCAAGGTTGTGATGGAGCAGCCTTTGATTTGGATGGAGGAGTTGTTAATGGAACTATGCAGTACAACTATTCTCATGATAATTTTGGAGCTGGATTTCAGGTAGGACAATTTGAAGGTGCCAGAGATATGTCAAACATCATGGTGAGATATAATATTTCAGATAATGATGCCAATGGTTATAGTGGTAGTTTATTTGTTTTCAATATGGCTTCACCAAACTCCATTTCTGGTATTTATTTCTTTAATAATACAGTGATTCAAAACGAAAATTTGGCGTTTATGTCTTATAATAATTGGAATCAAAATGTAGTACAAGTAAAGAATAACATTTTGTATGGTGGTATTGACGCCCATAACAAAATTCAGTTTGAAGGAAATTCCTATGAAAATCCTAACTTGTTCAATTACCAATTAGATTCAAATTCACCACTAATAGATGCTGGTGTCAATTTAGATTTGGACGTCAATGTGCAGGATTATTTCGGAAATCCACATTTGGTGGGTAGCTCACAAGATATAGGTGCACATGAATTTCCAGAAACATTATAGTCTAACGAATAGAGTCTCCTTTAAATGTTTGCATCTCTAAAAGCTCATATTGATTCGCTAAGTCTTGAGGATTAGCATCAACTTGATTTTTTAAATGTTTGTCAAAAAAGGTAAGGACTGTTTTAGTAACGATTTCCATTCCCAAATAGGGATCAATAGTTCCCGTTCCTGCCAAATCAGGAACGGGAATCATAAATGGGATATCCATAAAATTGGGATGTCCTGAATTCAAAAGCTTTGCTTCATAGAAATAGTCATGGCTTTTGTTGATGTAAATGTGTGAATTTATGTCTTCATGGTCGGCAGGCCAATCAGCAGAAATGTATAGATAGGGAATTTGGTAAGTGCTATCAATCATTGTTCCCCACTGAATACCATCTAAATTGGCTGCAGCTTTTATCCGAGAATCTTTCATGGCAACATTACCGGCTGTTCCACCCCCAACAGAATGTCCTAAAACACCTATTTTATTGAGGTCTAAATGATCTTTAAAGGTACCTTCTGCATTCCAGCTTTCGAGTAGGTCTAAGACACTGATAATATCTGCTGCCCACCTGTTTTGTATGTTTCCTTCAAAATAATGAGCAATCGCCTTTTTAACGATGGGATGTCTTTGTTCATAACTCAGGTTGCTTTTAAATGCTTTAGCAATTGGCTCTATGGTTGACATCGCATCGGCAGATATGGATCTTTGGAAATCATAATCAAAAAAGGCTTTGCTGCTATCAGGATAGGTTGTTCCCAGGCTCTCATAGGTATGGTTCATGTTGACAACGATGTACCCTTGACTGGCTATTTCGGTCAACAAAGCATA
The DNA here is from genome assembly GCF_011764015.1 of Mangrovimonas sp. CR14. Classification (NCBI taxonomy): domain Bacteria; kingdom Pseudomonadati; phylum Bacteroidota; class Flavobacteriia; order Flavobacteriales; family Flavobacteriaceae; genus Mangrovimonas; species Mangrovimonas sp. CR14. The sequence continues at coordinate 166,211 of NZ_JAAFZY010000007.1, read as the reverse complement.
GTACCCCGTCGCCTTTGATCCGTAGCCATGAGAAAAAATTAGAACAGGAAATTTTTTATTAGCTACAGCTATGTTCGGATACACATAAGTTTTAATATGGTCCAAATAATTCAAAGCCGAGGCTGGCAGTCCATATTTTGTAGCAAAACCTTCCCGACTGGCTTCATCTATATAAGGCTCACTTTTCTTACTGGAAACCTCTTGATCGCTTGGATACCAAATCTTACACATAAATGAGCGTTTATCAGTCGAATCCTTTGTAATAGGTTCATTCCTGTCGGTTGTGATGTGAATATCTTGTGTTCCAACCTGATAGTTTCCTCTTGGTTCTGGTAATGAGAAGACAGGTAGTATTTTGGGAACGGACCAAGCTAAAGTAGCTATTATGAGCAATGAGGTAAACCCTAAAATTTTAAGGAACGATAAACGTTTGGGCTTTTGTAGGTTTAAGGTTTGAATCCTCCAAACTACAATGAGAGCCATCACGTATGCCGGAATCATTTGCCAACGATAGCCATCAATCAATAAATGAAGACCCATTATTATACCTATACAAATGGAACAATAAAGGGGTTTTACAAATTTGAAAATCCAACGCTTTATAAAAGGCAGAATGGTAATAACAATAAGAAGTATGGTTTCTAAAAGGGTCATCGATTATATGGTTGATTATCAAATCAAAAATAGATAGGCTCACTTGAAGTGACAAGGTCAAATCACCCATTAATTGGGTTGTCTGTCTATTAAAATCACCCATTTTAATTTTTGAAAGGAAAGTGACCTCTGTTTAATTCCTGAATATTTTAACTATGCCACCAATTATACGCTTTAAACAAAAGGATTAAATACCGTCATTTAAAAGTTCTTTCCTTCGGTATTGAACCATTTCTTTAATTAAATCCTTAGGTAAAGGTTTATCAAGAGGGAATTGAACCGATCCTTTACCTTTTTTAAATTCCTTCAAGGCTTCTGAAAACTTTTCTATCGTGGTAGGAAAAGGGTAAAACCCAACAAATTTTGCATAACCTGCCATCATGATCTGTTGGTCTCTTTTGGCATTGGGAATGAAGGAAAAACAAGGAATCTTGTAATTTAATATTTCAACCACTTCTGGAGCAGCTTCCTTAATAATAGCTCTAAGTTCTTCCAAAACCTGTTGGACTTCTTGTGGTTGGTGTGCTATATAATCGTCCACCGTTTTATAGGTGGGCATCGGTCCCTTTTTTCCCATGGATATCTTTTTAGTGAGGTAAAAATAAATATGGTGTATTGAGTTTCAAGTTACTAAAGTATGTGCTAAATTTACTTCAACTTATGATTATTTTTTCTGAAAGCTAGGTCCAAAGGATCAATGGTTGTTTGGTTTAAAAGGTAATCCCAAATTCTTTAAAAGTTATGAGGTTCATCAAAAGAATCTTCCAAGTTATAGGTGTCATTATCGGTATTTTATTTCTAATTATTTTAGGTGTTTTTTTAATTGATGGGCAAAAAACATCCTATTTACACATACCTAAAGATGTCGTAGAAAGTGACCAAAAAATTCTTATCAAAAATGTCAACCTCATTCCCATGACCATGGATACGGTCATGAACAATAAATCAGTTTTAGTACAGAAAGGAATTATTACCCAAATAGAAGATGACATAGACCTTGATGAAGTGACTATTATAGATGGAACAAATCAATTTTTAATGCCTGGTTTGATAGATATGCATGTACACGTTTGGGATGAATATGAGCTCGGATTGTATTTAGCAAATGGTATTACTGCGGTCAGAAACTTGTGGGGGCAACCCATGCACCTAAGAATGAAGGAGGCCATAGAGGATGATGAGATATATAGTCCGTTGTTTTTTACTAGTGGTCCTAAACTGACAGGACCAGAATTTATAGGCGATGATAATTACCAATTGTTTAGTGCTGAAGAAGCTCGAGAAGTGGTAAGAAGTACAAAAGAAAAAGGATATGATTTTATAAAGACCTATTATGGCTTACCTCAAGAATACTTTGATATCATTATGGAGGAAGCAGAGCTGAATGATTTAGATATTGTCGCCCATCCTTCTAATCTAGTTGATTACAGGTATCATTTTAAATCACCTATAGTTTCCATAGAGCATGCTGAAGATATTGTGCAGCAGCCTTTAAACTATACCTTGGATACTTTAAAATTGAATGAGGTGGTTGCATCATTTAAAGAAGCTGAAAACACATCTTTTTGTCCAACATTGACGGTTTATCATAATATTCATAGACTGTTACTGGATGATGAAATTTTGGAATCTCAGGATTTAAATGGAGTAAATCCACTGATAAGCAAAGTAGATAGTCAAGCTCAATATGACAGATGGGCTTCAGAAAAAAATAAAAATGATTCCATAGTTGGTAAAATTGAGGCGCAGCATAACTTTCATCTCCTGGCTTTAAACAAACTGAATCGTGCTGGGGTTAGTATCATTTGTGGCACAGATGCAGGCATCGGAGTAACAGTCCCAGGGTCTTCTATCCATCAAGAACTTCAGTTTTATTCAGAAGCTGGATTGTCTAATTTTGAAGTGCTTGAAACAGCCACTATCAACCCTGCTAAGACCCATGATTTTATGAGAAATTTAGGAACAATCGAAACAGGGAAAACGGCTAACATATTACTGCTAAAGGACAATCCATTAAATGACTTAAGCGCATTAAAACAACCTTCAATCGTTTTTATCAAGGGAAGAATGCTGGATGAATCAACTCTCAATAAGTTTCAGGAAGAAGGGACAGGTAGAAATAACCTCATAGTCTCTCTTGTTCGGTATATCGAGTTTATGCTTAAAAAGTATTAAGCGCTATGTTGACCACAGTTAGCTTTTCTTTAAAATCTTGACGATCTGATTATAAAATATTTTAGATTGAATCCAGTTGAATCCTTCAAATTTAAAGGTGTTTTTATTGAATTCCCTATTTAGTTGTTCCGATTGGTTTTGTTTTTCTTTTTAAGGATCTTAAAAATTCTTTTATTAATAATTTCTGATAGGTTCCAATAGAGTAGCTTAGGGTCGGTGGTGTTATAAAAACAAACCACAACCGTATCTATATCTTCATAATAGTGAGCAAAACTTTGGTAACCCGGCACCCAACCTGAATGTTCAAATTCATAAATAGAAGCGTATATTTCTTTTTCATCATTTTTAAAAACAGTACCCTCATTTAAGGCTCTGATAAACTTACCTACATCTTCTGCTGTTGCATGCATTCCGAAATCATTGTTTTTTAAATCATGAGGATACCCAACATGATAACCACCCATTACGTTGTTAATATTTACCTCATTCACTGAACTAAATGTATTATGCAATTGTAATGGGTTTAGAATTTCTTCTTGGATAAATTGAAAATTAGGATATCCCAACACATCATCCATAATTTTGTTTATTAATAAGTAATTTGTATTGCAATATTCATACTTATTACCGGGTTTAAAATTTGCAGGTTTTCCTTCAATTAATGCTAAACTTTCTTCAAAAGAGGTTGTTGGATGTGCCCAAAAGTCAGGTGTATCTGTAAAATTAGGAATGCCACTTCGGTGTTGGATCATCAATCGTAAAGTGATTGTTTCTGCATGTTCTATTTTACCAACAAGTTCTGGTAGAAACTCTGCCAATGTTGCATCTAAAGATAACTGACCTTTACCTACCAATTTCGTCACAGCAACAGCATCATATAACTTGCTGATACTAGCAATTTTAAACAAAGCATCTGGATCAGTTGGTACTTGTTGTTCTCTATTCTTAAAACCTCCTGTATAGGTTACAGGCTGCTTTCCTGCTTCGTCAACATATACTATCATACCTTCAAATCCCTGCTCAATAGATTGGTTTATTTGCTCATCAATTGTTTTAGGTAACGGAAGTATCCACGCTTTTACTAAAATCCAGGGAACAAAATATAGGGAGATGATGGTTCCAGCGAAAAGGAAAACCCTGAAGATGTTTAGTCTTTGCTTTTTATTCATGGTTTGTATACAAATTTTAAGTTGATAAGATGATTTAAATATTCATATGGAATATATTGAGGTGCTTTTACCAAGACAATTTTCAATTTATGTTGTGTAGCATCATCATTATTTTCTGTCAAAACGACTTCTTTCTTAGTAACCATACAGCAAAAGACATTTCACCAATAATACTTGGTATGGCTACCAACATTAGAAAAATGTTGCTGTAGGAATCATAATTGGCTAGTAAAAAATGGGCCGATGTATCTATTATATACATCATTCCAGCAATTATTAGGAACCAAGCAATGAATTTGGGCTTTTTAAGGATTCGCGATAATAGAATAAGGTGGATTCCAAAAAAGAAAAGTCCAATAAGCCAAATGGTGTTGAAGGTGGATACTTGAAATAGGATGTCGGCTTCATTATTCGATTTTAAGCTTAATACCAACGCATAAATTGCTACGCCCATTACTGCGGCATGCATCATTCTAAATAAGGTGCTCAAACTGGAAAGGACATGATTTTTGTATAGCTCATAGAGAGCCCAAGCTACAACCACGTCAAATACTACTGTTATTATAAATGCCATGATTCCAAATCGAACCATCAAATCATTTTCTTGTATGGCCACCACCGGGTCCTTGGAAATGGATTCTAATACAAAAAAATTAGCAAAAATGGCTGCGAAAAATATAATAAAATAGCTGATGCCGGCAATAACAGAAAGTTTTCTCATAGTTGGTTAGAGTTTACTTGATAATCTTGTTGTTAATGATTTTTGATCAAGATACTATTTTTAAATAACACGCTATCAAGGTCTTATTTTACTGTTAGGATAGATCGTAATTTGATATCAAGACTTGATGAACCTATCATAATCCGGAAATCGCCTGGTTCTACTACCCATTTTAAGTTCTTGTCCAGCATCGATAAAAGATCAGGAGTAATTTCAAAAGAAACCTCCTTGGTCTCTCCTTTTTTTAAGTGAATACGTTGAAAGCCCTTTAGTTCCATAATTGGTCTGGCTACAGAAGCATATTCGTCTTTTATATAAAGCTGAACGACTTCATCACCATCATAAGGACCTGTATTGGTCACCTTTAATGTAACAAGGCAGCTTTCAGACGTAGTAATGATGTCTTTGTCAAATTGGAGATTGCTATATTCAAATTGTGTATAGCTCAAACCAAATCCGAAGGGGTACAATGGCTTTCCTGTAAGATTCAAATAATCATCTCCCCGTCCCGTTGGTTTGTGGTTGTAATATAAGGGGAGTTGTGATTCATGAATAGGAAATGTGATTGGAAGCCTTCCGGCTGGATTATAGTTTCCAAAAAGGGTTTCGGCGATGGCGTTCCCGCCTTCATCTCCGGGATACCACACATCCAAAATGGCATCAACTTCATGTTGCCAATTTTCCATGGTGATAGCGCTGCCACCAACTAAAATAACTATTGTGGGTATACCTGTAGCGGTTACTTGTTTGATAAGTTCTTCTTGGTGGCCTGGTAAAGATAAAAAGGCGCGATCACGAAATTCACCTTCTTCTATACCCACACAAACTAAGGCAACATCCGATTTTTTAGCTTGGGCCACTGCTTTAGAGATTCCATCTTCCCAATCATTATCTATTCCTGCATTCCAAATCATTTTAAACCAGACATTCCCAGTGGTGGAGAAAAATTCAACCTTAAGGTCATAGCTTTGACCTTTTTCAAAATGGTAAGGTGTTGTTATTTGTTGTACTGTTTGCTTTTTCCAGTTGTCAATAACCAATTCATCATTGATATATAAACGATAGCCGTCATCTCCCTTGAAACCAATCTCTATTGGTCCCGACTGTGGAGCAATTAAATTGCCTTTCCAACGAGCGGAATAATAGTCTTGGTTTATTTTTTGTTGATCAGGAGAAAAAAGCGTCCATCTAAAATCAATATTATCGTCAGTTCTGGAAAGAGCAGGAGTGCCCTCTAAAGTAATGTTATTATAATACTCCGCTTCTAAACCAGATACTTGCTTTCCATTTTTGACATGAGATAAATTTTCTTTTGGAATGGCTACAAACGACTCTGAAATTCTTTCGACTCCTTTGGAATAATTAATAGTAATATTTTGACTTACCTCATGTTGTATTCCTTCTAAAATACTCACTGGTTTATTTCCAGGTCCAGAATAACCACCTAAACGAGCTTCCTTAGCTTCGGGACCGATAACAGCAATGGACTTAATATCTTTACTGAAAGGAAGTGTTTGAGATTCATTTTTAAGTAAAACGATGGATTCTTGAGCTGCTAATTTAGCTAATTCTCTATGTTGCGAGATTGCACTATCTTTTTTCAAAGCTTCTATATCCACATAGGGATTTTCAAATAGACCAAGTTTGAATTTAGCCTTTAGAACCCGTTTTACAGCCTTATTGATAGATGATTCATCGATCATACCTTTTTCAAAGGCATCAAAGAATAACGGATAATGGTCATAGGAAGTTTGAAAAATCACGTCCAAACCACCTTCAATAGCTTGTTTGGTGGATTCGGCGTAGTCTTTAGATGTGAAATGTAGCACATTGGCTCCACCCGTAGCCCCAGCATCTGAAATGACAAATCCATCAAAACCCCATTTTGTTTTTAATTTTTCTTGGAGCAGCCAATTGTTTGATGTGGCTGGCGAACCATCTACAGAGTTGTATGCTGTCATAATGGAACTAGCACCTGCCTCCTGAATACTGGCCTTAAAAGCGGGTAGGTAAATTTCCTCTAAAAGCCTTTGATTATAATGAATGGGATAGGAGTCCCTACCGCCATCACCAACGTTAGCAATAAAGTGTTTTGGTGTGGCAATAACCCCTCTTTTTTCAAAAGCTGAAATGTATGATACGGCCATTTTGGAGGTTAGAAAGGGGTCTTCTCCATAAGTTTCTTCCACACGACCCCAGCGAACATCTCTAGCTATATTAATTACAGGAGATAAATTTTGGCGAATCCCCCTAGACCGCACTTCCGTCGCTATGGCCGCTGCAACAGTATCCATTAATGGGGTGTTGAAAGAGGCAGCAAGTCCTATGGCTTGGGGAAATGCTGTGGCTTCTTTTCTTATTAAACCATGTAGTGCTTCATCAAAAGGAATGATGGGGATGCCTAGTCGAGTTTCTTCAACAAAGTACTTTTGAATGTCGTTTATCAGTTCAGCGGTATTCAGGGCGGACCCGCCTTCAGAATAATCTAAAAGTTGCTCAGATTCATTGGAAGTAGTGCTTTTTGTGGCCACTTGGAAACCAAAAATGCCGTGTTTGTATTTTTCCTTTCCATCTGACAAATCTCCGGGAATCATAAAAAGTTGCCAGAATTTTTCCTCTAAAGTCATTCTGGACAACAAATCATCTACCCGCTCTTCAATAGGCGCATTGGGGTTTTTATAAACTAATGGTTGGTTGTCCTTTTGGCATGTTAAAAGAACTAGACAAACGGTTCCTAAGGCAATTAGTTTAAAGAGGAAGTGTTTCTGGTTCATTATGCTATTTATTTGGTTCCCGATTGATAGACCTCAATATTTGAAAGGGCTATGGTGTTGTTTGATTTTAAGATGCGTAATCTGATTTTAGAAGCTTCAGTCGGTTCTACTTTAGCAATTCTTTTATATCCAATGGTTGTGCCTTTGAAAATGGTTTGCCATGAACCATCTTTTTCAATTTGAATATCAAATTCTTCAATACGTTGACCAAATTGAATCGGTTCTTGTACCTGGATAATATCAAACCGAGTTTTCTGTGGTAGTTTAATAGTTAATTCAGCACTCTGAATGCTATCGTCAGTGGCCCAATAATTTGTTTTGTAGGAGTCTATAAGATTGTTTGGCTTAAATTTTTCATGGTTAACCCGATAATTTGATGCTGAAATGGAGGCATTCTGAGCTAAATTGGTCCCAAAAGTGGTATCCAGTAAATGCTTCCAGGACTTAAGGGTTTGAATGTCATTTTCATGGAATAATCCCCTTTGGTCTGGAGGGATGTTTAAAAGCAGGATGGCATTTCGCCCTACCGATTTATAATAGATTTCCATAAGCTCTTCCGGAGACTTTATTGATTGGTCTTCATCTTGATGGTAAAACCACCCCGGTCTTATGGAAACATCACATTGCCCAACGATCCATTGGTTTCCTTCAGGATCTCCAGTATTTAAATAAGAAGTGTCTGAATGTCCTACAACCAGTTTGTCCGTAGATATGGTAGACCAAAATGGGTCACCAGCAAATCCCTGTTCATTTCCAATCCAATGGACATCAGGACCCATATCAGAAAATATTTTTATTTGGGGTTGAAGAGTTTTTGCCAAAGAGAAAATCTTCTTCCAAGGATAATATGATTGGCTATCTATTTTTCTCATCTCATTAGCACCCCCATAATAACCATCTCCACCATTGGCTCCATCAAACCAAATCTCATTGATTTCTCCATAATCGGATAGAAGTTCTTCCAATTGCTTTTTGTAATAGTCGATATACTCTGACTTTCCATAGGATGCATGATTTCTATCCCAGGGAGATAAATATAAGCCAGCTTTCATTCCATGTTTTTTACAGGCTTCGACAAACTCCTTTACAATATCGCCTTTCCCATCTTTATACGGACTGTTTTTGATGCTGTGTTCTGTAAACTTACTAGGCCAAAGGCAAAAGCCATCATGGTGTTTTGCTGTCAATATTAATTCTTTTATTCCAGCTTCCTTAGCAGTCAATACCCATTGTTCGGTATCCAACTGAGTTGGATTAAAAATAGTTGGCTTTTCATCTCCATAGCCCCATTCCTTGCCTGTAAAAGTATTGGTAGTGAAATGAACAAATCCAATGACCTCCATTTTTTGATAATCCATTTGAAGTTGTGTAGGAACCACTTGATTAGGGGTGATGTCCTCAGGGGATTTTTCACTGTTATGGCAACTTATTAGTAATATGCCAAGAAAGAAAGATGTAATATAGAGTACAGAATTATAAAAGAATTTAGAAAAGTTCATAATTAGTCATTGAGGGTTTTGACACCTTTTACTGTCTTGGGTTCAAGTTGGTGTAAATCGAAAATTAGAATCTCGTTAGCTCCTTGTTTTAGGAATGGTTCTGGGCAATAAAGGGTAAATTGAGGTCCCACGTTCCAGTATCTACCCAAATTGTGACCATTAACCCAAACGATACCTTTTTGGTAATTAGACAGGTCTATATAAGTGTCGGCAGGTTGATCCAAATGGAATTGCCCTTTAAAGAAAAGCCCTGGTTTTGATGTGTTAGCAGTCTTTTTTAAATTGGTAAGATAAGGTGTATCCATAGGTAAACAATAGACTTCCCAATTCATCAATGTTCGGCCATCTAAAGAAACCCTTTCTGTAATTCCTTTTCGGTCAATTAGCTTTTCACCAAAATTGATACGCCCCATTCCTTCAACCAAAATTTCCAATACTGGATTTTGATTTTCCACTTGTGGAATGGTAATGGTCTTTTCTCCTTTTGATCGATCAATAGTACCAATAAGGGTTCCATCCACAAATAATGTGGCATAATCATGTAGGTCTGTTATCATTAACTCCCCATGTTTTCGTCCCACCAAAGTTGTTTTATAGATAGCAAATCCATAATAATGATTGTAGGCTTCAAAGGGTTTGGGTTGAACAGAAATATTAGGATCGGGTAGTTCATTCCAAATTGAAGAGTAAGCTTCCATCTTTATTTCTGGCACCGTCATGCTTTCAATCTCTTTGGGAATAGGAGAAATGCTTGTGGAATCCTTTTTATAAGATGCAATCAAATCTCTTAAGGCGTGGTATTTAAGTGTTGGTTGTCCCTGTTCGTTAATGGGCGCATCATAATCGTAGCTAGTAACATCTGGTTCATATCCTGTACCTCCCGAATTGGCGCCAGCCGTAAAACCAAAATTAGTGCCGCCGTGAAGTACGTAGAAGTTAAACGACAGATTATTATCCATTAAATATTTGACTTCATTGAGCAAATAAGTGGTATCGTGTTTAATCCAGCTTTCTTTCCAATGGGTTAACCAACCCGGATAAGTTTCAGAACTGAAGACTGGAACATCTGGATTCATATCATACGCCAAATTAAAATTGTGTTCATTAGCACCGGGATCAAGCCCAACTGCCACACCAGGTAAAGTACCGGCTTCCAAAGCAAAGTCGGCTGGTCCATCTGAGGTATAATATGGCACATCGATACCTTGGCTATCCCACAGGTTTTTAATAGTTTTTAAGTAGGCTCTGTCGTTGCCATAACTCCCATATTCATTTTCTATTTGAAGCATGATGATAGGTCCTCCATTAGTAACCAGATGAGGTTTAGCGATTTGAGATATGGTTTTAATATATCTTTCTACAGCTTCCATATACCTAGAGTCACTACATCGCAATTTGATATCTGGGATACTCAATAGGTAAGGGGGAATACCACCCAAATCCCATTCACCGCAAACATAAGGACCTGGTCTAAAAAGCATGTAAAGTCCTTCTTCTTTAACAATCTGAATGAACGCTTCTAGGTCACGGTTTTCTGATGTGAAATCAAAAACACCCTTTTCTACTTCGTGATAGTTCCAAAATACATAGGAGGCAATGGTATTACATCCCATCGCTTTGGCCATCTGTATGCGATGACGCCAATATTTTTTTGGCACTCGGGCATAATGAATTTCTCCAGAAATGATTTGAAAAGGACTTCCGTTGAGAAGAAATTCCTTTTGGCCTAAGGCAAAGGTTGCACCCCGGTCTGGCTGCTCCACAGTTTCTGATTCCTTTTTTTGGTTTGGTGTCGTATGGCATCCAACTAAGAAAAGGCAAAGGGTTACCAATGAAACGGACTTAAGTATCTTTTGAAAAATCATAATTCCTAACGAGAAAGTTTTTGTTTTAATTGTGAAACCTTAATGGTCCAAACAAATTTACTAGAAGGTTTATTTTGTAGGTTTTTTGGGATAAATACTTTAAATCCCGAACTCAATTTCTCCCATTGAAGAGGTTTTTTACTTCCTAAAAGTGTGACCGTAGCTCCTTCGATAGGCTGGTGCGAATTGATGGTAATGGATGAAGGCATTTGGGTTTCATCTTCATTCGCCATATAGAAGAAATAGGTAGTACCATTCTTCTGCTGTGTCATGCAAATATTGTTTTCTTTGTAAGGAGCCAACGTTTGACTGTTGTAAATGGCTTCACTGTTTATGGCCATCCAATCCTTATAGTCGTTAAGTAATCGGTAGGCACCTTCTTGCCATTCTCCTTCTGGGGAAGGCGCTATGTTGAGCAACAGATTTCCTCCTTTTGCCACAATATCCACTAACATTTGTACCCCTTCATGACCACTCATGTATTTGGCATCTGGTGTATAGGACCAGCCTCCTCCTGAAATGATACAGGATTCCCAAGGGTAGGGAAGTTCTTTTTCTGGTACTCTATTTTCTGGAGTCAAATAATTTTGATTTTTTCCATAAACAGCTCGATCTACCACAATCAAACCAGGTTGCTTTTCACGGGCTTTCTCTACCAATTCATCCATTCTAATATCTTGGGAAACAACGCGATGTTTGATGAACCCGTTTTTAGCTTCGTTTTCTAAAAACTTTTCTTCATAGTTTTCATCAATATTTTGTTGGTCTCTTTTTTTGACCCAGCCGCCATCAAGCCAAATAATGTCCACATCTCCATAGTCCGTAAGTAATTCCATCAATTGATTATGGGTGAATTGGACATATTCTTCCCACTTTTCAGGGTAAAGTGTTGGATCATAATTCACGTTTCGGTCTTGAGGAGGCCAGTATGGTGACCAGTAGTTTTCATGATGCCAATCTGGCTTTGAAAAATAAGCACCTACCCACAGGTTTTTATCTCGAAAGGCTTCAAAAACTTCTTTGGTAATATTTGCTTTGGGGTTGGTGCTAAAGGCACAAGCTGAGTCTGTTACTTTATAATCGGTGTATTTAGAATCAAACATCGAGAAACCATCGTGGTGTTTGGTAGTAAATACCATATAGCGCATCCCTGCTTCTTGGGCAGCATGAGCCCATTTCTCTGGATCAAATTTTACGGGATTGAATGTTGTTTTTAGGCCTTCATATTCTTTTTTGTATTCGTAATAATTATCCGGATGTTGCCCTTTTTTTCGTTCACACCAACCGTAATCTTCAGGACAAATAGACCACGATTCAACAACTCCCCACTGACTGTAGGGTCCCCAATGCATTAGTAGGCCAAACTTAAGGTCCTGCCATTGATCCAGTTTTTTTAATACCAAGGAATCGGTTTCTGGAACATAACGTTCATCTTCTAAAATAGCTTGGGCTTGAATGATTGATAAATTGAATAAAAAAAGACTCAGGAAAAGTAGTACTCTCATCGGTTAGTTTGGTAATTATAGTGTTTTTAGCAGATGGCTAAAGATACTATTTTTAAGGAAATACTCCGATTGAGCTTGAAGGATATTTCTTAATGTCACGAATTGATTAATGACGATATATCTTGTTTTATTCCTTGCTGAATGAACTTTCTGCTAATTGGAATCTAACAAGGCGATAATCCTTAGTGGACCACCGCTGCCACCTTTTATTTTCATAGGCAATGCAATAATTTCAAAATCCCTACTAGGTAAATCTTTAAGGTTAGTAAGGTTTTCAAAGGCAGGAATATTAGCTGATAATAATGTCACATGACTATCAAAAGTTGTGGACTGACCGTAATCGATACTAGCTGTATCAAGTCCGATAGCCTTGATATGTCGTTCAGTTACCAACCATGCAGCTGCTTCAGGTGATAATCCCGGAAAGTGAAGTTGTTTGACGGCATCATCCCCACGTTTGTCGGTCCCTAAATATTTCTTTTTGTCAGGGTAATAGCTTTCATAATCGGTGTAGATAACTATTATGCTTCCATCTGGAATTTGCATGTTTTCCTGAGCTTCCCAAGATTTAAAATCATCAATAGAAACGAGATAATCAGGGTTTTTAAGGGCATAATCTGAAACATCAATTTTGATGGCAGGTCCCATCAAGTTTTCCAAGGGGATTTGGTCAACGGTCTGTTTTCCTTTTGCAAAATGAATGGGAGCATCTATATGGGTGCCGCCGTGTTCTGCTGTTGTAAAATTATTCGCTGTGTAAAAATACCCGTTATCGGTTTGACCAGCAAAGATGGTATCGAGTTCAAATTCTTTTGCGGTAACCCAATAAATGGTTTCTCGCGAAAAGTCATGTGTGAGATCCACAATTTTTTTGGCTGTTTTGGTATCAAGAGTCTTGAGTTCTGATTTGGTGGCATGATCTTTACAACCTATTAGAATGAAAAAGGTTAGAAAGTATAGGAAAATCAATCTAGGTGCTAACATGAGTATATAAGGATTTAATAAACAGAATTTTAAAGTTAGTTTAAATTTGGTTCTGTTTTCTAGTAATTCCTATTTCTCTTACCCTTCAATAGGTGTTTTCTACCAAAAATATTTTAAAAAACATCGTTAAAACCTCCATCTCACTGAGTTGGATTTCAGAGGGAATTTTTTTATGTCTTATAAAATCACCAACTCTCCTGCAACCCATTTTCTAGGGCTTTTTTATAGATTTCCAAATTGAAACTATACAAATCTGGAGCTTTATGGGCACCACCTTTCCTTGTTTCGTCAAGTTTAGTTAAAATGCCATAACGTTTCATTTTTCTAAAAAAGTTACCACGGTTTAATTCTTTATCTAAAATAATCTCATATAACTTTTGTAGTTCTGACATGGTAAATTTTTCAGGTAACAAATTAAGGCCTAACGGTTTATAATTAAGATCTCTTCTAAGTTCGAGAAGAGCTTGGTCAAAAATTTGTCTGTGGTCCATCATTAAAGATGGAACCTCGTCAACATCGATCCATCTGCAATCCTTTGAATAAATATCCATGGTTGGGGTTACCGATGTGTAATCAATTAAAGCGTAGTACCCCACTGAAATAAAACGCTGCTTATGCCAAAGGGTATCATCGTAATCTTGAAAAAAATCTTCAGTTCTTCGATACTTTCCAAACGTTTTAAACTGGTTTAGAAAGATATCGGTCACTCCAGTTCGTTCTTGCAATATCCTGTGGGCCGCGTCATCCATGTTCTCATCTTTTTTAAGATAGCCTCCTGGTACCGCCCAGATGTCATAATCCATTAATTGTAAAAGTAGGACTTTTAATGAGCCTTCATGAAATCCAAAAACAATACAATCTATAGAGATGTGGGGTAGATAGTCCTTGTAATATACCTCAGATTCCTTGTAAATCTGTTCTCTTATAGTCTCTTTCATACCGTCAAATTTAGATTAAAAATAATTCTTCACAGATTAATAGTCTATAGAATGAAAAGGTTTTGTGTTTTCAATTTCATCTTTTGTGCCTTTATGTTAAAAAAGGGATTGTCAAATTCCTATAAAAAGCCGTCTTATGTCCTTATATGATAAAAACTATGCTTTCATAATTACAAATTATCATTTTTAATCACACAAAATTAACAAAAAATTAATGTTTCTCTTTGAAGCAATAAAAATATTTCCTAATATTGCTTCAGAATGAAACAATGGGAATTTTATAACGAAAACGATATTGCATATAGCAACTCAGTCTTATAAATTATGAGGCTTGGAAATCCTCAATTGGGGAATAGTAAATGTTATAATTATAGGTTTCTACACGCAACTTCAATGTTCTGTAATGGAGTGTTTTTTAAATGATTGTAAAAATTTTAAAATATATAATGATGAAAGTAAGAAAGTTAGTGTTTGTCTTGTTAGGATGCCTTTATTTGAATTTCGCTAACGTATTTGCTCAGGATCAGAATCTATCGAAGAAGGATTCAGTTGCAATTAGTAAACAAGTAAGTAAAATAGACAATGAATCTAAAGGTGGAGACAGAAATGTTATGCTTAACGCAGCAAATAATTCTGGTCCCCGAGATGTCAATATTGGGTTGCCTGCTACTGTAGGGGGGATTACTATTCTTGAAAATGATTTGCCAGTAGTTTATTATTTCTGGCCAGAGTTGCCTAATAAAACTTGGAGACAAAGTGTTTCTTTAAAAAATACGGGTCTTTTAAAGATGGAAGATTTAGCAAGCTCTATGGGTGATCTTGGTTTTGCCGTAAACTCTTATACACAAAACGGAACAAAAGACTTTAAAGTAAAAGGTAATTTGTCTGGAAGCCATTTTGGATGGCTTCAGGGAGATATCAATGTTTCTGGTCCGATGACTAAAAATGGATGGACATATTCTGCTGGAATTTTCGTAAACTTTGATCCTTCTACTTACGATCTTGGATTTAATAAATACGTAGACCAAACCAAAGTACTCAGAGCAGGAGTTACTAAATATTTTAAAGATGATAAAGGGGAATTCAACATCTACTATAAGTATGCAGATTCCTATGTGAATACCAATTATGCTGTATTTGAGTACGGACCAAATGGTGAAGCTTCGGAAATTGATGGTTTTCAGATTGGTAGGGATTCATATTTCCTAAGGAGCGGAAGTGTTAGATTCCAAGATATTGTTTCTGGTGATTATTATTACGGTGCTTTTGATGGTGAAGACAATACCAATACTTCTCATAACATAGATGTTTTTGGTAATTATAAAATGGATAACGGTTGGGATTTTAAATACTCAACTCGTTTACATTTGGCTAAATCTAATTCGCTATACGGAATTCCATTGAGTATTTTCAATGTAGAAGCAGCCGATGGATATACCATTCAAAGCACCGGAGAAGCATATTCAGGAAATGTAGGTACACAGATAGCACTTAACTCTCGTGATATTCCCTCAACAACGATTATGGGAAGATTTTCTATCAATAAGCAAATCAAAAATCACAATGTAACTTTCGGAATTTTAGAGCAATACTACAATATTGATAAGTATAATTCAAATAGGTCCTTGTATTTTCAAACGGTGGAAGATCAACCACAATTGCTAGTAGGGCCGGGAACAGATGAATACGG
This sequence comes from Mangrovimonas sp. CR14, assembly GCF_011764015.1. Classification (NCBI taxonomy): domain Bacteria; kingdom Pseudomonadati; phylum Bacteroidota; class Flavobacteriia; order Flavobacteriales; family Flavobacteriaceae; genus Mangrovimonas; species Mangrovimonas sp. CR14. The sequence goes on along the minus strand of NZ_JAAFZY010000007.1, from coordinate 150,237 downwards.
ATTCTACGGTTACAACAGTAGTGCTGAATATTTCAACGGATCTGAAAACAAATTATCGGTATACGGTTCAGATGACTGGAAAGTTTCTGATAGGTTTAATGTGAAATACGGGTTAATGTTAAGATCTCATTTAGTAAATGGAGATTATTCGCAAACACCGCGTTCCGTTGGTTTTACCTTAGCAGATGCGGAATTAACAGACATAAATCACAGTTTCTTCCACATTGCAGGAAACATCAATGCCAACTATAATATTACCAAAAATTTTGGAGCGTTGGCTAACTTCTTGTACACAGAAGAAAACGGTAAGTTAGAAAGCTATTCTTCTCCAATTCCACCAAGTGTAGTAAAAAGTAGAAGTCCGTTAGCAGGATTAGGGGTTTTCTGGAATACTAAATATTTCAGCTTAGTGTCTCAAGCAACCTATTTAACTAAAAATAACTACTTAACGAGATACAACTTAGTAAACCCAGCAGACGATACAGAAACTCAGCAAACACCGATTTTCTATGACATTCAAACGGTGGGTTGGACAACCGATATGATGATTACCCCGTTCAAGGGCTTCAATTTACACTACTTAATTACACTTCAAAACCCGGTCTATAAAAACTTTACGTTTAATGCATTTGGTCAAGACTATGATTATAGTGACAAAACGGTATTGGAGATTTCTAAAGTTTTAATGGAAATCGATCCTAGTTACACAGTAGACAAATGGAGATTTTGGGCAAGTTTCAGATACTTCAGTGAGCAATATGCAAACATTAACAACGCCCTGTACTTTGCGCCACGTTGGGAAAACTTCGGAGGAATCAATTATCAATATAATAATAATGTAAGTTTTGGTGCTACTGTGGTTAACTTCTTAAACCAAACAGGTGCAAAAGGAACCATTAACGGTGCTGAGTTGATCAACGATGCAAGTCAGTATTACGGAAGATTATTAACAGGGTCTTACATCAGACCATTTACCGTCCAACTTTCAGTAAACTTCAATTTCTAAGATAGAATGAAAAGTTTTGAAATATAAATGAGTTTTGGTAATCGCGATGTAAAGTTAGAAATGCCAATGCTGGTGGGAGTCAGATACTCATCATGTTGATTTCTGATTTTTATTAATAAGATTTAGGTATGAAAAAAAGTATTGTTACAGGAGTTTGTTTGCTATTGGGAAGCGCTTCGCTTTTTGCTCAGGATGCAGACATTAAATCTGTAAAGAGCTATAGTGAAGTAGATCGCAAAAATGGCGGTAACGGATATGTACCCATTTCAATACAATACAACTCTTACACAGCAACTACGGCTAGAGCGCACAGTATTGCTGCGGGCGACCCTGTAATTGATCCAGAAATTAAAGATCGTACCTATTTAGGAAAAACAACTACGGCTTCTAACATCATGGATTTGCGTACAATTGAAGATACTAAAATGGTCATGGGCGATAAACCTGTAATTGTTTCGGTAACGGCTAACAAACCAATGATTTTCACTGAACTCGAAGGTTTGGTTGATGGTATTGTACTCAATTTTGGAGTATCAAATCAAGCGGTTTTAGACATTATTGCTGGTAAAAATGATCCATCAGGATTGTTGCCGATACAAATGCCTGCCAATATGGAAACCGTCGAAGCACAACAAGAAGACGTTCCGTTTGATATGATTCCGCATACTGATTCAGAAGGGCATTCCTATGATTTTGGATATGGACTTAATTGGAAGGGTGTCATCTCTGATGAAAGAACAATAAAATATAAAATAAATTAAACATGAGAAACAAAAAATATAAGTGGGTGTTATTGCTTTGTCTTGTGGCTGCAAATTACGCTTTAAAGGCGCAAGATCAAGTTGTTAAATTATACGATGGGGTGGCTCCAGGGTCTGAAGAATGGGACTGGAAGGAAGCGGAGATGTATTCTGATTTATTCGGAACTGAAGTTGTTTACAATGTCACATCACCCGAAATGTTGGTGTTCAAACCAGAAGCTGGAAAAGGTAATGGGACTTCAATAATTATTGCGCCTGGAGGCGGTTTTCAAAGCTTGTCGATTAATAGGGAAGGTACAATTTTAGCGAAAGAATTAGCCGCAAAAGGCATCACAGCTTTTGTTTTAAAGTACCGTTTATTGGAAACTAAAACCAAAGATCCTGCTCGTGAAATGATGGATAACTTAACGAAAAGGGACGAGTTTAACAAACGTACAGCCATGGTGCAAGAGTTAGCAGGAAATGACATCAGAAAAGCGATAGGTCATGTTCGTTCACAAGCTAAAGCTTACCGTATTGACCCTGAAAAAGTAGGAGTTATCGGTTTTTCTGCTGGTGCAATGGTCATTATGCAGAGTGTGTTGAAAAGTTCTGAAAAGGAAACACGTCCTAATTTTGCGGCATCCATTTATGGAGGAGCTTCGCAGGAATTGTTGAGTAGAGATCTTCCGGCAGAAAAAATACCCTTGTTCATTTGTGCAGCTACCGATGACCAATTAGGTCTGGCTCCAAGTAGCATTTTACTGTACAACAAATGGTTGTCGGGTGGCTATCCAGTAGAGTTGCATATGTATGCCAATGGAGGACATGGATTTGGAATGGGTAAGCAAGGGCTTCCTGTAGATACTTGGAACAAGAGGTTTGAAGATTGGTTACAGCAATTCAAATTTCTATAACATATTATTTGATAAAAATGAGAATCATGAAAATTAAAAGACTGAGAATAGGTGTGTTTTTAATGGCTGTCTTTGGAGGTTTACAATTGTTAAGTGCTCAAAAAGCACCACAATTTGGAAAAGCTTCCATAGATAAGTTGATTGAAGGAATGACGCCAGAAGAAAAAGCAATATTGCTAGTTGGACCTGGAATGCCGGGATATGCAGGGTTAGTGCCTTTAGAAGGGGAACCTGATGTGCGTGTGTTGGGGCAAGCAGGCGGAAATGATAAAATAGATAGGTTAGGAATACCAGAAACTGTTTTTGCTGATGGTCCTGCAGGATTGCGCATTCAACCAAAAAGACAAAATAATCCAAATACTTTTTATGCTACGGCATTTCCAGTAGGAACTTCACTTGCATCTACATGGAATATTGATTTGATCAAATCTGTAGGTAAAGCCATGGGAGAAGAAGTGAAGGAGTATGGAGTTGATGTTTTACTGGCACCTGCTTTAAACATTCACAGGAACCCATTAAACGGTAGAAACTTTGAATACTATTCTGAAGATCCTTTAGTAGCTGGTAAAATTGCTAGTGCTTACATTCAGGGGATTCAGTCAAATAATGTAGGTACTTCGATTAAGCACTTTGCGGCCAATAATCAAGAAACAAACCGTTTGGCGGTTAATGCACATATCACTGAACGTGCGATGCGTGAAATTTATTTAAGAGGTTTTGAGATTGCAATTAAAGAATCAGAGCCTTGGACAGTAATGACTGCCTACAATAAAATAAACGGAAATTATGCATCTGCTAGTAACGATTTATTGACCACTATTTTAAGGGAAGAATGGGGTTATAAAGGATTGGTCATGACTGACTGGTTTGGTGGTTATCCTGGATTTGAATCGATTTTGGAAGAAGGGTCTGTAAGTGATGTAGTTGCACAAATAAATGCTGGTAACGACTTGTTGATGCCGGGAACTGAAGCGCAACGTGAAGTTTTGGCAAAAGCCATTGAAGACGGAACCATAAATGAAGCCGCTGTAAATGCAAGTTTAAGACGTATTTTAGAGTACCTTCAAAAAACGCCAACGACTAATAAGTACAAATACAGCAACAAGCCAGATTTAAAAGCACATGCCGAGGTGGCAAGAAAAGCTGCTGCGGAAGGAATGGTCTTGCTGAAAAATGACAATAATGCACTTCCGTTCACCAAAAAATCAGAAACCATTGCCGTGTTTGGAGACCATTCTTACAGCTTCATTGCTGGTGGAACAGGTAGTGGTGATGTGAATGAGGCTTATAGCATTTCCCTTTTAGAAGGATTAAACAACGCTGGTTATACAGTTGATAAAGAGTTACAAGATTTATATGAGCCATTTGTAGCCAAAGCGGTAGAAAACGAAAACAAGCGGCGGGAAGCAGTTGGTTTATTAGCAGATAACAAACGTTTGCCAGAAATGTTGCTAAATACAGATTTGGTTGCTTCAAAAGCAAAATCGTCTGCGATAGCAGTCATTACCTTAGGTAGAAATTCTGGAGAGCAATTTGATAGAAAAATTGATGATGATTTCTATTTAGGTCAAGACGAAGTAAAATTGATTAATACTGTTAGCAAAGCATTTCATGCAGAAGGTAAAAAAGTGGTCGTGATTTTGAATATTGGAGGCGTTATTGAAACCGCTTCTTGGAAAGATAAAGTAGATGCTATTTTACTAGCTTGGCAACCAGGGCAAGAAGGAGGAAACTCTGTAGCTGATGTCTTTAGTGGTGTAGTAAACCCAAGTGGTAAGTTGACGATGACATTCCCTATCGATTATAATCACCATGCCTCTGCAGCGAATTGGTTAGGCGTTCCTGTTGAAAAACCAACCGATGTATATTACAAAGAAGGTATATATGTGGGGTACCGGTACTTCAATACTTTTGATGTTGAAATATCCTATAGTTTTGGTTACGGTAAATCCTATACTTCATTTGAATACGGCGATATCAAATTGAACCAAACTACGTTTAACGATCAAATAGAAGTTTCTGTGAAAGTGACTAACACGGGTAACATGGAAGGTAAAGAGGTCGTTCAGGTTTATGTAAGCGCTCCAGCTAATTTGGTGGATAAACCTTTAGAGGAATTAAAAGCCTTTGGAAAAACTAAAACCTTGAAACCGGGTAAAAGCGAAACTTTGAAATTCATTTTAAAAGCTAAGGATTTGGCTTCGTTTGTTGATGAACAAAGCGCTTGGATTGCAGAAAAAGGAACTTACACGGTAAAAGTGGGGGCTTCTTCAGAAGATATTAAAGCAAAGAAAGAATTTCTAATACTCAGTGACATTACTGCGGAAAAAGTGAACAATACTTTCGATTTGGATGTAGAAATGTCGACTTTGAAAAATTAAAATTTAATGCATTTTAATAAATGCATCTTACCGTATTGATGTGAATAGCATCGATTAATAGCTGATTTTAATTAAAAAAGCACAGAACTTAGTTTCTGTGCTTTTTTTCATCTAGAAGTATTCTATCTATTAACTTTTATTTCTCGTCATAATAAAACCATTCAAAAACCGCTTGATTTTTTGAGTCTTTCCCATTGCTGGTAGCATACATTCCTATTCCAGGACCATTAAACATGGCATTACCTTGTAAATCGGCAATGACTATCAAGTTTTGTTTGTCTCCGATAGGTTTTAAAGCATCTAAGCTTTCGCCATAACTAAATTGAATGTCCAATCCATGTCCTTCAACATGAAAATAAACGTCTTTATTTTTATAAGGAACTCTAGCTATTTCTTTTTGTTCGCCTTTAAAGGCCTTAATCAAAACCAAAGAGTTTTTATCCTTTAACAGGTTAAAATGGTTTTCATTGGTTCGGTATATAGTTAGGCCTGCTTGTTCATTGTTTTTTGATGTTTTAAATGACATTTTGGTGCTAGCTTCAAAATTATGGTGTTCGATACGTTGCACGACTGTGGCGGAATGTACCAAACTGTCCATGACCTCTTTTTGTAAATTTAAATGAAGGGCTCCTTGGTTTACTTGATAAAAAGGCTTTTTTGGAGTACGTATGGTACACCATTTTAAATTCAGTTTATCACCATTAAATTCGTCTTTAGCTGGTTTCTTTTCAAATGGAGTCCATGGTAAATCTGGACGAGTTTGAGTCATAAGTACTTTGCCCTCTCCCGGATTAAAAACGGGAGTCTGATCGTCAAATTCTACTTTAGCTAAAAAGGTTTCTCTTGCAAGTGTTGTTAAGCGATTAATGCGTCGCTTTCCCAACATAACACACCACCAATCTCCATTTTGGGTTTGTACCAAATCGCCATGTCCTATGGCATGAACGGGATAATCCAAACCAAATTGACGGTGGCTTAATACGGGGTTAATATAATCTGTGGTGTAAGGCCCAAATACCGAGTCACTATGGTGTACTGTAAGGGCATGGTAAACACCCGTGCCTCCTTCTGAAATCATCAATAAATATTTGCCGTTTATTTTATATAAATGCGGTCCTTCGGAATAAGAAGCATTGTTGGCATGTCCATAAGTAGCATTATGACGCTCACCAACCAATTTCTTTTGTTCCAAGTCCAAAACTTGATTGTAAATAACACCCTGGTCTTTCCATTCCGGTTTTTCAGCACCTACAACACCCGTGTAGTAACAAGTGCCATCATCATCCCACATAATAGAAGGGTCAATACCATCGGCTTCTGGTAACCAATTGGGGTCAGACCAAGGACCTGCCGGATTCTTTGCTGTTAAATAGAAGTTCATCCCACAGCCTACACAGGTATTAATAATGTAAAAGGTCCCTTCATGATATCTAATGGTTGGGGCAAACAATCCGAGCATATCGGGTAAGCCATCAAAATCCATTTGGTCTGGTCGGTCAATGGCATGACCTATAAGTTCCCAATTAACTAAATCTTTACTGTGATAAATGGGGAGTCCCGGAAACCATACAAACGTAGAATTAACCAAATAATAATCATCTCCAACTCGGCAAATGGAGGGATCTGGATGGTATCCAGGTAAAATGGGGTTTTCAAAAGTTGTTGGTGCGTTTTGAGCTGGTAAAGAAACCCAGGTCATTAAAACCATCATGATCAGGGCAATTTGTTTTGATTTTAGCATGTTCTAATTGTCTTCTTTATATCAGATAATGTTGAGGATAAGCACATTAAAAAGCATGATTTTTATGTGTTTAAAAGGTGATGTTAAAGATACTAAAATAGTGTGTAAAAATTCGGACATATCTTCTTGAATCATGTCATATGGAATGGACTGAAAATGATCGTATCAGAGCATTTAATAAATGGAATTGTTGGAGATGAACCTATTAATTCTTCATAACTTTGCCGTCTTAAAATTTATGATGTAAATGGAAATTGCGAATTATACTCTCAAGGAATATTTTGATCAAAAAAAATCACCCTGTCTTTCTTTTAATGTTTACAGTTTAAATGATGATGTCAAAAAGGATGAACAACTACATAGAAGTGATTATTTTCAAGTCATTCTTGTGCAAGAAGGGGAAGTAAAGCAACACATAGAGCACCAAAGTTTACAGTTGTTAAATAATCAGATTTCGGTAGTGTTTCCACATCAAATTAATGCGTTTGAACTGACTAAAAATGCCAAAGGGATTGTCGTACAATTTGATGAGGTTTTGTTCTGCTCAGATTTATTAAAGAATGAGCTTATTTCCTATAATAACGATTTGATGAATAAGTTAAATCATGTTATTTTGGATGCTGGTGAGTTTTCAAAAATTAACAACTATGCCATCCAAATTCTCGAGTTGTTTCAAAATTTATCACCCATAAAAAAAGAGCAGATTCGGTTTTATATAAAAATTATGCTGCTTGAAATTATTGAGGCTGCTCATCAAAATTACCAAGGTTTTCAAGCACCTGATCAACTTGATGTTTTTGCACGATTTAAAACCTTAATTGAAGCGAATTTTAAATCAAAACGAACGGTGGCTTATTACAAAGATGAATTGCAGATCACCTCAAAAAAACTCAATGAAATTTGTAAAAGTAAAACAGGCAATACGGCATTAAATATTATTCACGAACGTATTCTTACAGAAATAAAACGTTTGCTCCTGTTCTCTGGAAAGAACCATAAAGAAATTGCCTTTGAATTGGGTTTCGATTCGCCATCTGCCTTAAACAAGTTTGTTTATGCCAAACTTAAAGAGACTCCAAGTGAGTTAAAAGAATCCTTGTCCCAAATTTATAAGTATTAGGATCATTTTTATAATCTAAAGCCTTCCTTGCTTATCTAATTTTGCCTCATCAAAAAAATATAAAAGATGAGTAAATTATTTATTGCTAGTGAAGTTTTTCATGGTGTTGGTACCTTGGAAGAATTGAAAAATATTAAGGGGCAGAAAGCAGTTCTTGTGACTGGTGGAAGTTCAATGAAAAAAAGTGGTGCTTTAGATAAGGCTGTTTCATACTTAAATGAAGCGGGTATAGAAACAAAAGTTTTTGAAGGTGTAGAGGAAGATCCATCATCTGCTACATGTTTAAAAGGAGCTGAAGTCATGAAAGCCTTCCAACCAGATTGGATTGTTGGTATTGGTGGATGTTCAGCCATTGATGCCGCAAAAATGATGTGGGTGTTTTATGAGTATCCAGATGCGGATTTTGATGCTATGACAAAACCGTTTTCGGTTCCAACTCTGAGAACGAAAGCAAAATTTGTAGCTATTCCTTCTACAAGTGGAACTGGAACCGAAACGACTGGTTTGGCTGTAATAACAGATCGTGAGAAAGGTGTTAAATACCCAATCGTATCTTACGAATTAACACCAGATATCGCTATCGTTGACGGTGAAATATGTTCAACCATGCCTGCTCACGTAACATCAAACACTGGTTTAGATGCCTTAACACACTGTGTTGAAGCTTACGTTTCAAACATTGATGATAACTATGCTGATGCCTTATCAAAAGGAGGTTTAGAGATTGTATTTAATAACCTAAAGGAAGCTGTAACCAATCCTGATAACTTGAAGGCACGTCAAAACATGCACGATGCATCGTTTATGGGAGGTTTGGCATTTAACAATGCTTGGTTAGGTATTGTTCACTCATTGTCTCACCAAGTAGGAGCACTTTATGGAATTCCTCACGGCGCATCAAATGCTATTTTCTTGCCAAACGTGATTCGATTTAACTCAAAAGCTTCTAATCGTTTCCCAGATTTAGCTAAAATTATAGGGAAAGAAACTGCTGAAGATTTAGCGGTGGCTGTAGAAACTTTAAGAGCTGATGTAAATAACCAAGGAACCATTAAAGAATTTGGAATCTCTCAAGAAGACTGGGATAAAAACTTAGATTACATTGCTAACAATGCATTCTTAGATCCTTGTACAGGTTTCAATCCAAGAAAACCAACAGTTGAAGAGTTGAAAGATATTTACAATGCATGTTATAACGGAGAAATTGTTAATTTCTAAGTGTTAATGGGCTTTTAGTTAGTAAAAAAACCAGTTCAAAATGAACTGGTTTTTTTTTAAATGTAGTTGTAAAAGATTAACATTATTTATAATAAATGGATTTTTTAAGTTCTTAAATATTGAGTTAATTTACAATCGTGTTCAAAACATTAAGACAAAATAAATCAACAAGATGGTTATGGGGTTTTATGGCCCTGTATTTGTTGAATATAAGTGTTGATCCATCCGATATCCAACCTCATTGGATTCCAGAAGACTTATCATTTAATGATCAAGAAAGCATTGTTGAGATTGTAATAGAAAAAGTATTGGGCTTTGAAAATGCATTCGAAGAATATGATGACAATGACACCGAAGAACACAGCAATGGCAAGCAAGTTAAAATTAATTTGTTAATACCTTACGCCCATTCAAACCACCTTGAAAATGTTCAGTTTATTGATCAAAATCAACATTTTGGTTTTCGAAATGCCTTTTTGCCATTGGGGTATTTTGAAATAGACACACCGCCTCCTAAAGTTTAATTTGTTTTTAGAATGTATTAGATCCATACCTGTTTTTAGGGTATCGGAGCATTGTATCATTATTTCAACAAATTAATCATGTATTTAAAAAAAATATTTGTGCTGGTCGTTGTATTGGCAAAACTAAGCTGTGCTACAGCGCAACAAACAAAAACCGAATTAGATAGTATTTACATTCAACAAACTGAGGTGGATGAACAACCTGTAAAGGTATTCCATGCCGAACCTCTTTATATCGACCTCATTCGAGATTTAGGTGCTAGAAAGGGCGAAAGGGAATGGAACTTAGGATTGGGAATGACCGATAATTTAACCTTTGATTCTTATGAGGCTCTAATTGAATATGAGTGGGCGCCCATTGATCGGCTTGGGTTGGAAGTTGAATTTCCTTTTACGTTTTATACACATGTGGATGGAACTCAAAATGTAACTATTCCATCAAACCGCTTAAACAGTATCAAGATTGCTACTCAATGGTCATTTTTTGTAAATGAGCGTATGGCTACTTCCATGGCTATAGGATATATCAACGAATTTGAATTGTCAGATTTTAGAAGTTTTGGTTCTCCTTTAGTAACCGGAAATGTTTACAATCCTTTTTTGGTTGTGGCCAAACGTTGGGGCACTCATTTTCACTCGTTAGTTTATACCGGTCCCATGGTTTCTCAGCATTTTGAAACCAATGATTTTCACACCACTTATGATGTGAATACCAGTTTCCATTATATGATTTCTGGAACGAGGAATTTTATTGGGGTCGAATTTAATAAGACCTTTGATGGAACTGATTTTGATATGACCATCCGCCCGCAAATGCGGGTAGGGGTGGCCGAAAACCTACTGGTAGGTATTGTTGGCGGAATTCCTATAAATAGAGAAGAAGAGCGTTTAAGCTCCTTTATCAGGCTTATTTGGGAGCCAAAGGAAAAGGGTTAGGATACCTATTTAAACAATAAGGAAGTTGTTTCCGATGAAACGGAGGCAACTTCTTTGTTTTATAGCCATTGTGTTTATTGCTTTGCTCTTATTCTATAGGTGCATCGTTGTCCGCCAGATACCATATGTTCCATACGCTCTACAATAAATTCATCACCCAATAACTGTTGGAAATTTTTTAATTCACTTTTACAAAAACCTTGGCATTCAGTGGCTGCTGCACAAATAGGGCAGTGGTTTTCTATTAAATAGTAGGCGTCATTTTCCTTTTTCCATTCGGCTAAATAGCCCTCCTTAGAACGTATTTGACTCAATTGTTCCAATCGACTTTCAATCGAGTTGCTATGTTCTAAAGCTTTTTGGTAGTGGCTGTATATTTTTGATTCACGGTCATTAATAAGCAATTCCAAGGCATTATTTCCTAATAGTTTTTTTACAGATTGTAACAATTCTACAGTAACCTGAGCATGGGAATCAGGAAATTCAGAAGCACTTTCTTTACTTAAGGAATAATAAGTGACTGGTCGACCCACACCTTCTTTTCTCGAATTGGTTTCTACCAGCTTCTTATCAATAAGTTTTACTAAATGCAAGCGAGCTCCTTCTTTAGTAATTCCCAACTCTGAGGCTAGGGAATTTAGAGATACTTCTCCTTGCATTTTGAGAATCAATAATATTTTGTCTGTTGCTGTTTTTTTCATTTTACAATAAAATCATTGTTTTATTTGTCCTACAAAGGTATTGAATTATAATTTAATGGCCTTTGTGAATATTTTAACTCAAATAAAACAAGTAAAAACTTGTTTTATTGTTTGTATCTCTTTAATTTTGTACCAGTATTAACCTTAAAATTTAAAAATATGAGTTTTGTATTGCCAGAGTTGCCATATGCCTATGATGCATTGGATAACTATTTTGATAAAGAAACAATGACTATTCATCACCAACGCCACCACCAAGGCTATGTAAATAATTTAAATCAAGCCGTTAAAGATGGCGGATTAGAAGGTGAAACTTTAGAAGATCTTTTACGTAATGTAAGCAAATACAGTACGGCTGTAAGAAATAATGGAGGAGGTCACTTTAACCACTCTTTGTTTTGGAGTATTTTATCACCATCTCCTAAAACCGCTCCAGAAAGTCCTTTAGCAGATGAAATTAATAAGTTTTTTGGAGGCTTAGACGGCTTGAAAGAGCAGTTAACTCAAGCAGGATTAAAACAATTTGGTTCTGGTTGGGCTTGGTTATATGTAAAGCATAACGGTACGCTTGCAGTTTCAGGAACGGCAAATCAAGATAACCCATTAATGGATACCAATCTAACTGATCAAGGTTTCCCAATTCTAGGGGTTGATGTTTGGGAACATGCGTATTATTTAAAATACCAAAATAAGAGAGCTGATTATTTGGATGCTTTCTGGTCTGTTTTGGATTGGTCGGCTGTTGAGAAGAAATATGAAGAGGTGCTTGCCGCATTTTAATAACTAAAATACATTGTAAAAGGGCAAGGTGCGTAAAGTTAACCTTGCCTTTTTTTTATCATGTCTCAAAAAATGTTCATCAATAAAATCAACAGCAACGATATGGTTACGGTCGATTTGCTTGACTTTAAACCAAAGGAAAAAAGCTTGCTTTTCGATATTAAGGAAGGGTTGTTTATGGAATTGCTTCTCAAAGAAAAGGAGTTTAGAGCCTTTTTATCTGAAATTGATTGGGAAATCTTTAGAAATAAATATGTAGCTATTGGTTGCACAAGTGATGCTATTGTTCCTTTGTGGGCTTACATGGTTATAGCCGATAAATTAAGCGAGGTGGCTTCAGGTTATGCTTATTCTCCCCCAGAGCAATTGGATATCGATCTTTGGAGGACTAATATTTTGTCTACGGATTTTAATCATCTATCCCATCAAAAAGTTGTTGTCAGACAAAGTCAACAAGTGCCACCAGAGTTATATATCGCCATTACAAGTAAATTAAAACCATTGGTGAGAACTTTAATGTATGGAGAAGCTGGATTGCCGAAAGTGATTTTAAAAAATAAAAAATTAGAATGAAAGTATTAATATTTAACGGCGCTTTAGAACGTAGAGAAAATGCAACATCCGAGCGGTTAACACGCTACTTATATGAACAACTTCAAAAACAAGGGGTTGAGGTCACTGTCTTTAAAATAGCAGATTCTGGGATTCCTCTTTTTGATGTTTCCTTACAGAACACGCCTAAATCAGTAGAACTCATGAATCATATTTTTCGTGATGCAGATGTTCACATTTGGATAACGCCTCTTTATCATGGAAGTATGACAGGAGTCATGAAGAATTGTTTGGATTGGTTGCAATACAGTGCCAATATGCCAAAACCATATTTGACGGGGAAGTTGGTAGGGTTGATGTGTTGGGCTGATGGGGTTCAGGCTATGCAGGGAATTAACGCGATGGATTCGGTGGCTAAGGCCTTACGCGCCTGGACGGCACCTTTGAGTATTCCCATCCAGAGAAATGAATTGTTTAATGAGGAAGGGGAAATTAGCGATAAATATGGCAAACGAGTAAATATGCTGATTGACCTGCTTCTGCAATCTTCTTTTAAGAGAGTATAGGTTAATGTTATAGAAAATAGGTTTTTAACTTAAATTATCTGGACAATCTGTAATTTGGGTAGTATTCTCTGTAATCAAGATAAGTGGGTTTGTGAATCATCTGCGTACCTTTGCCTGCAATTAGAAAATTATAAAGGCTTTTCCTGAATCAGGTTATTTAATTGTTATTGGCATGAAGCGCATTTTAAAAGTCTTATTGGGCTTAATTTTATTTTTATCTTTAATTACTATGGGGATACTCAATCAGTCTAAATTCGGACAGCACCCAAAAGGAGAGCGTTTAGAGCGCATCAAAAAATCTGCTAACTATCAAGATGGTGCCTTTAAAAACCTTAGCGATACCAAGGTGATGACCTCTGATAAAGGGACCTTTCGGACCATGTTGGATTTTATGCTTTCCAAAAAGGTGGATGTAACACCTACCGATTCCTTACCTTTTGTTAAAACCAATCTTAAGAACCTCAATCAAGAAGAGGACATATTGGTATGGTTCGGACACTCCTCTTACTTTATGAGAATAGATGGAAGAACTTATTTGGTAGATCCTGTATTTTGTGGTTATGCAGCGCCTTTTTCTTTTATGAATAAAGCCTATAAAGGAACGAATAATTACCATGTGGATGATTTGCCTAATATTGATTATTTAATCATATCACATGATCATTGGGATCATTTGGATTATGAAACCATATTGCAGTTGAAGCCTAAAGTCAAACAAGTGGTTTGTGCTTTGGGTGTGGGACAACATTTGGAGTATTGGGGGTATGAAACTACCATGATACATGAATTGGATTGGTATGAAGGCATCTCCTTTGGAGATGTAAATTTTACGGCAACACCAGCGCGTCATTTTTCAGGTAGAGGTCTGCGTCGAAATAAAACCCTTTGGGCTTCATATGTGCTTAAAACCCCAAGTTATAATTTCTATATCGGTGGTGATAGTGGGTATGATCCTTTTTACAAAGAAATTGGATCTAAGTATGGTCCTTTTGATCTGGCAATTATTGAACAGGGACAATATAGTGAAGACTGGAACCAAATTCATTTGTTGCCCAAGCAATTGTTTCAGGTGGCCGAAGACTTAAATGTACAGCGCGTATTTCCTGTGCACAATTCCAAGTTTGCACTTTCTGGTCACCCTTGGTATGAACCTTTGAATGCGGCTTTAGAAAATAAAGAATCCGAAATTGCTTTGGTAACTCCTATGGTAGGAGAGGTGGTGAGCTTAAACGATAGTACCCAGGTATTTTCTTCCTGGTGGAAAGATTTAAAATGAGGCTCTTTTACTCTTCAATTATCTATTAATAGATTGGAAACTTTGTTAAAATAGCGTTAACGAGACTAAGGGAATTAGGTTTGATTTTCTTAATTTTGTGAGATGGAAGTAAAAACACAGCGTTCAGTATCCCCATTTAATAGTGAGCTTAAGCTCAAGGGTTTTAATGTTTTTAGTATAGCAGAGGATAGTAGTGCTACTAAAATCTATAGTCGTAAGGACTTTTATAAAATTTGTCTTTCTACGGGTAAAAGTATCATTCACTATGCAGACAAAAGCTATGAGCATGAGGGAACTATCCTGTTCTTCGGAAACCCACATATTCCATACTCTTGGGAAACCATTTCAACTAAATATGAAGGGTATACTTGTCTTTTTTCTGAGGAGTTTTTAAAACTTTCTGAACGCTCTGAGAGCTTGCAACAATCGCCTTTGTTTAAGATTGGAGGTACTCCCATTTTAAAAATTTCAGAGGAGCAACGCTTGTTTCTTAATAGTATCTTCTTGAAAATGATGGAGGAACAAGAGGGAGAATATGCCTTTAAGGATGACTTAATGAGGAATTATATTCAATTGATGCTTCATGAGGCCATGAAAATGGAACCATCAGATACCTATGAGCAATATGGTAATGCTGCATCCAGATTAACTTCCGTGTTTTTAGAGCTTCTTGAGAGACAGTTTCCCATAGAAACTGCAGAGGCTCCATTAAAGCTCACTACCGCTCAGCAGTATGCAGATAGACTTTCGGTTCATGTCAATTATTTAAATCGTGCAGTAAAGTCTATAACAGGTAAATCTACTTCTACACATATCACAGAGCGTATTGTTAGTGAAGCAAAAGCACTTTTACAATATACCAATTGGAATGTTAGTGAAGTGGGCTATGCGCTTGGTTTTGAGTATCCTACCTATTTTAACAATTTCTTTAAAAAGCAAACGGGAATGACTCCTAAGACCATTAGAGTCGATTAGGTTTGAATATTATAATTTTTGATTTGATTTTCGTTATCTCTTAAGCGGTTAACGCCTGTACCTTTGTACCATAGTTTTTAAGTAGAAATTATGAGCAAATTGAATACAGAAAACAAGCAAGATATTTTTGATAGGATAAAATCTGGGGAAGTGGTATCATACACAGACCCCGATTTTTATAAACTCGCTTTACAGTCAGAGCGAGCAATAGGGTCGTTGGTAGGGCTTAATGCTTCCAAAACACTAGACGATATCAGAAAGAATCTAAGTGAACTTACAGAGAGCAAGGTAGATGATACGACTACCATTTACACCCCATTCAGCATTAATTACGGCAAGAATCTAAAACTTGGTAAAAATATTTTTATCAACCAAAATTGCCAAATGTTGGATTTAGGGGGGATTACTATTGAAGATGATGTTATGATAGGTCCGCGTGTGAATCTACTTTCTGAAACTCACCCTGTCGAACCGGAACAAAGAGAGGCATTGATTGGCAAACCCATTCATATAAAAAGGCATGCTTGGATAGGTGCTGGCGCTACCATTCTTCCAGGTGTCACCGTAGGAGAACACGCCGTTGTGGCTGCTGGAGCAGTGGTTTCCAAGGATGTTCCAAACCGTACCGTTGTTGGGGGTGTTCCGGCCAAAGTAATTAAAACAATCTAAAACAAATCAAAATGAGAAATATCATATTAATAACTATGGCCATGATGTTTTCCTTAACGGCAACCATAGGTCAAACAAATAAAAAATTAAAAAACATGAGTGCAACAGCAGAACATTATACGTTTACGTTAAGTGATAACGTAACCAGAAAGAAAGTAACCTTTAAAAATCGCTACGGAATTACATTATCTGGTGATTTATACACACCAAAAAATAGTGAACGGAAATTAGCTGCCCTGGCCATTAGTGGTCCTTACGGAGCTGTCAAAGAGCAAGCTTCAGGGTTATATGCCAATCAAATGGCAGAACGTGGATTCGTGGTTCTTGCTTTCGATCCGTCCTATACGGGTGAAAGTGGCGGAGAGCCTCGTCACGTGGCATCACCTGATATTAATACAGAAGATTTTAGTGCTGCTATTGATTTTCTAGGATTGCAAACCCAAGTTGATAGAGAAAAAATAGGAATCATCGGAATATGCGGTTTTGGAGGATTTGCACTTAATGCAACAGCTGTAGACAAGCGTGTTAAAGCCGTGGCAACAACTAGTATGTACGATATGTCAAGGGTTACAGCGCAAGGATATTTTGATTCCATGACACCAGAACAACGCAGTCAAATGTTGGAGCAAATGAGCCAACAACGTTGGGTGGATGCTGAGAATGGAACATCGGAATTATCAGGTTTAGGATTACCAGAGAAAATAACTGGTGAAGAACCAGAATTTGTACAAGGTTACTTTAATTACTACAAAACTGAAAGAGGTTTTCACCCACGCTCTATTAATTCGAATAGTTCTTGGACAAAAACCAATGGGTTTTCTCTTATGAATATGCCAATTTTGACCTACATCAAAGAGATTTCACCAAGACCAATTTTGATAATTGCAGGTGAAAATGCACACTCCCGATATTTCAGTGAAGATGCCTACAAAGCAGCTAATGAACCTAAGGAGCTTATGATTATTCCAGGTAAAGTTCACACCGATTTATATGATCAATTGGATGTGATTCCATTTGACAAGTTGGAATCCTTTTTTACCGAAAATCTAAAATAAAATGACAAGGCCCATATGGGCCTTGTTTTTCTAATATCTATTGAAAGATGTCAGCAATCAATAACATTATGAAGACGATTTTAGTCCTGTTCCTTTTGGGGTGTTTGGGATTTTGGTTTTTTAGAACAAAACCAGTAGAGAAGACATCTTTTCATCACATAAACATACAAGATATGAAGTTGAAAATTACTTTTTCAGATACGGAGTTATCGGCCACGATTTACGATAATCCCACGGCTAGGGATTTTGTCTCGTTACTTCCCTTAACCATAGAATTAGAAGATTATGCCAATACTGAGAAAATATTCTATCCTGAAAGAAAACTAACGTCTGAGGGAGCTCCAAATGGCTATCAACCCTCAAAAGGTGATATAACCTATTATGCACCTTGGGGCGATGTGGCTATATTTTACAAGGATTTTGGTCCTGCTGGCGGTCTTATTAGCTTGGGAACGATAGATGGTAATGGTATTGACTTACTAAAGAAGGTAGGAAAGGAACAGGTAACTTTTGAATTGATTTCTGATTAATTAAAAATAAAAAATATGAAAGTAGTAATAATAGGAGCGAACGGAAAAGTGGGACGATTAATAAGTCAAAAAATGAAGGCATCTAAGGAATTTCAACCTACGGCTTTTATTAGAAATGAAGATCAGAAAGCTTATTTTGAAAACTTGGGAATTCCAGTTCTTATTGATAGTTTGGAAAATTCTGAGGAGCACCTTTCGAAAGTGATTGAAGGCTTTGACGCGGTCGTTTTTTCAGCAGGTTCGGGTGGTTCTACGGGTTATGATAAAACAATAGAAATTGACCTTTATGGTGCTGTAAAAATCATAGAAGCCTCCAAAAAAAATCATGTGAAGCGGTTTGTTATGGTAGGGGCCGCGTTTTCAGATGTTCCTGAATACTGGAAACAACCGGGAATGAAACCATACTATATAGCTAAACATTTGGCAGATAAAGAACTCATTAGAAGTGGATTGGACTATACAGTCCTAAGACCTGTTCGTTTGACTGATGACGAGCAAGCAGGAAAGGTTAAGATGACATCAAATCCTTTCACTTTGAATGAAGAAATTCCAAGAGAAGCTGTGGCAGAAACCGTTTTGGCTGTTTTGGATGCCCCACGAGTTTCCCAAAGGATAATAGAAATGAGTGAAGGAGAGTTGAGTATTCAAGAAGCCCTAAGCCAGTTAGAATAGAGTTGCCATTTTTGTTACGTTCGACCAAATAAGGATCAGAAATGGGGATAAAATGAGGTTTGGTTTGAATTTCATAAGTATCGGTTTGAATTTATTAAAACCACGGATGATTTAAGTTGTACCTTAGTAATATCATTTTTAGTTGAGTAATCAACTGATTTTAAGCGGGTAATTGAATATTCTTTTTCCAATTGAGAGTCCCTTAAAATCATTTTAAGAATTTAGGTAGTTGCTCCAAAACTATTTCAATGTTCTTAAATCTTAATTTAATTATAAGATTGAGTTAAGATAGCCTTAAAATAAATCAATAACACTAAACATTAAAAAATATGAAGTATTTCAAGTTTTCCTTATTAGTCATATCGATTGGATTTTTAGTTCTTTTCCAAAGTTGTAAACAAGCACCTGAAAAGCAAGAAGAATTAACAAATCAACCAGAAGAGAAGCCAGCAACTACAAATCAGGCTGTTTCTGATTTGAATTTTATTTTTCCTAAAGGTCAAAAGGGTCCCGATAAAAATTTTACAGGCAACGCATACAATTATGGGATAGTGATGGATACAACCTTAACCACTATCGTGGGTAATGTGTATTTCGAACCGGGAGCAAGAAGTAATTGGCATAAACATCCAGCGGGCCAAATTTTAGTCATAACCGATGGGGTAGGATATCATCAGATTGAAGGACAACCTATTGAGGTTATTAAAAAGGGTGATGCCGTAACATGCCCACCAGATACCAGACATTGGCATGGTGCAAGTAAAGATAGTGGTTTACAACAAATGTACATCGTTCCTAATATCGAAAAAGGTGTGGTAGAATGGATGGAGCCCGTAACCGATGAGCAATATAATAATCTGTAAAATTTTGAATATGAAAGATCAGAACAAACCTGAAGGTAAAGGACAATCTAGAAGAAATTTTATCAAACAATCTGGCACTGTAGGAGCTGGGGCCATGTTAATGGGGTCTATGCCTTTTTTAGGAAATGCCTTTAACACCAATACATCAAACGATACAAACACGATTATAGATATGAGTAAAAATATAAAAACAAAAGGCTACGCAGCCAAAGACGAATCTGGGAAATTAAGTCCATGGGAATTTGAAAGAAGACCAGTAGGGGATGATGATATTTTGATTGATATCAAATTTGCCAGTATCTGCCATTCTGATATTCACCAAGAAAAAGGACATTGGGGAAAGCAACAGTACCCTCAGGTACCTGGTCACGAAATTGTTGGTGTAGTAACAGCAGTTGGTAAAAACGTCACTAAATTTAAAGTAGGAGATAGAGCAGGTGTTGGTTGTATGGTAGATAGCTGTATGGAGTGTGAAAGCTGTACCCACGGTGAAGAACATTTTTGCGATAGAGGCCAAACATTATTCACATATGGAAACAAAACTGAAGCAGAACCAACAGGAATTACTCAAGGAGGTTATTCAGACAAGTTAGTTGTTAGAGACCATTTTGCTGTTCATATTCCAGATCATATCACTTTTGAAGAAGCTGCGCCACTTTTATGTGCTGGTATCACAACTTACTCGCCATTAATGAGAGCTCAATTTAAAGTAGGAGACAAAGTTGGTGTTGCAGGTATTGGTGGTTTAGGACATTTAGCTGTTAAAATTGCAGTGTCCAAAGGCGCAGAAGTTTATGCGTTTACAACAACACCAGATAAAGTAGAAGACATTAAATCTTGGGGTGTAAAAGAAGTTATTGTTGTAGATGATGAATTTAAAAACATGCAAGCTTACAACAAAACTTTAGATTATATGATTTCTACCATTCCGTATCAATTTAACGTGACGCCATACGTCATGTGTTTAAAACCTGGAGGTACGTTCACATTTGTTGGTATGCCAGAAGGATCAGAAATCACGATCAACAACCTAATGTTAGCATTTGCACGAGTTAATTTCAATTCATCTTTAATTGGAGGTATTCCAGAAACTCAAGAAGTCGTTCACTATTGTGCCGATAATGGTATAAAACCAAGTATTGAGATTATTGATGCAAACCAGATTAACAATGCTTGGGATAAAGTGGTTAACAAAGAAGCAAGATACAGATATGTTATCGATGCTTCAACATTTTAATTAACAATAAAAAAAGAGAAAAAATGATTTTACAAGAAACATATAAATTAAATAATGGAGTAGAAATTCCTAAAATAGGTTATGGGACTTGGATGATAGATAATGATGCTGTTGTCGATGCTGTAAAAACTGCAATTAACGTTGGTTACACGCATATCGATACCGCTCAAGCATACCAAAACGAAGAAGGTGTTGGTAAAGCTATTAAAGAAAGTGATGTAGCAAGAGAAGATTTGTTTGTAACAACAAAATTAGCGGCGGAGGTAAAATCTTATGACGAAGCTGTAAAATCAATAGACGAATCTTTAAAAACCATGGGCTTAGAGTATATAGACATGATGATTATTCATAGTCCAAAACCTTGGCAAGAATTTCAAAACGAAGACCGATATTTTGAAGGAAATCTAGAAGCTTGGAAAGCTTTAGAAGAAGCTTACGAAGCAGGAAAACTAAAAGCTATCGGAGTTTCAAACTTCAAAAAAGAAGATTTAGATAACATTTTAGAAAATGCTAAAGTAAGGCCTCAAGTCAATCAAATTTTGGCGCACATCACAAACGTGCCAACAGATATGATCGCGTATGCTAAATCTAAAGACATTTTAATTGAAGCATTTTCACCATTAGGACATGGCGAATTATTCAAAAATGAAGAAGTCAAGGCGATAGCAGATAAATACGGGGTATCTGTACCTCAATTGGCAATTAGATATGATTTGCAATTGGGCTTACTTCCGTTGCCAAAAACCCAAACACCGGCGCACATGAAGTCTAACGCAGAGGTTGATTTTGAAATTTCAGCAGAGGACATGGAAACATTAAATGACATGGAAGAGATTAAAGATTACGGAGAGGCTAGTAATTTTCCAGTATTTGCCAAATAAGCTTAAAAATAGAATTATAAAAACATAGAAATGAAAATTTATAAAAACGGGGAAATCCCATCCATGAAAGGACCAGATGAATGGTTTACAGGAGATGTTATTGTAGACCCTTTATATCAAAATATTGAAAATGTAACCAAAGGGGCTGCAGCTTTAGTTACCTTTGCTCCAGGAGCAAGAACAGCTTGGCATACACACCCTGCCGGACAAACGTTAATTGTGCAATCGGGATTAGGTTGGATTCAAAAAGAAGGTGGACCCATCGAAGAAATTAGACCTGGGGATATCGTTTACTTCGAACCTAATGAAAAACACTGGCATGGTGCTTCCGCCAATAAAGCCATGAGTCACATTGCTATTCAAGAAGAAGTAAATGGGGAAGTAGTGACTTGGATGGAAAAGGTGTCAGATGAGCAATACTCAAAATAAGGGTAATAAAGTATAACTCTTTTTAAGGTATGGGAGGCTTAACCAATAATTTTATCCAGTTAAAACTGAAAATATAGATGTCAAAAATTTTTATAACAGGATCAACAGATGGTATAGGCTTCTTAGCAGCTAAGCAATTGCTTAAAGAAGGGCATGAAGTGCATCTCCATGCTCGAAATGATAAACGTGCCAGTGATTTAAGACAGAAACTTGAAAAAGAAGCTCCAGTTCTTACGGCCGACCTTTCTGATATAAATCAAATCAGGAGGTTGGCTCGAGAGCTGAATGATTTTGGACCGTATGATGCCATTATTCACAATGCAGGAGTTATTTCGGTGCCTTCTGAAGTAATCTTTACAGTAAATGTTTTGGCTCCTTACCTGTTGACTAAATTGG
This sequence comes from Mangrovimonas sp. CR14, assembly GCF_011764015.1. NCBI lineage: Bacteria > Pseudomonadati > Bacteroidota > Flavobacteriia > Flavobacteriales > Flavobacteriaceae > Mangrovimonas > Mangrovimonas sp. CR14. The sequence continues at coordinate 128,072 of NZ_JAAFZY010000007.1, read as the reverse complement.
TTGAAAAACCCGAACGTCTCGTTTACTTAAGTTCTAGTTTGCATAGAGGGGGAAACGCATTTGAATCCGAATTAAACCTCCAAGAGGTAAATTATTCCGATTCAAAATTGTATCTCACAACTTTGATGCGAGTGTTCGCTCAGAAAAATCCAGAGCTGTATATTAATGCAGTAGATCCAGGTTGGGTACCCACAAAAATGGGAGGGAGTAGTGCCCCAGACGATTTGAAGAAAGGTTATGAAACACAAGTTTGGTTGGCAACTGGCCAGGATCGAGAAGTTTTGGTTTCAGGAAAATACTTCTATCATAAAAAGCAGCAAATACCAAATTCCCTTATAGATAATGAAGCTTTTCAGGAAAGATTGCTCGCAGTCTGTGAAGCATACAGTAGAGAATAAAAACATAACAAAAAAAATATGCCACATTTTCAAATTAATCTGTTAGAAGGCAAAACAGAAGAACAGAAAAAAGCATTAGTAACCGAAGTTATTAAAGCGGCTCAAAAAACGATTGGAATGGGAGATGATTCCTATTCGGTATCCATTGAAGAATTTACCTTAGATCAATGGAAAGAAGACGTTTACCCTAATAAAATTATGGGTGATGAAACCATCTTGGTTAAGAAGCCAGGATATCAAATGTAAAGGAACTTATGAGTAAAGAATTAAATCATTTAACGCAAGAGGACATTACTACTATTGCTGAACGCAACGATTTTCACATTGCACCCTTTCGCGAAGACGGAGAAACCTATGGTACCTTAACTTGGATTTGGGTTGTTGAGGTCCAGGGAGAGTTGTATGTGAGGGCTTACAGTGGTACACGTTCTAGATGGTACGAAGCAGCTATACAACAAAAAGCTGGAAAAATTAAAGCTGCTGGTTTGGAAAGAGCAGTAAAATTTGAGCCTGTTTCGGGAGCTGTAAATGATCAAATTGATGAAGCCTATAAACTAAAGTATTCGGGGAGTCCGTATTTGGGATCCATGATTAGTGAAAGAGCTAAAACAGCTACAGTTAAAGTGTTTTAGTTCGATAAAATATGAAGGAAAAACAACAAGGGTTGTGGGCCATTTTAGGTGCTAATACCATTTTCGGACTTAATATACCGATTACCAAGGCGCTCATGGAATCATGGATGACCCCCATTGGCTATACGGTAACTAGAATGTTCTTTGGCGTCTTTATTTTTTGGGTCATAGCATCGTTTTTAAAAAGGGAGCAAGTCCATAAAAAAGATTTTCCTATCATTTTATTAGGAGGTCTTATGGGTTTTGTTGGGACCCAATTCCTTTTTTCAAAAGCATTACAATATACCTCTCCCGTTATTTTTTCTTTACTCATGGCACTTACACCGGTAGTGGTTTTGGTACTATCATCGCTATTTCTAAAGGAAAAAGTTTCTTTGAGAAAGATTATCGGTATTGCTATCAGTATTTCTGGAGCTATTCTTATAATCGTGCTGAGTAATACGGGAAATGAGATAGCAGGAAATCAGTTTTTAGGAATCTTGTTTTCTGTTTTGTGTGTACTCTGCTATGCTGGATATTTAGTGATGACGAGAAAGGTGTCCATGACATACCAACCTGTCACTATTGCCAAATGGATGTTTTTGATTTCAGCTTTGGTGGCTATTCCGTTTAGTTTTTCAGGGCTTGAGAATCAAAGAATTTATTCAAGTGAGGCTACCGTTTTAGCTTATGCTTTCTTGGCGTTTGCCTTGTTGTTTTCAACAACATTGGCCTTTTTCTTAATGCCTTATGCTTTAAAAAGATTAGAAGCAAGTACTGTAAGTATCTTTATGAACTTACAACCTATAATTGCTTCAATAGTGGCTATGTTAGTGGGCCAAGATCGTTTTACATGGGACAAGCCTTTAGCGGTTATTTTGGTGGTCGTTGGTGTGTATTTGGTGACCACACAATCAAAAAGAAAGCGAAAAAAAATGGCATATAATAAAATATGAACTCCCTTAACTGATTAATAGCTTAACTTCTAAAAGGGGAGTTTAAATGAGGCGCAGAATGCATTCTACGCCTTTTATTTTTTTATTTGATTTTAACTTCGGTGGGCTTTAGCCAAGGTGACGAGAATCTTACAATCACATCTTTAGGATCACTGCCTAATTTCACATAAGCAATTAGTCGACCGTGGTAAACACGATGTTTGTTATCCGTATAATCACTCATGTCTTTGTTATTGCTAGCCTCCAAGCCTAATAAAAAGGCATCTCCCGTTATAGAACAGGTCACCTCGTTATCAGATAGCATGACAGGTACGCCGTCTTTGTCAACAACCTGTAGTATGATTTGAGCCACATCACCAGGCTCAAGGTTATCTGGTATTTCCGAAATAATTTTCAGGGCTTCTGGTCGATCAGACGAAACAATGGCATCTTTACTTATGGTATTCCCTTCTTGATCAAGTCCTAGAACTTCTAGCTTGCCCTTGGTGTAGGGTATATCCCAATAAATAATACCATTGGTAGAGTCGTAGGACTTACGTTCTCCAACTAGTTCATCATTAAGATAAAGTTCAGCTTGTGCGGCATTGGTATAGCATACAACTCTGATAAGTTGCCCTTCTGAATAGTTCCAAATGGCCCAAGCATCCTTTGATGGGGTGGTTTCTTCATAATCCTCATTGTCAGCATCTAGTTGAGACCAAACATCTTCGGCCTGATTTTTACTGCCTTTACCTGGGGTTGGATAAGTTCCCAAGTAAGCCATCGGTTGGTCACTCCACAATGATTGTCTAAAAAAGCCCCTAGGTTTAATAAAACCACCAAAATCCAAAAGACCTGAATAAAAACCGCGGGATGGCCAGGAACCAGATTCCCCAAGGTAATCAATCCCTGTCCAAAGAAATTGACCGAATACAAAATCACGAGAAGTAACCGCTTCCCAAGCACTGTAGTCATGGCCATTTTCGCTCCCAAAAATCACGCGATTGGGATATGCATCATGGTCATGGTCATATAAGCTTTCGGTGTAATTATATCCTGTAATGTCCAAAGCAAAGGGGTACTCGGTTTGATTAGACATAGCCACTCCAGCCAGTCCGGCTGTGGTTGGTCGGGAGCGGTCATAGGTTTTGACTACTGCAACGAGGCGTTTGGCAATATCACCCAAACGATTCGCATCGGGAGCATCTTCTTTATAACCACCAAAAATGGGTTGTGTAAAGCCTGTTTTTTCACCACCATCCAAAACAGGATGGGAGTAAGGATCGTTAGGATAATCGACCTCGTTACCAATACTCCATGCAAAAATGGAAGGATGATTTCTATCCCGTTTTATCATATTAGCTAGGTCTTTATCAGCCCATTCGTCAAAGAAATCATAAGAACCTTGGTATCCTGGAGTGCCTACATTCCAGCCTTCAATCCACTTTCGTTTTGGGTATTCCCATTCGTCAAAAGCTTCATCCAATACCAAAAGACCCAGTTCATCACATAACTCATACAAATCTGGTGCTTGTGGATTGTGACTTGTTCTTACAGCATTAACCCCTAGTTCTTTTAGTGTAAGCAAACGTCGTTTCCATACAGCTCTAGGTACAGCTGCTCCTAAAACGCCACCATCATGATGTAGACAAACGCCTTTTATTTTCATCCATTCCCCATTAAGTGCAAAACCTCGGTTGGCATCAAAAGTAAAATCTCTAAAACCAGTAGTAGTGATAGTTTCATCTAGTATTTCAGAACCTGTTAAAACTCGAGTTCTTAAAGTATAAAGATTTGGGGAATCTATAGACCATAACTTCGGACGTTTCACTTTTAATGACGTTTGGATTTGATTATTTGTATGAGCTTTTACGCTCATAGATTTAGAGGAAGTTGCAACTACTAAACCTTCTGGAGATAGCAGCTCATGTTCTACCTGAACCTCTTGATTGTTCTCGGTATCATTGGTTAGAGCAACCTCTACTTGTAATTGGTAGTTCTTATTCTGTTTTTCAGGATAAGCGTAGACACCCCATTCGGCAATATGAATGGGATTGGCATATACCACCCATGCATCGCGGTAAATACCAGATCCTGTATACCATCTGGAATCAACAGATTGGCTGTGATCCACCCTGACTGAGATGAGATTGTCTTGACCATATCGTATGTAAGGTGTTGCATCCAAAAGGAATGATACATATCCATTGGGATGCTTTCCCAATGATTGTCCGTTCACAAAGACTTCGCTTCGATTGTAAATCCCTTCAAAATAAAGATACACCTTGTCACCGCTCTTCTCAGTAGGAATGCTTAAGTGTTTTCGATACCAGCCTATTCCACCTGGTAAATATCCGGTGGCACTTGCCAAAGAAGGACTTAAAGGTGCTTGAACGCTCCAATCATGAGGAAGGTCAACAGCTTGCCATTTAGAATCATCAAGGGAATGGGAGGAGGCATCTGGTATGTCTCCCAATTGGAACAACCAAGAGTTATTAATCAACTCTGGACTGCCAAAAGATACTTGTGCTGCACTTGGAGTGAGAGCTAGAAAGAACAAACATACAATGGCGAAAGCGGGGAGGATATTAATTGATTTCAAGGGTAATGTGTTAGAAAATAATAGGTTTTACAAAGTTAAGCTTATAGAAGAAAAAGTAATAATAATCTTGAGTAAAATATTCAAGACTATTTCATTAAGATTCTATTTTTTGTAAAATTTAGAACTGTTTCAGTTTTATAGTAAACTAATAAAAAAGGATAAAGGAACGTCCATTTTGGTTGCAAAGAACATGGTTAGATAAAACTTCAAATGAATTTTAAAAACCAACTTTAAATTGTTAAATTACAATCTCTTGAAATCAAATCCCCTAGCTACTTAAATTTTAAACTACCTCTTGGCAAAGTTTTGGATAAATCTATTAAGTGGGAACCCATTAAAAAACATCATCATATTATACCGTGATACCATATGATAAAATTCTTTAGAAAATTAAGACAGAACTCTGCCTATTCAAACAGGTTTGGTAAATACATGCTGTATGCCATAGGTGAAATCATTCTGGTAGTTATTGGTATTTTGATTGCTTTAGGTATTAACAATCAAAATGATTTAAAAAAAGACCGGTTACGCGCCATTTCGCTAATTGAAAATTTATCAGAAGAATTAAAGCAGGATAACTTCTATTTCAACAATGTCTACAAGGTAGAAAAAGAGAACTTCTTGACAGCTGCAGAGTTGTTGTTCAAGGTGCATGCCGATCCAGAGTATGTAGTTGAAAACGATTCCGTGTTGGGAATGGCCTTTAGGCTGTCCGCCTTTACTCCAGCAATAAAGTTTTCTAAAAATGCCTACAAAGAGTTAACCACATCGGGCCTTTTAAATACACTGAGATCAGAATCGCTCAAGGAAAATTTAAACGATTACTACGGGCAAATCGAGTTTCTTAAAACCTATTCAGATGAAGGTAATCGCACCATAGACCATTTAATTTTGGAGTTGTCTCAATACTATATCATTATTCCCTCAAATGAATTGGAATCTCAAAACGTATCCAATTTCTCGGGAGCTATAGAAGAAGGATACGAGGCAGAATATGACCTAAAGGCATTCAGAGAAAATAAAAGCCTAAACCCCCAGCTTTATGAAATGATTGACAAACACAAAGACCGCCTTGGCTCCATAGAAATTATTAACCAGCTAGGGCGAAGCATTCAGGAAGAAATTACTACCATACTGGCCCAGTGATAGATTGGATAATTGGCATACTTATCCTCTCTAAAAGAATTTTTTGAAGGTGAAGAAACATCTATAGCCTTTGGTGAAAATCACATCAACTCTATTAAAAGATGAGCAAACATTTATGAAAATAAATAAAGTGATTATTGTTTTAATTGACCTCAATTAACTGATTTTTAATGACTTGTTTTAAATTTATTATCTTTAATGTAATAGGGTTTCCATTTAAAAGTTCTCATGGATGCGTCTTGTGTAGACGTATGAAAGCTTATAGATGAATTCAAAAATTTAAACAGTTATGAAATCACAACTACGAATATTTTATTTATTGATAATACTGCTCATGCTAGGTTGTAATCAAACCAATCATGAGAAAGAGTTGCATGCAAACTTAAACCAAGCCTATAATGGTCCTATTATAGATATGCACTTACATGCTTATAAAGATGAAAATCCACTATTCGGTCAAACACATCCACCAACCTTAAGAGGTCAAACCTTTGAAGGTGTAAAAACTGTCGAAGAACTAAAACAAGAGGTGCTAAAGAGGTTTGAAAAATACCATATCGTTAAAGCAGTAGTGGGAAATGGCGAAGTTTGGTTAAATGATGATTCTGATAGAATTCTAGTGGGAGGTGCTAATAAACCAATTGATTCATTAGAAAAACAGTTTAGAGATGGAAAGTTAAAAGTTATAGCAGAGATGGCTCCTTTCTATGCCGGAATGAAGGCATCCGATTCCACTCAGATGCCCTATTTTGAACTGGCTCAAAAGTTAAATATTCCAGTAGGGTTTCACGTGCTTCCAGGCGGCCCTAATTATGGGTTCCACCTGATGCCGGAAATGCTTGGTGGAATGCGTGTTTATAATGCAAATCCGTTGCAATTGGAGGAGGTTTTTGTAAGATTTCCAAATTTGAAACTGTATATGATGCATGGGGGATGGCCATACATTGAAGATGTAAAGGCTATGATGTATGCACATCCTAATCTATACTTGGATATTGCGGTAATTAATTGGATTTTACCTAAAAAGGAATGCTATAAATTTTTAGAGGATCTTATAGATGCAGGTTTTGGCAATCGCATCATGTATGGAAGTGACCAAATGGTTTGGCCTCAAACCATAGATGTTGGTATTGAAACAATCAACTCAGCCGATTTTCTGACTCTAGATCAAAAAGAAGATATCTTTTATGATAATGCTGCAGAATTTTTGGGATTGTCTGAGGAGGAGATTAAAAAGCATAAGAAAGGTAGGAAGTAATTGAATTTGACTTTTACCGAGAATATATAAAAGTGCCTCCTTTTAAATTTGTGAGCTGATAGTAAATCTTTCAAACGGCTCAAACGGCTCAAGCGGCTTGGAAATAGTTGAATCTCTTTTTACGCAATAAAGGGTAAGAAAAATATCTCCTTTTTCTATTGCAACTATTATTAAACCTGTATTTTAGATATGTAAAATAATTAGGTCAATATTAAACCCCAAGTATAACATGAGATGGACCCTTAAACTAACCTTGTTCTTAACTTTTATGGTTTTCTTTAATTGTTTCCAAGAAAAGGAGCATATTCTGGAAATTGATGGTAAAACAATCGGCACGGAAACCACATCCATTATTTTATTAAAACCCAATCAAGATACTAGATTCGATTCCATTATTGAGATACCTGTCATAGATGGAAAGTTTCATTATGAATCCAAATTGGAGCATCCTGAGGCAGTGAGCTTATTTCTAACGAAAGATTTGGGAAGATTTATGCCATTGTTTCTTGAGAACGAAAAAATGAATCTTACCATTTACGATCAAGACGAGTTTGATAAAAACCTCGTAGAAGGAGGGGAGTTGAATGCACAGTATAAGGCCTATAAACAAAGTCTAGATGAAAAATTTGAGCAACGTTTAAAACCACTTCAAGACAGTTTAATGGCTCTCTCTGATAGAGATCAATACAAAAGTGATCAGGCTAAATTGCTTTTTGAGGAACTAAGGGAGGCCAAAAGTCAAGATGAAAAAGTGCCCATTTATAGAAAAATTGATGGTTTGCAAAGATCGAGGCAATATTTAAGTCCTCAAGCCCAAGCTTTAAAGGATAAAATAAAACCCATTTATGAAGAGCAAAAGGTATTTCAGCAAGATTATATAAGAGAAAATCCAACCTTGGTTTCCTATTCTTTTTTATTGGAAAGTCTGATTTTCGACAAAGAAGCAATAGATATCCAAGAGGCTAAAAAATCCTATCAAATTCTATCAAAAGCCAATCCAAACCATCCTTACAATGAACTTGCTTCCAATTTAATTAATGCCATAGAAAATGTAAAAATAGGTAAGGAATTTACCGACTTTTCAGCCCTCGACTTAAATGGAAACGCGATAAATCTTTCTGACAAAATAAACGGAAAAATAGCCCTTTTGGATTTGTGGGCTACTTGGTGTGGACCATGTATCGCTAAAAGTAGAACGATGGTTCCGGTTTATAATGATTATAAAGATAAAGGATTTACTATTGTGGGAGTCGCTGGAGAATTCAGAAATACAGATAATCTCGTCAAGTTCCTTGACAAAGAAAAATGGGAGTGGCTTAATCTGGTTGAGCTTGATAGAAAGAATGGTATATGGCAGAAATATGGTGTAGATGGAGGTGGAGGAGGTATGTTCCTTGTTGATGAACAAGGGATTATTTTGGCTAAAGACCCGACAGCAGAAGAAGTTAGGAAGGTACTGGAGACGCGATTGAATTAAGTGATTAGATTGACTTAAAACGATATACAACCATGAATTCTAAAATCATTAAGCTCTTTTTACGACTAGCCCTATCCACTGCCTTTTTATCTGCAGTGGCAGACCGATTTGGAATGTGGAGCAAGGACGTCTCAGTCTGGGGAAATTGGGATAGCTTTCTAGAATATACCCAGTACATCAATCCGTGGCTTCCTGAGGCCCTCATCCCAACCATTGGAATCTTGGCTACAGGAGCTGAAATTATATTCGCCATCTTCTTAATAATTGGTTTTAAAACGGAACAAACAGCAAAATGGAGCGGATTCCTTCTTTTAATCTTTGCCTTGTCCATGACGTTTTCATCGGGTATCAAAGGAGCCTTTGATTATTCGGTATATACAGCCTCTGCCGCAGCCTTTGCACTAAGTCTCATGAAAGAAAAGTTTTTAGAACTTGATAATCTGATTAGGGTATAATTAAAAACGGCATAAACTTGTTAGCTAAAACAAAGTTATGCCGTTTGTGATAAAGTCTTACATGCTGTTAGTTATTGACTGGAAAGCCAAAAAACAGGTATAGGTAAGTCTTCTACTTCTTACTGTAATAATCCTTTAAAACAAAAAAGGCCTTTTTCTTAATCCCTTTTTCAGAAATGAGACCTTTGCGGTTCCAGCCATCCTGCACACCTGGCAATTGACGCAAGGGCGACATAAAATCTACCAAAATCCATGGAGTCATTCCTACCATACCGTCAATCTTGTCAAACATAGCAATGCTTTCCTCATACAAATAGGCTTGAAACTCTTCACTCCAACGGGTCAATTTATCCCCATGAAAACCTTGTAAGGCACCACCACCAAATTCACTGATGATTATGGGCTTTTCAAAACCGGAGGTAAAGGATTTAGTTCTGCATTGGTCTGGTAATCCACCATACCATCCCAAGTATTCATTAATGCTTAAGATGTCTAGTTTCTCTATCAAGGGGTCGTTGTAGGTATAAACACTATCTGGATGTCCATCCAATTCTTGATCTTTTTTAATGGCAGCAGAAATTAATCTGGTAGGGTCTAGAGACCTTACATGATCTGCCATTTCAGATAAAAATTCATTGCGAGAAGGAATTGGAGCTGTCTCGTTTGCAATGGACCATACTATGGAACTAGCACGGTTATAGTCTCGATAAATTAATTCAGTATATTGTTCTTTGGCCTTTTTTAACACCTCTGGGTTTTCCCATTGAATGCCCCAGTATAAAGGCAGTTCTTCCCAGAGAAGAATGCCTAATTTATCTGCTAGTCTGACTAACTTTTCTTGATGCGGATAATGAGCCAAACGTATAAAATTACATCCTAATTCCTGGGCCCATCCCAAAAGTAATTGGGCATCTTCAATTGAGTTTCCTCGGTCTTTTCTTAAAGGGTTTTCATCATGTAAGCAAATCCCCTTTAAAAAGATAGGTTCGCCATTAAGTAGAATTTCTTTGCCTTTGGTTTCAACGGTTCTAAACCCAATTTGGTCACGTATTTCATCATCGCCAGCTTTGATGATGATGTCATATAATTTCGGACTGTTTGGTGACCACAATTTCAAGTTTTTTACAGTCACTTCAAACGCAGTGGCTCCTTTAGGATTTACGGCAATGTTCTGCTCAATATGTAATTCAGGAATTAATATTTGAGCGTTTTCTGGCAGTGAGTTACCTGCAAGTTCCAGCTTTCCTTTAATCGTTTTATTTTTTTTATTTAACGATTCACGATCTAGCGAAAGGAAGTAATTGTTTATAAAGTTTTTTGGGACTTCAATCAGTCTGACATCTCTTGTTATACCACCATGGTTGTACCAATCGTGAACTTTGGCTGGAATATCACTGGCGTCTCTTTGGTTGTTCACCCCAATGATTAAGAAGTTGTCTTGTTTCTTTATTAAGTTGGTTACTTCAAAACTAAAAGGTGTGTAGCCTCCCTCATGTTTTCCTAATTCTTTTCCGTTAAAGGTGACCGTCGCTGTTTGGTTGGCGGCTTCTATATATACAAAATAGCGTTTGCTCTCATCAAAATCTGGCTTGTCAAAAGTTTTACGGTACCAAATAGCAGCTTCAAAATAAGCTAGTTCCGGCTTTTGTGTATTCCAACCTCCAGGAACATATAAGGTTCTGTCTGGTGTAAAGCCATATTCCACTCTTCCAGTTTTATCTGTGGGTTCATAATTGTCCATAATGGCTCTACCTCCCATACCACCAGTCATGTACGGATCTAATACATAGTTCCATTTTCCATTGAGATTGGTGAAAGTGCGGTTTTCAGTATTTGAAATAAAGGTGTTTTGAGCTTGAGGAACCAGTGTCCAAATCATTATGGTTAATGACAACACTAGTTTGAAGGATGAATTTAACATCGTAGGAGAATTAATTAGTTTGTGATATATAAGTGCAATATCTTAAAATGCTAAGAAGATTGCAATTTTTAAAGATGAGAAGATAAAAAAGCGTCATGTTCTTACATAACGCTTTTCTTATAATATTTTAATCTAAAGGTGTGTACACAAAATTCTTAAACCTCACTTGACCTTCGCCCATAGAGCAAAGTCCAATGCGTAGTGCCATAAAACCACTTAGTACGTTGTGATGGTATGCCGAAGCATCAAAGGAATTTTCGATTTTCACCCAATCAGTACCATTCAAACTATAATACATATCCACCAAATTATTGGTGTTTTTAAGACGTAAATAAACATGTCTTTTAATAACATTGGCCTCGGTTGTAAATTGCCACCCCCTTAAGTTGGCCAAGGCATTGCTTTTATCTGCAAGAATACCGGAAAAGGCTCGTTCGTTATAAAATAACACCAAACCTCCTGTCGCATCACCCTCAATTTCCAATTCTACATCCGCCGTGTAGGAATGGTTGGAAGGCATGGTTAATAAGGGGGAGCATCCAGCTACACTATTACCTTTGCCTTGAATTTCAAGTCCTTGGTTGGCAAACTGAAAGCGTTCACTATTACTTTCTTTAAAGAAACTCCATTGGGGATTTAAATCGGGACCTTGGAAAGAATCACTAAGTGAAAACGAAGACTTAAGCTCATTTTCAAGATTAGGTAGTTTTATAGGTTTATTAACCGAAATATTATCAGGAATGCGGTACCAGCCATCTTTGGTCCATTCTACGGGAACCAGCATGGTTTGTCTACCCATATTATAAAAGTCCTTTTCATAGCCATGGAATAGCATGTACCAGTTATCTTGACCATCATCAAAAATGGTGGCGTGTCCCATAGACCACCAAGGTTCATCTACAGATTGGGTTCTTAAAATAGGATTATGTGGAGCATTTTCCCAAGGTCCCAAAGGTGATTTGGAACGGGCTGAAATAACCATATGTCCTGTAGCAGGACCGGCAGTACCTCCTTCGGCAACAGTTAAATAGTAATACTCTCCGCGCTTAAATAGCTTGGGACCTTCCATACAAAAACATTCTATACTCCATTCTCGAGGAATTTCCCAACCATCATAAACATGTTTGGGTTCCCCCGTTACTGTCAGACCGTCCTTAGATAAAGGTACGTAGCTACCGCTGCTAAAATATAGAAATCTGTTGCCATCTTTATCGGTAATATGACCTGGATCAATCATAGTAATTTTAAGTTCCTTGGGTTTGCTCCAAGGTCCTTTAATATCATCGGCTACGATGACATAATTGGTATCACTGGCAGGAAAATAGATATAGTATTTGTCTTCATATTTTACCAAGTCTGGTGCCCAGACAGAGCCCACATAGGTATTTAAGGCATTCGTGATAGGTTCCCAATTAATTAAGTCGGTGGAATGCCAAATTAGTAATCCTGGATAGTACTCAAAGGATGAGTGTACCATATAAAAGTCTTCACCATCCCTTAAAATACTGGGGTCTGGATAGTCTCCGGGAAAAATAGGATTGGTGTAAGTGCCTTTGGGATTGTCTTGTCTGTAATTCTGATTTTGCGCCTGAAAGGTCAAGGCTACGAGGCCTAGTAACCATGATAAAATGATCCGCTTCATGAAGGTGTCTATTAAATTAGTATTGTGTGAGCTGTGTGCAATACGACTTATGGTCATATTGACCGTAAATATACGATTTTCAATTTAATTTTAGAACAGCTCAGCCACAATAAAACCTAATTCAAGATAGCCTGATTTCTTATTGAGTGCAGTATCGATTTGACAAATTATCCTGCAATAAACGAAGTCATGGTTAAAGAACCTCCCACGGCTTTATCATTAAATAGCCTGACGGTTTCGTTTTCGTCTTTTAACCCTAAGGCATAAAGCATGGGGATGTAATGTTCTGGAGTTGGAATAGCCAGATCAAAGGCGGTACCTTGTGATTTAAAATCGATGAGCTTTTGATGGTCCCCATTCAAAATGTGCTTTTTCATGGTTTCATTGGCTTCAGTTGCCCATTCAAAAGCATAGTTTTCATGAAGTTTGTTCCAAGCTACTTTTCGCAAATTGTGCACCATATTCCCACTTCCAATAATCAACACTCCTTTGTGGCGTAAACGGTTTAACTCTTGAGCCAATTCATAGTGGTGACGACCTGGCTTGGAATAATCAATACTCATTTGAATAACAGGTACATCAGCATTTGGATACAGATGTTTAATCACACTCCATGCGCCATGATCTAGACCCCATTTATGGTCTAATTCCACATGGGTTTTGGTAATGAGTTTTTGTGTTTCCAAAGCTAAATCTGGACTTCCAGGAGCGGGATATTCTACATCAAACAAAGCCTGTGGAAAGCCACCAAAATCATGGATGGTTTTCGGGTTGTTCATGGCTGTTACGAAGGTGCCACGGGTTTCCCAATGAGCGGATACGCAAAGAATGGCGTTGGGCTTTTGAAGACTTCTTCCTATTGTTCTAAATCCTTCTACAAACTCGTTCTCCTCGATGGCATTCATCGGACTGCCATGACCCAGGAATAATACAGGCATTTTGCCTGTATTACTCATGTTGGAGGTCATTTTATTTAAATCTCTTAAGTGCATTGTCGAACCGATTAAAGGCAATAAAGCTAGTGATTTTAAAAATTGCTTTCTTTTCATTTGAGGTCTCCTAGTTGATTTTTTTTTTAAGACAATTCCTTAGCAAGTGATTCGGAAATCGAGGTAGTGGGTCTATCTATTAACTTACTAAGTTGGTTATCATTATCATACAAGTCACCATTTAAGGTTGCGGTATGTGTTCCAGCAAAAAAGGCTGCCACTGGGGTAGGTAGTCCAGCTTGCTCTAAAGCGTTGGCAAACTCAGCTTCCGGTAAATTCACATAAGGAATATCCGTTTTCACTAATTTTGAAATCTCTGAAGCATAGTCAGTCATCGTATAGGATTGGTCTCCAGAAAGCTCATAAGTTTTATTTTTATGACTATCCTCACTTAATACAATGGCAGCAGCTTCTGCGAAATCTTCACGTGCAGCTGATGAGATTTTACCATCTCCAGAACTACCATATAACGTGCCTTGGGAAATGGTGTCTTTTACCGCCTCTGTGTAATTTTCATTATACCAACCGTTTCGCAAAATAGTATATTCTATACCCGAATCTTTAATAGCTTTTTCGGTCTCTAAATGTTCTGGAGCCAAAACTAGGGTAGAAGCGTCTGCTCTTAACAAACTGGTGTAGACAAGATGTTTAACGCCAGCTTCCTGGGCTGCTTTGATAACGGCTGCATGTTGTTCAAAGCGTTTTCCTATTTCATTTCCAGAAATTAATAGGAGTTTATCTATACCTGTTAAGGCTTTTGCCAATTGATCAGGTTCGTTATAATCAAAAGTTCTAGCTTCAATACCTACACCTTCCATTTTTTCTGGTGTACGAACCAAAGCAACAATGTCTTCTGAAGCCATTCTTTCCTTAAGTTTGGTAATGACCCATTGTCCTAGCTTTCCAGAAGCTCCTGTTATTCCTACTTTCATTTTAATTCGGTTTTATTGTTTAACAAATTGAACTTCTGCATGAAGCTTCACGTCATCACCAACCAAAACGCCTCCTGTTTCTAAAGCTGCATTCCAATTTAGTCCGAAGTCTTTACGGTTTATTTTTCCAGTCACTTCCAAAGCTAGTTTTTCATTACCCCAAGGATCCTTGTTGGTTCCACCATACTCAACATCCAATTCAATTTCCTTGCTCACATCCTTAATGGTTAGGATTCCCGAAAGTTTGTATGTGTCATCATCTATTTTTGTAAATGATTGACTCTTAAAGGTAATAGTGGGGAAGTTTTCGGTGTCAAAGAAATCTGCACTTTTCAAGTGGTTGTCTCTATCTGTATTGTTTGTACTTATAGAGCTAGATTCAATTTGCACATTTACAGGTGATTTTGTTAAATCTTCTCCCTCAATGGAAGCTTGATAATTTGTAAAGAACCCTTTGACATTAGAAATCATAAGGTGTTTTACTTTAAAACCTATTTCACTATGTGTTGGGTCGATTGCCCATGTTGTATTTGCCATGATTTGATGTTTTTATTAATTTTTAATTTATTCAGCCAATCCTATTTGTTTCATAAAGGATAGATTATCATAGAACAGGTATTCTTCGGTCATTTTTGAACCATCCCAGTGTCCGATTGTAGCCATTCTTAATTTGAATGTTTTTCCAGTTGGAGGAATTGTTTTTCCATCACCAATAGGCATTGGTTCTGTGAATGTCCCTTCTAATTCACCAATAACAGCAGTCCAGTCACCTGTTCCAAATTTTACTGGATGTGTTTTTATTTTGGTATCTGGTGCGAAAACAAACATGGGTTTTAAGTCATTGATGTGGTTTGGATACAGTCCTTTTGAAATACTTCCATCAGCATTGTAAACTACGATATCATCGGTATGGCTGTGGCTAAAGTTTTCCCATTTTTGGTTGGTATAAAATTCAAAATCCAAAGAATCAAACGCTACCAAACGTTCTTGGGTTATAGCTTCGGCATCCTTATATGTTTGTAGTTCTGCTTCCAAAGTGGCTATTTTTTCTTCCAATTCGGTGGTTTTGTCATTTGAACAGCTAGCAAGAAAAGTCATGAAGACGAAAGCTACTGTTGCTATTTTGCTTAAGGTTTTTAAGGTTGATTTCATTTTTAATGTGTTTTAAATTGATGTTACAAAGGTCAGAATATTAGGTGTTTAGTGTCTTATACTTTTCGGTAAATGAATGGTAATTTTAGGAAATTAGAGTTAACTCAGTCCGAATAGTAGGTAATCCAATGAGAATGTACCGCTTCCTGAAAGACATAAGGCCACATAAACTAACAGATATAAAATAGGTACTTCTTTTTTGTCAAAAGGTTGAGATTTCAATGTGTGAAAAGCGGCTATAATCATGGTGAACAATAACGGAATCACGGTAATGGTGGTGCCTAGGCCTAAAATGACACAGATTGAGAAAAATACTTCCACGAAAGCTGCCATTTTAAGGGAGTTACGCTCACTTAAACCAAAGGTTGCAAAAAATTGGATGGATTCTCCTGACATGAGCTTCTTAACTTTTGGAATCCCATGTTGAAGCATTAATATTCCAATTGCTACTCTCAAGATCAAGAGTGCCACATCAATATTTGTAGCACTCTGATTTACTTTTAAGATCTCTAATAAATAATCTAGCATGACGATTTATTGTTTGTCAGGTTGAATAAATTCTCCTGAGAATTTGATTCTTACTTCATCACTTACAATTACCTCAGGGAATTTGTCACCTACTGAGAAATCTGAACGTTTGATAACACCAGTCACCTGAAACGAGGTGGTAAGTTTAGAACTCATAGGGTTGGTAGTTTGACCTCTGTAAATAAGATCAAGAGTAACTGATTTGGTTACTCCGTGCATGGTAAGGTCCCCTGTTAATTTGAATTTTCCTTTTCCTTTTGCTTTTAATTCAGTGGTTTTAAAGGACAATGTTGGAAATTTTTCAACATCAAAAAAATCAGCACTTTTCAAGTGGTTGTTTCTAGCTTCCACTAAGGTATTAATGGAATTTGTTTGGGCGGTTAACTCAAAAGTGGCATCACTAAAATCAGGTTTTGACGCGCTAACCTTAATAGTTGCATTGTCAAAAGTCCCACTGATATCGTTAAACCCTAAATGTGTTACTGTAAAATATAATTGGGAGTGTGGCGGATCATTGGTCCAGATTTGCTTTTCAGACTGTGCTGTTGCAGTTAGGTTATTAATTAAAAATACGGCTACTAAAATTAGAATTGTTTTTTTCATCTTTTACTTGTTTTAAATTGACAATGCAAAGATGGAAACAACAGGCGCCTGTGGTCTTACACAATTCGGTAAACGAATGGTAATTTTAGGAAATGAGGGTGCTTTTCATTTCTTCACGAAACTCATTTGGTGATTGACCAGCTTTCTTTTTGAAGACTTTTGAGAAATAAGAGTTTTCGTTGTAGCCCAACTCATAAGCTATTTCTGAGATGGTCTTATCAGTAGAAATAAGGAGGTTTTTGGCTTCTATCAACTTACGGGTTTCTATAATTTCAGAAACACTTTGTTCCATAATATTGTGGCAGATCAAGTTGAGGTTTCTTGAGGACATAAAGAGTTTTTCGGCATAGAATTCAACTCCCACTGGTCTCCTAAAGTTTTCTTCTAGGATGTTCAAAAAGTTTCCAAAGGATATGTGTTGTGTTTTTTGAATGGTTTGATCAGGTGGTGTCAATTTTTTTCGTTCCGTCTCAATCATAGTAAGTAATACCCCTAACAACTGTCTGATAATGGCGTAGTCAACCATTTCCTGTTGGGTTTCATCATATATCATTTGGCATAAAGTGACCAATCTCTGAAAACAGAAGCCTTCCTCCAGAGATAAGTTGGCTTGATTGTGATAAAGTGAATACAGTTGAAAAGTGGTCTCAGGAATAAATTCACTTTTAAATCGAATGCCCCAAATTTCGCAATCTCCGTTTAGTGGTTTAGGGAGAAGTTTATGTACTTTTCCTTTGGATACAAAACTCACAAATGGGGCTTGTGTTTGTGTTGTGTTGAAATCTATAAAATGCTCTAGTTCCCCTTTTATTCCGATTAATAATTCTTCGAAATCATGGTTGTGCGGCTCTTCAGATAATTCAGCAATTCTGTTGGCTTCCTCAACATCAACCTTAAATATGTGAAATAATTTATTCATTGAAACCTTGATTGGTTAAGTTAGGGAATGGATATAATCCAAGAAGGAGCTTTTGAAATTATTAGTATAAAGATAATAAAAAGGGAAAGACCTTATGGTTTTCTTTTGGTTTTTCAATAGGTCATTTTCTAAAGTCCTTCTATTTCTAATGTGCCTTTAACTTTAAACATTCCAGAAATTACTTCGGTAGAGGTTGCTTGGTTTGTTCCTTTAAAACCTGGTTGTTCACCACCAACAAAAAGGGTGAAATCACCAGACTCAATAACTCGTTTTGTTTGCTTATTTATTAATGAAAGCTGTCGTGGAGTTATTGTAAAACTAATGGATTTAGATTCGTTTGGTTTTAGGTGGATACGGTCGAATGCTACTAGCTGTCTAATTGGTCTTGGAGTTGATGCTTTCTCGTCGGTTAAATACACTTGAATGACTTCATCACCAGAGCGGTTTCCTGAGTTTGTAACGGTAACAGATACGTCAAGGCTTTCTCCAGCTTTGATTTGCTTTGGAAATTTTAAATCAGAATATTTAAACGTCGTATAGCTTAAGCCATATCCGAAAGGATAAAGCGGCTCGCCTTCAAAATAACGATAGGTTCTCCCTTTCATGTTGTAATCTTCAAAAGGTGGTAAATCTTCCAGTGAATTATAATAGGTAATTGGTAATCTTCCAGCAGGATTATAATCTCCAAAAATGACATCTGCCAGCGCATTACCGCCTTCTTCACCAGGATATCCCACATTAATAATGGCATCTACATGTTCCTTTGCCCAATTAATAGCCAGTGCACTTCCCGCATTAATAACTAAAATTACGGGCTTACCAGTGGCTTTTATGGCTTTAAGTAGTTCGGTTTGTTGTCGTGGTAAATCTAAGTCTTTTTTATCACCCCCTTCGCCTTCTAGGCGCTGTGATAATCCTAATACGACAACAGAAAGATCTGCATTGTTAGCTATTTCAACGGCTTCTTGAATTTTATCGGTATCTGTTCTAGCCCAAAGCATCTGCGCCAAAGCATTGGTTTCGTCACTAAAATATCTAACCTCAATTTCATATTTTTTTCCGGCTTCTAGATTTAAAATGCTGGTGGCGTATTTAGGGTGATGCGCAGAACCTTTACCATTAGTAATATCTTGTCCTTCAATTTTTAAGGACATCCCTCGTTTTGATAAAATCGCTAATTCATAAGAACCTGATGTTTGTGGCACCAAGTAACCTTTCCAAAGCACAGAGAAGTTATCGTCTAAATCAACAGAGATCGGATCGTTTTGCCATGAAAAATCAATATTATCATCTATACGTTGTAAAACAGGTGAGCCATCCCATTTGACATTATTAAAATATGAAGCCTCTAAACCTTGTTTACCGTCAAGAGTTTCAAAAAACACCGAAGGAATGGGCTTCAGGTTTAATTTTTCTTCCGAAAGGTGACAGCCTTCAGCATATGATATTTCAATAACAGGCTCTACTTTATTTTTTAAGCCTGTTAAAAAGGTAACCGGATTTTTAGGAGTACCGTGGTAGTTACCTAAAAGCGATTCCCAATTGTCTGCATTGGGACCAATAATGGCAATTTTGTTAAGTTTATTTTTGTCTAAAGGCAATAAATTATCGCTATTTTTTAAAAGGATAATACTTTCCAGCGCCGCTTTTTTAGCTAAACTGTTGTTCGCATCGGAACAAACAATACTATATGGGATTTTTGAAAATTCAACGTCATTTTCACTATCAAACATCCCCAGTTTAAATCGTGCTAGCAAAGTGCGCTTTACTGCAATATTGATGTCTTCTTCACTTACCAAACCTTCCTCTAAAGCTTCTGTTAAATAGTTGTAGTAACTTCCGCAGTTTAGGTCACAACCTCCTTTTAGTCCAATGGAGGCAGCTTCCGCTTCGGTTTTTGCAATATGGTGGCCTGTATGAATATCTCGAATAGCACCACAATCGGAGACAACATAACCATCAAAGCCCCAATCGTCTCTTAATATCTTGTTTAATAAGAAATCACTGCCGCTACACGATTCACCTCTAAATCGGTTGTAAGCCCCCATGATGGAGTGTACCTTAGCATCAAAAACTGTTTTTCTGAAAGCCGGTAGATAGGTTTCGTATAAATCTCTGTCACTTACATCCACATCAAAAGAATGTCTTAATGCTTCCGGCCCCGAGTGAACCGCAAAATGCTTTGAAGTAGCGATTGTTTTTAAATATTTAGAATCTTCACCTTGAAGTCCTAGAATAAACTGAGAAGCTAACTCTCCTGTTAAAAAAGGATCCTCTCCATAGGTTTCATGTCCGCGTCCCCAACGAGGATCACGAAATATATTGATATT
Organism: Mangrovimonas sp. CR14; assembly: GCF_011764015.1. Lineage (NCBI taxonomy): Bacteria > Pseudomonadati > Bacteroidota > Flavobacteriia > Flavobacteriales > Flavobacteriaceae > Mangrovimonas > Mangrovimonas sp. CR14. Next base: position 108,174 of record NZ_JAAFZY010000007.1, on the reverse strand, counting down.
GGGTGACCAAAAATCCAGACCCGTATAGATTCCTCGTTTATTGTTTCTAACAAATTCATGATGTTTGGCTCTGGCTTCATCAGATATCACATCGCCAATTTCCCTTAAAAGCGATTTATTAAACGAAGCTGCTACAGAAATAGATTGAGGAAATACCGTAGCATAACCAGCTCTGGCAACCCCGTGTAAACATTCGTTCCACCAATTATATGCGGGTACTTTTAATCTAGGAATAGCGTCAGCTTCATTCACTAATTGACTAATTTTTTCTTCGTTGGTCATTTGGTTTACCAAAATATCCACCCGTTTTTCAAAAGAAAGATTTTGGTCTAAATAGGAAAAATCGACACTGCTATTTTGGGCATTAATAGGAAGGCCAAAAATGCAAACGATAAGAAGAGAGTAAAAAGATTTCATTTAGTGAGTGATTTTCAGTCTGAGGTTCTTGATCTTCTAAATTTTAAAATACGGATTATAAATAAGCCCAATGATATTTCCGAAAGGGTCTTTCACTGTAGCCGTCATTAATTCACCTCCCACATTATATGGTTTTTCATGTGCTGTGGCTCCTATTTGAATGAGGCGATCATAAACTTCCTCAATTTTGTCAACTCCCCAATAGGAAACAACGCTCTCAATTTTATCTGTGGTGGGGTTTTCTTCGGGTTGAAGTCCCAATTCGTAGCCACCAATATTGAAGCCGACATAATAGGGTTCATTGAAGTAAGGGGGAGTTTCAAAAGCTTTGGTATACCATTCGGTTGCTTTTTGAATGTCACCTACTTTATAAATTGTTGTTCTTAAACCAAGCATGTCTTTATTGTTTTGGTAATACTATTTCTAAACTTGTCTCCTTAAAGGATTTTAAAGTATATTTTTCTGTTTCATTTTCTGATATGGCAGAGAGGACTAACCCTGATTTGTCATAATTAAGGTCTTGAATACACTCCATAGGATGTAAACAGGTAAAGCGAAATAGGGGAAATAAATTAAGTTCTGAATTTAATATTTGTAACTCCAACTTGCTTTTTGACCTAGTTTTGGCTTTGTTTTTATAGAAAATCAAATCAACGGTTTCTTTATCTTCCTCAGTGGCAACTTTTTTAAAATCAAAATGAATATTGTTATCATAGGATTGTTTGGGGAAATAGTCGCTAAATGAGTTTGTAAAAGAGTAGACAAAATCAAAATTATCAATATTATCTGCTTTATTGGATGTATTATGGGTTACTTTATAGTGATGTATTTTCATAGATTTAAAATCATAAACACTTGCATCTTGACTTCCGTCATGATTATTGTGAATATTCATTAGATAATTATCATTTGTGGATATTCCGTAGGTGCTAAACTCATAATTTGAGTTTTTGTAGTCAATAGCATATGTAACCATCATATCAAACCTCAATGTTTGACTAAATAGCATTGTAAAAGGTAGTAGAACAAAAATTAACAAGAATTTATTCATAGTGTATTTTAAAAGTGACTTTTCAAGGTCGATGAAGTTCTTCAAGCAAGCAAAATCTGTTAAGAATTTTGCAGCAAACCGAAGATATGAAAATTGTGAGGATTTTCCGTAGTAAAAGCAGAAATCAGGAACCTAACTTTGGTAAAATTGTTTCTCACTTTACATTTTTTCGTTGATGGCTTTCCACCAAAAATAAATTCCAAAGACACCAGTAACAAGTACGAACATGATTCCATTTTCACCAAGCAATGTTCATTCCCTTCATTACTTAAGGTTAATACCAAAAGTATTTTTTGAATATAAACATTACTAACAGGCAATGTTAGCATCAGGTTATATTTTCACTGTCATTTATATACCAAATCTTTGTTCATCCCAATTTAGAGTTTGGAAGTAGCAAACCTCTTTAGCCTTTGTCAATTGAATATTTTCCAGCCCCTGCTAGAAATATCACAACAAAAGCAATTAAAAACAATAAAGCATGTTCTTTGGTTGCTAGATCGTCTTTGGCATGTACTACAAATGCAGCAACTGCCATGGTAATTGCAGCAGGAATTGCAGCCCATTTCGTTTTGAAGCCAATTATCAACAAAATGGGGGCAACCACTTCTCCAATAAGTGCTAAAATTAAAGATATTGTTGAGCCAACACCCATTGGATCACCAAAATCGGAGGGATTTGATAACATACCCATTTTCGGTATTCCATGGGTTAGCATAAAGCCCCCAAATCCAACTCTTAAAATTAACAGTGCTAAATCATTAAAGTTTCTTTTCATTATTTTAAAATTTATTTATTTCTCTTTTGAGATTCATATTTGTTTTCTTTTTGGTAAAGATCTTAGTGATGCAGATGTCATCCAATCTGGTAACTAAAGCTTAGCGAGTGGTTAAGAAAATTAGTATGATACAATCTTATTTACTTGTTTTTTTTATTCCATAGCGTTCTAACCAAGCAAGCGGTTCAGTCAGATTATGTTTATTAAATTCTAAATGTATTACTCGTCTTTTCATGCCGTTTGTGGTTCTATTTGAAGCGTGTAAAGTCAAAGGTTTCATTAACATGGCTCCACCTTTTTCCACCTCACAAACATACTCTTTGTCTAAATTCCAATCTTTTGATTCAGCACGAACTATTCCATTTAGGTGAGATTTAGGGATTACCTTTAAAGCGCCATTATTTCTATTTGTTTTGTCTAAATGAATTCGGATTGTTATGGTGTCTTCCAAAACCTCAATTGGTGGTTGAACACCGTATTGACCTTTTTTAAAAGTCCAATTTGTATAATTTTCCAATTCCATTTTTTGGTCAACCGAAATGCTCAAATCTTGATGATAAGCAACAAACCAATTCGATTTGCTTGGTTTGTCAAAATAGATTGCTTTGGTCAGAAAATATTCAGATTCAGAAAGGTCAGAAATTAATTCAATCAACTTTTCGTTAAACAGCAAGACACTCAATTCAGGTATATTTTTGATTAATTGCCTAATCGCAAATAAATCCTTTGTTTTCATAAACGTATTCCCGTCTTGTTCGGCATTTTCGATACAAGCTAAAATTCCGTTTATTTCATTGTCGGAATACAAGTTATCTAAAACGGAAAATCCATTTTCTTCTAGTTCTATTTTATTCTTTTCGTAGTTCATTTTTTAGCAAGTACAAAAACGGTATGTATCCAGTTTTTTGATTCAAAACCCGTTGGCTTGTAAGAAGTAGTCAAGAACGCTTAATTACTTACAGTTATTGGTAGTAATTTTAATTTATATTCAATACAGCTGAAATATTAACCTCTTTTTCTGAATTTTTATCTTTTAGTTTTGCAGTCAATTTGCAAGGGTTGTTAATTTGACCTTTTGCAAAAGTAAGTTTAGCTGTAACTTGACTTTTCACGTCTTTATAATTCACTCCTTCTTCTTCGTAGGCACTTAATAGGTTAGGGTTGGAAAGTATTTCATTACCATTGTTGTCTTTTAAGTCAATTGAGAAAATAGGAAATACCTTGTCATTAGTTAGTTCCAAACCTTCTATTTCATTAAGAATTAAGATAAATAGATGTTCCGAGCTTACTTCATTGTCAAAAACAGGTTGTTTTAAAGTTTCATTCCATAGATAAATTGTAGAATACTCTATACCGTTGCTTTTGATATCTAATAGGTCGTTTTTCTTAACTGTAAATGGCAGTTCATAGTTAAATGCTCCATTTCCTTTTTTATCGGTAATTTCTACATAGACTTTGTATTTTTCATTATCGTAATTTGGTAAAGCAGTTATGAAATTTGCTTGTAATTGGAGTGGCGAAAGTTCGGTCCCGTTCTTCAAGCTTTTTAATAGGTTTGGATTAGATAAAACAGTGTCTTTCTCATTTTTTACAATGTACATTGATAATTCTGGATAGGTTTTCCCATCAGAATAAGTTAGTCCAGTAACATTATTAAATATAAGGTTAACTTTTTCTCCAAACACAAATTCATTTCTATTGTCAGTTTCTCCGTTAATTTCTATAATAATATCATCAACTCCAATTCCATCACCTCTGGAATAAGCTCCTGTAGTCAAATCTTTTTCTACTGATTGGTTAAATTGGCAAGAAACGATTGTCGCAATCGAGATTAATAATGTAAATGTTTTAATTTTCTGCATTTGGTTTTTCATTATTGTTGCTAATGGTTTGTCTCTAATGATTTCGGTATGGAATAATACGCAAGATTATCCGAAGAGAGATCAAGCTGGTTATATATCTTACTTTCGGTTTCTGCACTAAATATACCGTTTCATCAGTTGGCTTCTTTGTCGGTTAAATTCTGTCCACACCAAGGACAAAAGTTAATTTCAATTATAGAAGTTCCTCCATCGTGAATAGGAATTCCGTAAGTTCCATCGGTCCTTTTATTAATCACAACATCGACATCTCCATATTTTATATTTCCTTTTTTGTCTAAACTTTCGAATATTTGGTCTGCCATTTTTAAGCAACATATGGATTCCGAATCAAATTTATTTTTGCGGAATTTTTCCTCTAAAGTCCATTCTTGAAATTCTATATTATCGTTAATCTCTTCGATATATCTAATATAATTAGGGTCATTCCATTTCACATTCGCATTTAAGTCAGAAGTGAATTTTTGATGCAATATTTTAAAATCTTCGAATGTCATTTTTTAGCTTGCAAATAAAAACGATATAATCCCACGGCTGTGTTTATTCTCTGATAGGTGCACCCAAATATAAAGAAATACCTACAAGTAAAAGGAATTTGAAAACATGGAATCGGCTAAATTATTATTGTCGGTCAGTAAAACGAAGAAACCAAAACTATTTAAAATTTCAAAGTAGGATTTTTGGTTTATAAAAGGGGCTTGTTGAATTCTGTTTGGAGACAGTATCTGTTTTCTGTTTAAAATAAAAAAGTAATTGATTAATTGGTTTCACTCCCTATTGTATCCCTTTTTAGGTCTTAAAAATGTTATAGATAGTTAAAATTTATGCATATCTCTTTTTTTTTGTTGAAATTTCCTGTTAACAAGCTCCCCCTGAGCATTAAATTAAAGCATGTCTATGGTGAATATTTTTACGTTTTTGCAAAGTCTTTTAAATACTCATAAAATTTATTTCCCATTTTGTCTCATCCTTATCTTCAGTTTTACGCATTCCCATGCACAGGAAGGAGTTAGGAAAATTTCTCAAGTTTTCTATTTCACTGGGAATACAGGGGTAGATGAATCTCATTATACTCAAGAAGTTCTTTCTGCCATTTCCCAGATGTCTCAAGCTGATGACAAAGCTACCTTTGTGGCTATAGGTAATATAACGGGTAAAAATGGATTCCCTCCTAAAAAGAAAGCCCGGAAAAGAGCGGAAGAGCTCTTACAGAAAACCTTGATGGAACCCATGCAAAATTTTAATGGACGCGTCATTTATACCCCTGGGAAAAATGAATGGAACAAGAATGGCCATGAGAATATAGATGATATGGAGTCTTTTATTCAAGATAATAGCAAAGCTGAATTTTGGCCAAATGATGGTTGTGTGAGAGAAATAGAAGATTTGGATACCGATAATGTGGAACTTCTTATGATTGATTCCCAGTGGTTTTTGGAAGATTGGGATGAACAATTGTACATCAACAATAAATGTGATATTAAAACCAGAGAGCAATTTTTTTCAAAATTTAAAGACGACCTAAAGGATGAACAAAACAAAACGGTTATTGTAGCCATCCATCATCCAATATTGAGTAATACCAGACGCGGATTCCTTGAAAAAATTGGAGGTGTCAAAAAGGAAGATTATTACAGTCAGCAGCGTAAAAAACTACGAGGTGCTTTAGAAACCATGGCCAGTATGTTTCCAGATGTGATTTTTGTTTCAGCCAGTGATGAAAATCTACAATATCTTTCAGATGACGGTATCCCACAAATTATTAGTGGTACAGGAGGGAAAAAAACAAGAAAGGCTAAAGCTGATAAGAAAGATGGACAATTTGCGTCACGTGATCATGGCTTTGCTAAACTGACCGTTTATAACGATAACAGCTCAGAGGTAGCGTTTTATTCGGTTGAAAATGGGACCGCTCAAAAGGTATTCAGTAACATCATAAAAAGACAACAAACTACCATGGATGAGGTGTCCTTCCACGATATTAGTGACTGGCCAGCAACCAAAAAAGCATCGATTTACACTTCAGAGGAGACCTCTAAAAGTTTGCTTTACAATTTCTTTTGGGGCACCCATTATCGAGAGGTTTACAGTAAAGAAGTGGAAGTCCCTGTATTGGATTTAAGTAAATTACCGGGTAATCCAGTAGCTATTTCAGAAGGAGGTGGAAATCAATCCCGTTCAGTTCGCATTAAAGATGAAGAGGATCATGAATATACCTTAAGAGAGCTTCGTAAAAGCGCGGTGCGGTTTATTCAATCGGTGGTGACAGATCATTATGTAGAAGATTATATGGATAATACGGTGGCCGAAAGACTGGTTCAGGATTTTTATACCACCGCCCATCCGTATGCCCCTTTTGCACTTAACCCTATGCTTGACACTCTCAACATTTATAATGCTGAACCTGAAATTTATTACTTGCCTAAACAAAAAAACCTGAACATTTTTAATGAAGATTATGGTGATAAGCTTTACATGATGGAAACCCATGCAGGTGATGAGAATAAAGATAATCCCAAATTTGGAGCTCCCGATGATATCGTATCGACTTCAGACTTGCTGAAGGATATGAGCGAATCCAAAGAATATCAGATTATGGAATCTGAATGGATAAAAGCCCGATTGGTGGATATGTTAATTGGCGATTGGGACCGACATTCTGACCAATGGCGTTTTTCAGAGTTTGAACAAGATAATGATATCAAGTTATATAGGCCCATACGTCGTGATCGTGATCAAGCTTTTCCAAGATATGACGGCCTGCTACTTAAATTGCTCAAGTTGGTGATTGTTGACTTCAGAAAAATGCAAGATTTTGAAAAAGGATATAAAAACATAAAATGGCTCAATTTTGATGGGTATTCATTAGATCAGGCTTTTATAAAGAATCTCTCATGGGAGGATTGGAACAAGCAGGTAGAATTGATCCAAAATAGATTAAGCGATCAGGTTATTGAAGATTCTTTTAAGGTTTTGCCCAATGCGGTTCAGGACCAATACACAGAGGACATTAAAATAGCTTTAAAAAAGCGTCGAGATGAATTGGCTGAGCCGGCACGTGCATATTATGAGTATTTGAATCGGGTTCAAATCATTACGGGAACAGAGGATGATGATATGTTTTTAATTACGCGGCTGCCAGAAGGTAAAACAAAGGTTTCAATTGAAAGTGATGATAAATTGGTTTTTGAGCATACCTATAACAAAGGCCTTACCAAAGAAATATGGCTATATGGTTTGGATGGTAAAGACGAGTTTCAAATAGTAGGGGAGGGGGATCATTTAATCAAGCTGAAACTGATGGGAGGAGAAAATAATGACACATATAATTTTGAAAACAATCGTAAGGCGAAACTTTATGATTATAAAAGTAAAAAGAACACCATCAAAGGACATAGTAAAAAATGGTTGGTAGACGATTATGATATTAACAATTACAATTCTGAAAAGAAGAAGTATACAACCAATACGGTTTTTCCTGCCATAGGGTGGGATCCAGATGCTGGCTTTAAGGTAGGATTTTCAGATACTTTTACAACCTATGGACTAGCAAACAATCCTTTTAAATCACAACATACTTTTGGAGTTGCCTATTTTTCAGCAACCTCGGGATATGAGTTCACATATTCTGGAGAATTTGCACATGTGTTCCACAATTGGAATTTTGGTATTGAAGCCGGATTTACCAGTCCCAATTATGCCATGAACTTTTTTGGTTTTGGAAATGAAAGTGCGTATGATGATAATGCCGTAGACAAACAATACAATCGAATTGGGATTGCCCAATGGTATGTAGCACCTTCCCTCATTTATAGAAACGAGCACGGTATGAAGTTCACTATAAAACCGATAGTTGAATCTCATAAGGTAGATTACAATGCCCAAGAAGCCACAGGAGAATTTTTCAACCCAGAAAACGATGTATTTGAAAGTCAAATGTATGCCGGAGGTGAAATATCTTTCCAATATAAAAACAAGGGCAATCAATTAGCCTTTGTAAGACGGGGTTTTCAGTTTGACTTGACTACGGGTTACAAAACCAATATAGATGAATTTAATAATGAATTTCTGTATTTAAAACCTTCGCTATCCATTGACTATCCCATTCATGAAAGTGGCATAGCCGTGTTAGCAACCAAAATAGGCAGCCAGATGGTATTTGGTGATAATTATGAGTTTTATCACGGTGCGACCTTAGGTGGGAATTTTAGCCTTAGAGGGTATCGAAACGAACGTTTTAATGGAAAGACAGCTTTCTACCAAAGTACAGATTTAAGAGTGGGAATAGCCAAGTTCAGAACTAATTTTGTTCCTATAAGAATGGGAGTTACTGCAGGTTTTGACTATGGTCGGATTTGGGTCGAAGATGACCAGTCTCAGGTGTGGCATAACAACTATGGAGGCTCTATTTTTATTAATGGGTTTAATGCTCTATCGGGTAATTTGGGACTGTATCACGGAGCAGATGGTAACAGATTTACATTTTCTTTAGGATTTACTTTTTAGAAAGCATGGAGTAAATGTACTATGCAGATTGGCCAAAATCAAAACCAATTGTTTCCCTGAATAGTTGAGGTGATATATCAGTTTGCTTTTTAAAGAATCTGCTGAAATAATATTCATCGTTATAACCTAATTCATAGGCAATTTCTTTGATGGTTTTGTGGCATGACATGAGCACGCAGTGTGAACCGGCGTGGCAAAATCAGCTAGGGTTTTCGGGTTATGAACTCCGCTTTTAATAAACTAAAAGACTGTTTTTTAGTGAGTTACAAAAATTAAAAATTTTAAATCGTATGCACTTTTGTATGCAAATTTAACCTAAGGATTAATTAATGATTTTATTGCAATTTAAAATAATATTGAGATTTAAAAAAACATATTTGATTTCCTATAACCATTAGAAGTATTCTGTTGAAAATGACATATTTTAATAAAATCATCTATTTTTTTAGGCTTCCATTTTTCATAATATTAATTTTAAGATATTTTAAAAAAAAATTAAATAAAACAACTGATAGTTATAGGAATTGTTGCTTTTTGTTAGATTTGGTGTAAACTTTACAATATATTAACTAAACCAATGGATCTTGTATTTGAGTCTATTCGTAAAGGAGATCAAAGTGTCTTCAAATCTTTTTTCGAGAAGAACTATGAAGATTTAGTTATCTATGCTAATGGATTTCTTTTTGACCAAGATTCTAGTCAGGATTTAGTACAAGAAGTATTTATTTATATATGGGAGAATGCCAAATCCATTGATATTCAAGTGTCCTTAAAAAGTTATTCTTATACAATGGTAAGAAACCGTTGCTTAAACTTCTTAAAAACAATAAAGATCACCGATGATTACGAGCTTTTGGATTTAGCTTTAAATTTGGTTTCTGAGCACGAAATTTCTCTTAGTGATGAAGACGAGAGAAAAATACTAAATCAGCAAGTGTCTAAAGCTCTTACTTCTTTACCCGATCGTATGCAAGAAATCGTCAAATTAAAATATCTTAACAATTACAAATATTCTGAAATAGCTTTGGAACTTAATATTTCCGTCAATACAGTAAAAACACAATTGAAAAGAGCAAAACTTAAAATTGCGGAAATCATATCTATTTTGGCTATTATGTTTGAATCCCATCAATAAAGAAGGTGTTTTTAAACTAATTTTTTATCTAAATTTCTGTTTTTTTAATTTTTTTTAAATTTTTTGTCACCCTTTTTTAGGTTTTATTTGTCTAACATATAAAGGCCAAATAAATCCGAAATGGAATTTAGATTAATAATTAAGAAAATAAATAATAACCTCACTCCTGAGGAGGAGATTGTATTCTCCAAATGGTACCAAGAGTCTGAACACCATAAAAGGTATTTTGAAAATGTAAAGACAAATTACAATGCAGATTCACTCAATATAAATCTTGAAGGTGAATGGAAGAGGCTTCAAAAAAGTATTAAACCAAAAAGTTCTAAAAATATATATTGGAAATTTGCAGTGGCAGCATCAGTTGCTTGCTTCTTTGCTGTTTCTATATACTTTAATTCCAAAAATAAACCTTCTTTAATAGAGCCAGTTATTGTAGATAATCAAATCCTTACAGGAACTGACAAGGCAGTATTAACCTTAGGAGATGGTTCATTTGTAGAACTTGAAAAAGGAAAGTTATATGAGACCGAGTATGTCAAAAGTGATGGAGAGGAATTAGTATATAGTTCTGGTACAGAAGGGGGCAACCTGGAATATAATTATTTAACCATTCCTAGAGGTGGTCAGTTTACCTTAAGTTTATCAGATGGAACTCAGGTTTGGTTAAATTCTGATTCTCAATTAAAATTCCCTGTTGCATTTTTAAATAACCAAGATAGAGAAGTTGAATTAGTCTATGGTGAAGCCTATTTTGAGGTTACACCTAGCTCCCAAAATAACGGGTCTAAATTTGTTGTTTCTAACACAAATCAAAAAATTGAAGTTTTAGGAACAGGATTCAATGTGAAGGCTTACAAGGATGAAACCTTTATTTACACCACTTTAGTTCATGGTAAAGTACAGGTTGCTTATGAGGAGTATAACCAAATTCTTATGCCAGGACAACAATCAACCATAAATTTAGTGAAAGAAAATTTGGCAATAGCTGATGTTGATATTGAGCCTGAAATCTCATGGAAGGAAGGTATTTTTAGTTTTGATGGAAAATCATTAAAGGATATTATGAAAGTGCTTTCGAGGTGGTATGATTTTGATATTGTTTTTGAAAACAAAAAAATTATGGATGAGCAGTTTGTAGGTGTTTTAGGAAGAGATCAAACTATTGTTGATGTTCTGAAAAGTATTAAAAACTACGGACTTATTACCAATTTTAAAATTGAAGGAAAACTAATAACTATAGAATAAAAATAAAAAAAGCGAAGAGCTTAACATTTGGCGGTGTGAGGTCTCTTCGCTATTAATTGATGTATTAATTAATCGGATGTCTAACTAACACAATTCAAATTTATGAAAATTAAATTAAATCATGTGCCTTCAGGTTTGTTTGGAAGGCGACTTCTTCTTTTATCTATGAGAATGTTTATTTTTCTTTTTTGCGTCACCGTTTTTGGTTTAAATGGCAAAGACTCATTTGCACAGCAAAAAATTACTATTGATGATAATAAATCAGTATCTGTGGATGAAGTATTTCAAATAATCAAACAACAAACTGATTATCATTTCATTTATCCTAAAAATTTGTTTCAGGATGCACCCAAAGTTCAACTCAAAAAAGGTGAGTTTTTTGTTGGAGATTTATTAAACGAAAGTTTAAAAAATAGCAATTTAAATTATGTCATGGGTGAGCATAATACCATTCAGATTATTAAAAATAATTATTCTGCTACAGCTCAAGGAATACAGATTTCAGGAAAAGTAACAGATGAAAATGGTATTCCATTGCCTGGTGTAACAGTTTTGGAAGCCAATACTCGAAATGGGGTTGCTACTGATTTTTCAGGGAATTATACTATTAAGGTTTCGGATGTACAAGCTGTATTAGAATTTTCTTATGTTGGATTTACAACAAGAAAAATAGATATATCTAACTTAAATAATTATTCTTCGGATAATGTTATTAATGTAGTTTTAAAGGAGTCCATTAATTCTCTAGATGAAGTTGTTTTAACTGGTTATCAGGAGCTTTCTGAAGAGAGAACAGCGGGGTCTTTCACACAAGTTGGGGCAAGCCAACTTGAACAGCGACCTTCTGGAACAAATATTATTGAGAGAATCACTGGTCAAGTTGCAGGTTTGAATATAAACCCGAGGTTCAACAATTTTGAAATAAGAGGGCGTTCTACCATATTAAGTGCCTTTGCCAATCCTTTAATAATTGTTGACGGCTTCCCTTTAGCAGAACAACAAAATTTAGAGTCAATCAATCCAGAAGATGTTGAATCTATCACCATTTTGAAGGATGCATCTGCATCATCAATTTGGGGGTCTAGGGCCTCAAATGGTGTGGTTGTAATTGTAACTAAAAGAGGAGGAAAAAACCAACCCTTGAAAGTAGATTTTTCAAGTTTTGTCAAAATGGAAAATAAAGTTGACTTAAGTGACTTAAACCTTATGTCTACTTCTCAAGAAATGGATTTAGATCAAGAATTTATTGATAAGGGATGGACAAATATCAATGGATTGGTAGGCAGTAATTCCAGTATCAATGATTTTCATATGGCTCAAATATATAGGAATGGGCTTTCTCCTGATGGTGTTACTTGGTCTCAAAACACCTATAATAACTATATGAATGAATTGAGAAGGAGAAATATTGAGAACGATTGGGAAAAGTATTTTATAAGAAATGCTATGCAAAAGACCTATAATTTATCTCTTTCAGGAGGAGGTGAACGTAATGCTTTTTTCGGGTCACTGTCATATACGGATGTTGAAGGGCAAACCATTGGCGATGATCAAGAAAGGTATACCATGAATATGCGTAACACCTTTGATTTTAATGATAAAATTGCTTTCACTGCTGGTATGACAGCTGTTTTAAGGCAACAGAATGATAACAGTTTTGATACTCAATATGGAGCTTTTAACCCAATAGATATGTTTTATATGGCGCAGCCTTATGATCAATTGGTTGATGAAAATGGGCAGTATATTCAAAAGTATTATAGCTGGAACCCTTGGATGTCTCAAGACCGTGAACCGCTTGTTGGAGCTCCCTACACCTATAATTATTTAGAAGAACACAGAAATCTGGACAATGATAGAACCTTATTAGATATTAGGGCTGATTTTAAATTAGATGTAGAGATACTTAAAGATTTAACTCTTAGTAGTTCTTTTAGGTATGAGCGTAATACGAATGATTATGATTCCTTTAAATCAATGAATTTGCCTTCTTGGCGTAATATGGTCAATGATTTCTATATCTATGACAGTAATACAGATTCGTATCAATATGGTATTCCAAAAGGATCACAATATTTGCAAGAGCGTACATATTCCAAAGGATGGGTCTTTCAGAACACATTGAATTGGGATAAGGAATGGGGTGATCACCAATTGAATGTATTTGCTGGAGGAGAATACTCTAGGAGATTTACAGAGTTTTTGCGCAATAGACAATTTGGGTATGATAAAGAATCAACTACCTATTTGCCAATTAATGAAGCAGCTTTGTTGAGTTATAATTTAGTCGATTGGACTGGAGCTAGATTATATGATTTCTATGCAGCTGAATTGTTTGATATCAACAATCAAGATAATCGCTTTGTAAGTTATTTTTCTAATATGGGGTACACTTTCAAAAATAAGTATACCCTAAACGGAAGTTTCAGAATTGATCAAGCAAATATTTTTGGAAGTAATCCAGATTTTAGATACAAACCCTTATGGTCGGTGGGTGTAGCATGGGATGCAGCTAAAGAAGCTTTTTTGGATAATGCAAATTGGATTAACCGATTGAAGGTGAGAGCTACCTATGGACTTGGAGGAAATAGTTTGATTGGAGTTTATCCAGAACCTACTGCTCGAGTTCGAAACATTACATGGGGTAATACCTATAATAGTTTAGTACTTAGTCAACCTGGAAATTCCGATTTGAAATGGGAGGAAACCGCAACTACCAATTTAGGTGTTGACTTTGCTTTTTTCAACAACAGGCTATCTGGAAGTATAGATTATTATATTAAAAAGAGTACTGATGTCTATACATCAAAAGTAATTGACCCCACTGTAGGTTGGTCAACAGCAAGAGTAAATTATGCAGATATTGATAATAAAGGTGTGGAGTTGCAATTGAATGCAGATGTCATTAGAAGTAATGATTTTACATGGTCGGTTAGAGCCAATTTCAATTACAATAAAAATATTTTAGCTAAGGCAAAATTAACCAATGCTCCTACAGCTGATAGTTATACAGGAGGAAATGCATATGAAGAAGGTATGCCAATTGGTGGGCTTTATGCTTATAATTTTGCTGGTTTAGATGACAATGGGGAAGTGCTACTTTATGATGCTAATGGTAATACAAGATCTTGGAGAGGAACGGTTGATATTGATGAATTGGAGTACGTGGGAACTACAGTGCCTCAACACTATGGTGGTCTTTCTACAACCTTCAATTATAAAGGTTTGGATCTTACTGTTAATATGAACTATCAAGCTGATTATGTTTTCAGAATGTCTTATAACTATGCATCTGCAGGCTATGGCTCTTACAATAACTATGATTATGGGTTTGGGAATATTAGACTACATCAAGAGTGGGCAAACCGTTGGATGAATCCTGGTGATGAAGCATTCACAGATGTTCCAAAAGTATTCTATAATGGTTTAAATCCTATGACCGGAGAATATGAAAATAGATATGATACAAGCGCAATGCACCGCATTTGGAATCAATCTAATCGAAATGTTCACAAAGGGGATTACCTAAGAGTTCAAGATATTATTTTGGGGTATACAATGCCAAAGAAATTTTTAGATCGTACGTTCTTAACCAATCTTCGATTGACTATGCAGGTTGCCAATCCTTTCTTGTGGGTGGCTAATGATTTAGGAGTAGATCCTATTGCACCTAATTCAGAGGCTTATACAAATTTAACTAGTTACACTTTTGGAGTGAGAGTCTCCTTTTAAATGATGTTAAAACAATATAAAAAGAGCAAAACTATGAAAGCAAAATATATTATTTATATAGTAATCATATTCGTATCATTTACATCATGTCAAAGTCCCGATGACTTTTTGGATGTTGAACCAACAGGTTATATTATTCCCTCAACATTGGAGGATTATGACAAAATGTTACTCGATTATGCCATATTACGTTCTGTTGGCACAAATGCAAGGTTTATAGATCCTGATGTATACCACACGGAGGAAAGTTTTAATAGTATTTCCAATAGCACACCAAGTGTGAATGCATATACTTGGCAGCATGATATTTTCAATCCAGATGATGCAGATAGCGATTACAATAATTTTTATTATTACATCCACGTTATGAATCAAATTTTGGAAGATGTAGATACTGCTGAGCCTGGAAATTTTGACCCCTCGAAAAGAAATAACATTAAAGCAGAGGCATTGGCTCAAAGAGCTTTTGAATATTTTTTAACAGTTAATCAGTATGCACATCATTTTGATCCATCAAACCCAGATGAACCAGGGGTAGCGATGCCTTTAGAAATTGATCTTCAGGCATTATTGGGGAGATCTTCGGTTAGTGAAGTTTATGCTCAAATTTTAACAGATTTAAATGAAGCTATAGCCTTATTGGATTCAAATTATGATGCCATTAATTCCTATGCTAATTTTAGACCAGGTCGTGCTTCATTATATGCTTTACTTGCAGAAGTTAATTTGTATATGGGCAATTTTGAAGAAGCAGTTGAAAACTCTAATCTTGCTTTAGAGCAATATGATTTTCTGTATGACTACAACACTATTGATTTTACAAATCCATCAAATCCATGGTCTGGTTATAACAATGGAAGTCAATGGTACTCTAGTACGCTAAATAAGGAAGTTATATGGGACCGATATATCTATTGGTCATTTGCAAATCCATTTCATCTCTATTCTCCAGATTTGGTTTCACTTTATGATCAGGATAATGATCGAAGATGGTATTTATTTGCAACTCAAACATCAAGTACGGGTATTGATGTGTCTCCAAATTATATTTACATGTACGCCAATTCAGAGCGATGTAATGGGCTAAGTGTACCTAGATTAATGCTAACAAATGCTGAAGCCAAGGTGCGCACTGGAGATGGTCAAGGTGCTATTGATATGTTAAATGTTTTGCTGCCTAATAGATTAGAATCCTTTACGCCACTTGCTTTTACTGACAATGCTACAACCTTACAATTGGTGAAGGATGAAAGAAGAAAGGAATTAGCGGGCTCATCTTTAAATCTATTTGACCAAAAAAGATACCATGTGTATGGCGACGAAGTACCTGTCTATACAAGAATTCATCCTTTAACAGGAGAAGAGTTTACTTTAAGTCCAGGAGATGATGGCTATGTGGTTAGAATTGCTCAATCCATAAGAGATGTAAACCCCAATTTAAACTAAATCACAAGTTGAGGGATGTTCTTTAAGGAACACCCAAAGTATATAACCTATAACTTTAATTAAAAAACATTAGTAATGAAAAAAATAATTTTGTTATGTCTGGGCTTATTATTGCTTCCAATTGTTCAATCTTGTGAAGAAAATGATGATGTGAAAATGCCAGATCCTTATGAAATCACATGGAGAGATGATGCTTATTTGAAATTTACACCTTCTAATGAAAATGGGTCAAACCAATTTGAATATTATGTTGAATTGGAGACCGGAGGTGAGGAGTATTGGTACTTAACCTCAATCGATTATGAAGTGTCATTGGAAATAGGAGATTTCCCTATTTCTGATATAAGTAAAGTTGAAATTTATGCTTTTGCAGAGGAAAACAATGATGGAACATTTAATTATTTGGGTGGTTCTGAAGGAAAGTTACTTGAAACAATAGTAGACCCAGAAAGCACATTTATGATTACTGTAACCAAAGACCAACTCGCAGACCTTTTTAGTAGTGAATTTTCACCTAACCATAACGGGGACGTTTTGGTAAGCGATATATTTGAATTTAAATGGGTTATTACTGGGCAAGATGGTGCTGTTGTGGATACTCGTAAGGATTGTTTTGACTTTAATTGTACCTATTCTATGGGGTCTAGAATTGTGGAAATTGCTCCTCCTATTTGGGAAGGTACCTATGATTATGAATGGATTGAGGTTTCTGCTGGAGGTGTTACTTGGGGTGATGTAGAGGTAGGCCAAACAGGAACCATTTCTATGGCACTTCAACCAGGTAGTTTTACTGTTTATGACGTAAGTGATTTATCTTGTGATTATTATTACGGAGGACCAGGAGCTCTTAGTTACAGTTATGATACTGGTTTAGTGGAAATTATAGATGACACTTGGAGGCAGCAACAATGGAATATTATTGATGTTGATGGCCCAACAATTACAGTGGAATGGACCTATTATTACACTGTTTCCTATGATGAATATGGAACATTTACCCTTACCAGAACAGATGGTCAAGATTGGCCTTCAAATATTTATACCAATTAGAGTCCTTTTTAAATAACAATCAATATCTAGATTATAAGTTATTAAACCTTGCCAAAACGAAGGTGAAAAAAATCTTCGTTTTGGTTTCCAAAAAACATATAGACATGAATATTAAAGCAAACCTCCTTTTGCTTACGGCCATTCTTATGCTTAATTGTAAGTCAAACAAGTCTGGTGAAGAAGTGAGAGAAACACCAAAAACATTCACATTAAATGCTAATATAAAAGGACTTGAGAGCGATTATTTGGTATACTATGAAAAAGATGATAAGGATCCGTCTGGTTATCATAGAGATACCCTTTGGATAAAAGATCAAAAATTTACTTTCAAGGATTCTATAGAGGGTTATAAGTTATATTACATAGGTGTTCCTGAAGCTCTAAGAAGTTATAAGGTAAAGGTAGGGGACAAGGAATATCAAGCTTCGGTCAAAGCACATTTAAGCCGATTATGGTTCATTGGTTTTCCTGGAGCTAAAATCTCCTATAATGGAAAAATAGTAGATTATATGGTAGATGCATATCCTTCAGATTCATTAGGTATTAATAATGATTTAGCGCTGATTAACTCACAAATATTCCCTCTTTTGAATACCATGGATTCTATTTCAGTAGCTATTTCTACTAGTGATTTAAATGAAGAAGAGGTAAAAAGCCTATATGAAAGAAGGGATAAGTTAGGTAAGGAAGTAACTGTCCTAAAAACGGATTTTATTAAGTCGCATCCCAAATCTATTGCTGCATCCTATGTCTTTAATGATGCCTACTACAGAAGATACTTTACACATGAAGAAGCAAAGGCTCTATTTAATGGTTTTGATAGCTCAACTTTGGACGGTACTCCTTTTTATGAAGAAGCTAAAGAGCGAATTTCAGCAGTTGAAAATACAGGAATCGGAATGTCTGCTCCAGAACTCACTACATTGAACACCTTAAATGGTAAAGAATTTAAATTGTCAGAATTAAAAGGTAACTATGTTCTACTGGATTACTGGGGAACGTGGTGTGGTCCTTGTATGGCGGAAATTCCAAAAATTAAGGAGTATAGTCAAAAATATGCCAATAAAAATTTTACGGTTGTAGGGGTAAATCAAGGAGATACAGATAAAAAATGGAGGGATATTATTGAAAAAGAAAATTATGATTGGACCCACATAAGAAGCACCAATGAAACGAATCTCTTAATTCCTTTTAATGTCAATTCTTTCCCAACAAAAATTGTTTTAGATCCAAAAGGCAAAATTATTTATAGCTCTAAGAATCCAGAAAAGATTGATATGTATCAAATGTTAGATGATATTTTTTCTACTAAATAAAGAAGGTTAGTTATAACATTCCATCCTCTAATTAAAAGTAATTATTAAAATGAAGAAGTTATTTTATTTGCTAGTTTTTGCCCCTCTTGCTTTTCTTTCCTGTTCTCAAGAAACAGAAAAGAAAGACTATGTTCTTATCAATGGAACTATTTTAAATTCAAGAACGAATAAGTTACAGTTCAGTGGTATGATAAACTCCTTGTCAAAAACCATTGATTTAGATAGTACAGGAACATTTAAAGATACCTTAAGAATTAAGGCCGAGAACTTGATGGTTTATGATGGCAGCAATCTCTTGTATTTATATTTAGAAGCAGGGGATGACTTAGAAATTAACTATGATAGTGAGAATTTTAATGAAACCATTCAATTTAAAGGTGTTGGATCAGAAATCAATAGTTACTTAATTTCAAAAAGGAGGAAAGAAAAGGAAGTTATTGGAAAGGATGTGAATAAATACCTTTTAGACGAATCAACATTTAAATCAAAGCAAGATGAAGTTCGTAATGTTTCTAAGGCTTTACTTGATGTTACTGAGAATTTACCAGAAAAGTATATAGAAAAGGAAAGAAGAAATATAGAATATACCTATTTAAGTAATCTTTCTAACTATGAAGCTAACCATGCTTATTATGCTAAAGATTCAACTTTTAAAGTTTCCCAAGGATTTTTGAAGGAACTTGACAATTTTGACTACAATAGAGAAGAAGACTTTTTATTTTCTTATGCATATTATTCTTTGTTGAATGATTATTGTAAAAGAGAAGCCAATGAACTATCAGAAGCTACCGGTATTGCTGAAGACCTGGCAATATTAAAGACTTATAATACCTTATCTAATCAAACCATTAAAGATTTATTACTCTATAAAAAAGCTCAATTTGGTATTACTTATACCAACGAATTAGAAGCTTACTATGAAGAATTTATGAAAGGATCGAGTAATGAAGAACATAAAAAGGAAATTACCAATAGTTATCATGAGCTCAGAAAAGTGGCAAAAGGGAATCCTTCACCTAAGTTCCTAGATTATGAAAATTTTAAGGGAGGAACTTCCTCTTTAGAAGATTTTAAGGGTAAGTACATTTATATAGACGTTTGGGCTACATGGTGTGGACCATGTAAAGCAGAAATACCACATCTAAAAAGAGTTGAAGAGAAATATCATGATAAAGACATAGAATTTATTAGTATTTCCATAGACAGGAAACAAGATCGTGATAAATGGAAAAAAATGGTGAAAGATGAAAATTTAGAAGGCGTTCAATTAATGGCTGATAATGATTTTAAATCTCAGTTTGTTCAAGATTACTACATTAAAGGTATTCCAAGGTTTATTTTATTGGATCCAGAAAGTAATATAATTATGGCAAATGCACCAAGACCTTCCAATTCAGAATTAGAGAAAATTTTAGAGCAACTCCTGGATTAAGTAATTACACAAACTATTCACAGAAATTTTTCAATAACAAAGGGAATTATTTGAATTAGTCCATAACACCTTCAGTTTACTTTAGCTGAGGGTGTTATAAAAAACTAAATAATCCCATTTCAATAATTATAAGTAACAAGTAGTTTTTAGTTTTTTGTTTAAAAGGAAGGCCGCCTCAGACCATATTATTTTGAGGCGGTTCTTTAAGCAATGAATTAAATTTTACTACTTAAATGCAAACACAACCTTAATGAATATGAAACATATAAATTTTAAAAACAACAAGTCACTCCTTTTGGTCCTATTTTTTTTGGGCTTATTTAAAGGCTTCTCCCAACAAAATGATTTTCATTGGGAAGAGAAAACTTCAAATGGTTATACGTATAAATATGTCTCTAATGACCCCATGCAGGCAAGGTTTTATACCCTAGATAATGGATTGCAGGTTATCTTAAGTGTCAATCAAAAGGAACCTCGAATAGCTGTAAATATTGCAGTTAGAGCAGGAAGTAACAATGATCCTAAAGAACATACAGGGTTGGCTCATTATTTAGAGCATATCCTTTTTAAAGGGACTGATAAGTTTGGTTCATTAGATTGGGAAAAGGAAGCTCCCTTGTTGCAGGAAATTGAAGAACTTTATGAAGTATATAATAAAACAACAGATCCAGATGAGCGGAAAGAAATTTATACTAAAATAGACCAAGTATCAAATGAAGCGTCAAAATATGCAATTGCAGGAGAGTATGATAAGCTCATGACAGAAATTGGTTCTCAAAGTACAAATGCTCATACTTGGGTAGAGGAAACAGTTTATAAAGAAGATATACCATCAAATGCTATTGATAAGTTTTTAGATATACAGGCAGAACGTTTTAGGAATCCTGTAGTTAGACTTTTTCATACAGAATTAGAAGCCGTTTATGAAGAAAAAAATAGATCCTCAGACAATGATGGTAGAAAAGTGATGGAAAAAATGAGTGATGCTCTTTTTCCTACGCACAATTATGGGCAACAAACGACGATAGGTACCATAGAACACTTAAAAAACCCTTCTATATCTGCCATTAAAGACTATTATCAAACCTACTATGTGCCAAATAACATGGCTATCATCATGGTAGGCGATTTTAATCCAGACTTGCTAATAGAAAAAATAGACAATCATTTTTCCTATATGGCGGCTAAAACATTTGATGGCTATAATCCAAAACCAGAGAAACCAATAAGTGAACCAATTACAAGAGAGGTCTTTGGTCCAACAGCCGAAAATATACGTATTGCTTGGAGGACTCCTGAATATAATTCAAAAGATGCCAGAATCTTATCTTTAATTTCAAATGTTTTGAGTAATGGAAAGGCAGGATTACTTGATATTAATATCAAGCAAAAACAGGTTTTGCAGGAGGCCTATAACTTCCATATGCAACTTAAGGATTATGGAGTGTTTGCCGTTGCAGGAACCCCAAAGGAAGGTCAATCTTTAGATGAAGTTAAAGATATTTTGATGGGGGAGATTGAGAAGTTAAAGAAAGGGGATTTCAGTAGTGACCTTCTAGCAGCTATAATATCTAATTACAAACTTCAGGAGCAACAAGCATTAAAATTTAATAATGGAAGATTGAGTTCTTTACTTAGCGTATATATAAAAAGTAATTCTAATGCATGGGATGAGGAAGTGGCCTCATTAACCAATTTGTCAAAAATAACGAAGGAAGATGTTGTTAGGGTAGCAAATAAATACTTCAGAGAAAATTATGTAGCTGTATATAAAAGAAAGGGAACGGATAAGAGTATAATGAATGTAGAAAAGCCGCCAATTACTCCTATTGAAACTAATGCAGGTAAACAGTCGGCTTTTGTGAAAAATATAAAATCAATGAAGGAGGAACCCATTCAACCAAGCTGGGTTGATTTTAAAAAGGACCTTCAAAAAGTATCCTATGGGAATACCGAATTGCTATATGTGCATAATGATGAAAATCAATTATTCAATATGACATATCGTTTCGATATGGGAGAATATCACAATGCTTATTTGCCTTTAGCAATAAGTTATTTTAAATATTTATCTACCAATAAATATTCGTCAGAAGAATTGAATAAAAAATTATACGCGTTGGCGAGTAATTATTCTATTAGTGTTAGTAATGAGGAAACTACAGTAAATTTTTATGGGCTTAATGAGAATTTTGATGAGCTAATCTCATTGTTTGAATATGTTATCTCCAATTGCGAAGCCAATGAAAATGCTTTAGAAGAATTAAAATCAAGAATTTTTAAAATTAGGAAAGATAATAAATCAAATAAGAGAAATATTTTTTCTGGTTTGAACAATTATGCAGTTTATGGTGAGAAAAACCCGTTCAACGATGTGTTGTCCAATGAGGATATTCAAAACATTACATCAAAAAAATTGGTTGACTTATTACATTCATTGTTAAAGTTTAAACATGAAGTGTCCTACTATGGTCCATTAACGGTTAAGGAGCTTGAAACTAAGTTGAAAGTCAATCACCCATTACCTAAAACTTTTAATTCCTACCCGCAAAAGAAAACATTTAATTATACCAAGCAGTTAGAAAACAAGGTATTGTTTGTTGACTATGACATGGTACAAAGTGAAATAAGATGGGTAAGAAATGTAGAGCAATATGATGTTTCTCAAGAGCCTATGATATCCATTTTCAATGAATATTTTGGTGGTGGAATGGGATCTATCGTTTTTCAAACTATTAGAGAGTCTAAGGCATTGGCCTATTCTACTTATGCATCCTATACCATTCCATACAAAAAGGAACAGATGTTTCAAATGAGTGCTTATGTTGGGAGTCAATCAGATAAAATGTTAGAAGCCGTGGCTGCCATGAATGAGCTATTAAATGATTTACCTGAGGATAAAGAATCATTTAAATTGGCTAAAGAAGCTATAAAGAAATCCATTCAGACACAAAGAATTACAGAAGGCGAGCCTATTAGATTATATTACAACGCTCTAAAAAAAGGAATTGATTAT
The DNA here is from genome assembly GCF_011764015.1 of Mangrovimonas sp. CR14. Taxonomy (NCBI): domain Bacteria; kingdom Pseudomonadati; phylum Bacteroidota; class Flavobacteriia; order Flavobacteriales; family Flavobacteriaceae; genus Mangrovimonas; species Mangrovimonas sp. CR14. Next base: position 85,170 of record NZ_JAAFZY010000007.1, on the reverse strand, counting down.
GATTTAAGAAAATCTATTTATGAAGCTGTAGATATGATTGATTTTGAGCAAATTAAAGATTTTCATAATCAAAAGGTTGCAAATAAGTTCTATACCTATTGTATAGTTGGTTCAAAAGATCATATTACTACTGAAGATCTTGAGAAAATAGGAGAACTTCAAATGGTAAGCTTGGAAGAACTATTTGGATATTAATGTAAACAAGAAAAACAATTTGAAGTGATGAAAAAGTACTGGATACTTATCTTATTAATTTTTTATGGATTCCATGCATCTTCGCAAATACATGATCCAGTAAAGTGGAAGACCTCTGTGGAACAAATTTCTGAAACAGAGTATCATTTGATAACAGTTGCAGATATTGAGGCGGGATGGCATTTGTATTCTCAAACAGTTCCAGAAAACGGCCCTATTGCGACAACGTTTACCTATGAGAATGGAGAGGAGAGCTTTAAAATATTAGGAAACACTTCCGAAGAAGAAGGCCATATTGTGGACGATCCGGTTTTTAAAATGAAAATCAAGTATTTTGAAAAATCAACCGTTTTTAAACAAAAAATACATGTAGATAAGGAGTTCAAAACTATTAAAGGATTTGTGGAGTTTATGGTGTGCGATGATAGTAAATGTTTGCCACCTACCGAAGTTGAATTGGTTTTTAATCTTGTTGAAGGTACAACCCAAGCTGGACAAAATCTAGAAAACAATACTGTTGATAATAATCAAACAAATAAGTTATTGTATGGGATGGTTCCAGAGGATATTCAGTTAACTACAAATACTTCAGTTGAACAAAAATCATTTTGGAGTATATTTGGTTTAGGCTTTTTAGGGGGATTACTAGCACTTTTGACACCTTGTGTATTCCCAATGATTCCTTTAACGGTGAGCTTTTTCACCAAAAAAGGAGACCAGAATAAGAGCTCAGGTGTTTCAAAAGCTCTTCTTTATGGTTTTTTTATATTAATGGTTTATTTAATATTGAGTGTTCCGTTTCATCTTTTAGATTCGGTAAACCCCGATATTTTAAATGAAATATCCACCAATGTCTGGTTGAATATTGTGTTTTTTGCCATATTCATGTTTTTCGCTTTTTCATTTTTTGGATATTATGAATTGACATTACCGGCAAGCTGGACAAATAAAACAACCAAGGGAGAGAATGCTGGTGGAATTATTGGAATTTTCTTTATGGCATTAACCCTTGCTATAGTGTCTTTTTCTTGTACAGGTCCTATTTTAGGTTCGTTGTTGGCTGGTTCATTGACAGCTGATGGTGGGGCGTGGCAACTTACAACAGGTATGGCCGGTTTTGGTTTGGCTTTAGGTTTACCTTTTGCCTTGTTTGCCATGTTCCCTAATATGATGAATGCTTTACCTAAATCGGGTGGTTGGCTTAATACTACCAAGGTCATATTAGGATTTTTGGAATTGGCTTTGGCATTTAAGTTCCTATCAAATGCCGATTTGGTTAAAAGGTGGGGGATCTTAAAGTTAGAACCTTTCTTGATCATTTGGATTATTATTTTTGTAGGGCTGGCATTGTATCTTTTTGGAAAAATTAAATTTCCTCATGATTCACCTATCAAAAAAATATCATTCCCTAGAATAGCAGGAGGCATTTTGGTTACATGCTTTGTCATTTATTTGGCATCGGGATTTAGGGTAAATAAAGAGACTAATACGTTTACATCATTAACCTTGTTAAGTGGTTTGGCACCACCAGTGGGATACAGTTGGATCTTGCCAAGTACAACTACAAATAATTTAAAAACCTTTAAGGATTTGAAAGAAGGTATTGCCTATGCTAAGCAGGTCAACAAACCCATCATGATTGATTTTACGGGATATGCCTGTGTGAATTGTAGAAAGATGGAAGAGCATATTTGGCCTTTAGAAAACATAGACAATTACTTAAGGAATGAATACGTACTCATTTCCTTGTACGTGGATGATAAAAAGGATCTTCCTGAGGATCAACAAATAGAGGTGAACAGGGTCAATGGGGGGACAAGACGACTTAAAAATTACGGTCATAAATGGGCCAATTTTCAAACCCAATTCTTTAAGTCCAATTCCCAACCGTACTACGTCTTGTTCAATCCGAATAAAAATGAAGTGTTGACAGAGCCCGTGGGATATACCCCAAGCGAAGAAGAATATGGGGTTTTCCTGCAAAATGGATTAGAGGTTTTTGAAAAACAAATTAGGCGTTAATTTTTAAGGATTTTTAAAAGATGGATTCAGAGGTAAAAGATACAACGCAACTTGAAGCTTATTTTTCAAAGTTTAGGGAGCATATTGTAGGCAATGATCAGGAATTTGAATCACCTTATGGCAAGAAAAAAATCTTGTATGCCGATTGGACAGCCAGTGGCCGCTTATATCGACCAATAGAGGATAAACTGCTCAATAACATTGGTCCATTTGTGGCTAATACACATACCGAGACATCCATCACAGGTTCGGCCATGACTTTGGCCTACCATCAGGCCAGGACGATTATCAAAAGGCATGTCAATGCCTCTGCAGATGACGTTTTGATAACGACAGGAACGGGCATGACTGGAGCTATCAATAAATTTCAGCGTATTTTGGGAATAAAGCTCAATGAGAACCTGAAAGATCACACAAATGTTCCAACAGAGAAAAGACCAGTTATTTTTGTTTCCCACATGGAACATCATTCCAACCAGACTTCTTGGCTGGAAACCATTGCCAAGGTAGAAGTTATTCCTTCGGATGAAAAAGGGTTGCCTTGTTTGGAGAACTTGAATGAACTGTTGAAAAAGCATCAATCGGTTCCTTTAAAAATAGCTGCTATAACAGGTTGTTCTAATGTGACCGGTATTAGAACCAATTATCATGATATTGCCAAATTGATGCATCAGAATAATGGGCTATGCTTTGTTGATTTTGCCTGTTCAGCACCTTATGTTGCTATTGATATGCATCCTGAGGATGAGGAGCAATATTTGGATGCCATTACATTTTCACCACATAAATTTCTGGGTGGACCTGGGTCTTCAGGCGTATTGATTTTTAATAAAAAACTTTATAAAAATCTAGTGCCCGATAATCCTGGAGGCGGAACAGTTTCCTATACAAACCCGTGGGGAGATCATGATTACATCGATGACATAGAAACCCGTGAAGATGGTGGCACACCAGGGTTTCTACAGGCTATAAGAATCGCATTGTCCATTCAGTTAAAAGAAGAAATGGGTGTTGAAAACATTTTGAAAAGAGAGCACGAGCTCAATAAAATTGTTTTTGATAGACTTTCAAAAATTGACAATCTAACAATCTTAGCAGAAGAGCACACCGACAGATTGGGTGTATTTTCATTTTATATTGAAAATGCGCACTACAATTTGGTTGTCAAGTTACTTAATGATCGCTTTGGGATACAAACCCGGGGTGGTTGTTCTTGTGCAGGTACCTATGGACATTACCTATTGCATGTAGATCAGTTGACTTCAAAAGCCATAGAACAGAAGATATTAGAGGGTTGCCTTATGGAGCGTCCAGGTTGGGTAAGGATGTCCATTCATCCAACCATGACTAATGAGGAATTAGAAAGTATATGTGATGCCATTGAAGCAGTATCCAAATCTTTTTCTGAGTGGGGCAAGGATTATACATACAACGCCTCCAAAAATGAATTTTTACATGTAAGTAACATGAATACCGAAGAGTTAATTACCAATGATTGGTTTGATATATAGGTAGAAAATAAATGCATATTATTAGTTTAGGAATATGAACATAATCTTAATTTTTAATGTAGGAAAATGTATCATAATATAAACTGATTCTAAATTAAAAGTACTCAACATTTTATAATCTCAATTTAGGATATTATAAACTCAATTTAGGTATTTTTGTTATGTAAAATAACATTTGGCTATTAATTAAAATTATTTTAAGTATGAAAAACATTACTTTCAAAAGTAATGTCATGTCTTGGTTTTTATATAAACCTATGGCAATGGTATTGCTTTTATTATTAGGAACTTTTGTGAGCTATGGTCAAGCTGGACCACCTCCTACGGCAGTTTGTCAAGATGCTACAGTGCAATTGGGAAATAATGGAACTGTCAGCATTGTGGCTGCCGATTTGGATAATGGATCTACAGTATATGATGGAAGTTCAATGACACTTTCTTTAAATATAACGGATTTTGATTGTAATGATGTTGGTACGCCTGTAGAGGTTATATTAACAGTTACTGATGATTTGGGTAGGGATGATACCTGTACTGCAACGGTTACAGTTACTAATCCAACTTTAGAAATAGTTTCTGCCTATTCAAATGACATCTGCTTTGGAGAGGCATCCAATTCCGGTAGCATAAACCTTGAATGGACGGGTGATGCTGAAAATATATCGGTGACCTTTCCGGGCGGCGGCTGGAGCTATAATTCTGGTCTGGAAGACGGGCAGCTAAACATAATGCCTTTGACCGCTGGGACCTATCAGATAGAGATATTGGATTATTGCGGAGAGACCGTTACAACTGAAGTTGAAGTACTACAGTTAGACGAACTAGCCATTACTGGAGCCTATTCAAATGACATATGTTTTGGAGAGGCATCCAATTCCGGTAGCATAAACCTGGAATGGAACGGTGCAGCAGAAAACATTTCTTTATCCTTTCCGGGCGGCGGCTGGAGCTATAATTCTGGTCTGGAAGACGGGCAGCTAAACATAATGCCTTTGGCCGCTGGGACTTATCAGATAATGATATTGGATGTTTGCGGAGAGACCGTTACAACAGAAGTTGAAGTATTACAGTTAGACGAACT
>NZ_JAAFZY010000007.1:0-80351 GCF_011764015.1 Mangrovimonas sp. CR14 | reverse complement strand
GCCATTACTGGAGCCTATTCAAATGATATTTGTTTTGGAGAGGCATCTAATTCCGGTAGCATAAACCTGGAATGGAACGGTGATGCGCAAAATATATTTGTATCCTTCTCTGGAGGAGACTTTACCTATAACTCAGGTCTGGAAAACGGGGAGCTAAACATAATGCCATTGACCGCGGGGACCTATCAGATAGAGATATTGGATGTTTGCGGAGAGACCGTTACAACTGAAGTTGAAGTATTACAGCTTGAGGAGCTTGCTATTACAGAAGCCTATCCAAATAATATCTGTTTTGGAGAAGCATCCAATTCCGGTAGCATAAACCTGGAATGGACGGGTGATGCGCAAAATATATTTGTATCCTTCTCTGGAGGAGATTTTTCCTATAACTCTGATCTGGAAAACGGGCAGCTAGACATAATGCCATTGACCGCTGGGACCTATCAGATAGAGATATTGGATGTTTGCGGAGAGACCGTTACAACAGAAGTTGAAGTATTACAGCTTGAAGAGCTTGCCATCGTTGATGCGACGCCTACCGACATCTGCTTTGGAGAGGCATCCAATTCCGGTAGCATAAACCTGGAATGGACGGGTGATGCGCAAAATATATTTGTATCCTTCTCTGGAGGAGATTTTTCCTATAACTCTGATCTGGAAAACGGGCAGCTAGACATAATGCCATTGACCGCTGGGACCTATCAGATAGAGATATTGGATGTTTGCGGAGAGACCGTTACAACAGAAGTTGAAGTAGAGCAGTTTGGAGAATTGATTATTAATTGTCCCGGTGATATAACAGAAGTATCTAGTGGTAGTTATACGCTACCTGATTATGTAGCAGAGGGTAGCGTTATTACTAATAATGGTTGTGGAGATGTAAATGTGGTTCAAAGTCCAGTTGCAGGAACTTCAGTAGAAATCGGAGCTCATACGATTACATTTACAGCAACGGATAATAGTGGTAATACTGCAACCTGTTCTTTTACGCTAAATGTAAATGATACTTTATCTATTGAGGATGGGTTGGATTCAAGCTTAAACAGCTTATTAATCTTTCCAAATCCATCAGATAGTGAAGTAACTATTAAAAATAGTCGATTACTATCCCTTAAGGATGCTATCTTGTATGATTTAAGTGGAAGAAAAATTATGACGTTTGATCTTTCAAGGATGAACCAAACCTATAAGTTTGATGTATCTTCTTTGGACAGCGCCACTTATTTCCTAATCATTAATGGTGATAATGGAACTAGACAGTTTAAACTTGTTGTTAAGTAAGTTTTAATAAAGTAAATAGTGATAAAAAAAGCGATTCGAAAAGAATCGCTTTTTTTTATATGTTTTACTCATTAATTATTTAATTAGAAAAATTTTAAACTTGTGATTTTGTTAAATTTAGATGTAAAGAGTTTGCTTATTAAGAGGATTGTTTTTTATATTTTTGATTCTAGAAGGGTTTTGAATCTTCTTAGAACTTGTTATTATAAGGTGCTCTTTTCATTTGTTAAAACAAATAGCTCTAAGGTTAATTTTGTTACCTATAATTGTTTGGTTTTAATGTAGATTTTTGAAGGAATTAGTTTCATTTAAGTCCTTTTATCGAATCGTTCTATATATAATCTATAGGTTAAGGATAAAATTGGACTTCTCCTAAATAAAAAAAGCAACCTCTTAAGGGTTGCTTTTTTTGTACCAATAAAAAAGTTTATTTATAAATTTTCATCACAATGATGAGAAAATAAGATTTTTGATAACTTATAGTCATAACTTACTGTTTTTAAGCATTCTTTTGTTCTGCTATGGTACCAAAGCTTGTAAGTATAACCGTCTTGTTGAAAATTTTTAACCTCCCTAAAATTATCATCTTGAAGCTTTCGGTAGATACTTGTTGCAGGCCCGTTGACATAAGTTTGATAATTGTCGTGATGTTTTTCATTTTCAGAAGAATGATGGAATTCTCCTCTACGGTTTGATTCGTTTCCAGATTTATTACAGTCGGCAGGTAAGGTATTTACAATGGATTTTACTCTCCCGTCACTAACTCTTACTGAGACACATTTGTTTTTCCTAGAATTCCACCAATTTTGGTAGGAATTGTATCCAGATTTTTCTGTGTTTATCAAATGGTAACCTCTATTTTCTAATTCATTATCTAGATAACTTGCTCTCATGTCAACAAGATCTTTTAAATCTGAAGCAGTTTCCTGAGCAAATGATGCGGAAATAGTAAAAAATAGAAGGACTAATAAGCTTGATTTTTTCATGATTTTAATTATTAAAATTTACTATTTGAAAATACAAAAAATCAATCTATTTAGGTTATTTGGATTCATCTTTTTTTTGATTTTAAATATTTGATTTTTAAGTGTAAAAGTCCTTTAAAAATAGTGGTTTGCTGACTATTTTAACAGGTTTTATGTCATTAAAATATAGTTCAATTTATTACTAAAATGATATGGAAGAATTGGTAGATTAAAAAAGGGGGGGGTAGGAGCTAAGTAGTTAAAGCTTGCAACGGATGTAGGTAAATCAACTCCTGTTTAATAATATCATAATATGGTTTTCTTCCATCAGCTAGCGGTTCACCGTTTTTAATTATATGGTACCTGCCTTTTAGAGCATTTAAGATTTCAACCAAGTCCTTTTTGGTTGCAGGTTTATTTTCTTCCTTGGTCTTAAATACATTGACCTTTCCGTAAAAGGGAGTGACCCGTTTCAGTTTTGAAGGATCATCGGGATTCTGAAAGGAAAAATAAACGTACCAACGTTAACTTAAATCTCCTTTTGCAGTGTAAATTTTTGGGGTGGTAAATTTGTTTTTGTTGGGCAAATCGTATGCGTTTTCGTATTCACTTTCGTATGCAAATGTAAGAACATCTTTATAATTGGACATAAAAAAACGGTTTAGCAAAGGCTAAACCGCTTATGTACAATTATTTAAAATTTGTAGCGAGACCGAGATTTGAACTCGGGACCTCTGGGTTATGAATTGATTAACTGACAAAAATAGATATTGATTATCAGTTAGTTATAAATAATCGTGTTCAAAATCGTGTTCACCTTCCTGTTCGGTTATGTGTTCACGTGATTAATACTTTGGTAAAGTAATAATTATTGGAGTATTAGCCAAGATATTAGAATTTAAATCATTACTCATGTCTTTCGCTTGATCACTTTGTCATTTTTTTTATATAAACCAAAAAACAATCAATTTTCCTAAGCTAGATTTGAATAGTAAAATGGTTTTGTCAATTATTATTAGGAATACCAAAAGTTATATCTAGAATTTAAGTAATAAATCTTTTTAATGAATTATTTTTATGTAATAAATGATTTCAAGCTTTTTATATAAATTTAGTTTATGATGAGGTGTTATATGTTGTATTCTAGTATTGCTTTAATAGTCAGAAAACTGTTTTACTAACTTGAAAAACAATTAATTAATTTTTTTAAACTTTCAACTAGAGTCTATTGTGAACGTGATTCTTAAGTTACATAAAATCAAAATTTTACTTACAATAGCTATAATTTTCTTCTGTTCACCAAATTTGTTATTTGGTAACGACACCATACGGTTTTCGGGATCACCGTCAGCTAAATTTTCAAAATTGCATACATTATTTGATGGATTTGCAACACTCCACATGGATCAGGTTTTTGTTGACTCGAAGGGTAGAATGTGGATAAACCCGCGTGTTGAAGATGCAAGAAATTTACGACTGTCATTTTTTGAGTACGATGGTATACAAAGTTTTTTTTATGAATTAAAACCGAATTGGTTACCTGAAGAGAATGTAGTTCATAGTTGGTATCTTTTGGGAATCACACCAGATGGATTTTTATTTGGGGCAAATAGTCAAAACAATATTTTGTTCTACTGGCATCCCGATACGCAGGAACAGTATTTTTTTAAACTTGAAAATGGTTTAACCCTATTAAATATTGTTCCTGATCCTAAGGGCGGTGTCTTCGCGCTGCTTTTGAATGAGGAAAGTAATACCTATACTGTTTCCCGACTTTACAAGGACACAAAAGAGGAAATAGCATCCATTCAACTTAATTTTGATGATCCCGTACAACTTCATTATCATTATCCGAATAAAATAGCAACAACTCCAGGTTCGTTGACATACCCTTTTGAGATTAAAGACAACTGGGGCTGGTTCTTTCATGAGCGAAAGGGATTGGTAAAACTCAACCTTTTAAATAAGACCTTATCTTTTAAGCCCTGGAGCGAATTTGAGAATATTCCAACCATACAAAAAAATGAATACGATGTACCTCAGACTCATCAAAAAGAATTTGTTTGGAAAATAATTGACAAAAATAGCGATGAGCTGTTATTGTTCCTTGGACAGCAAAATGGCTTTTTCAACCTAAACAATAACTCTCATAAACTTAGTGTTGAAAACCAACTCAATACATTAATACTTAAAGATGGTGGAGAAAATCCAGTTCTTGAGGTGTATTTTGCCAAAGATTTAGAAAACAACCTTTTAATAGTATCGGGATATTTTGACCCTTGGTCAGCTTACAAGGATGTTAACAACCTTCAATCTGTTTTAATAGATAAGAAGGGCAGTTGGTTCAATTATACTTCACTTTTGCGTAAAATGATTGATACAGCCATTTTTACCGATTTTTGGTATCAAGGAAAATTTTTCAGTGCTGATTTTAACAAGGAAATAGGTTCAACACTGACTGAAGACGGGATGAAATTGTTGAGTTTAAATCCTGATTTGGAAATTAAGACAATTAATTATCACAAAACCTACAAATTGGGTTCCATGCTGCAATTAGACAGCACTAATTTATTGATCAATTCAACCCCACAAGTATTTCGATTAAGGCAATTAAACGAAACTCTAGAGCCTAATTCAAGCCATGGGGTCTCGGTAACCCACGAAAAAGGAACTCACAGACCTAATTCTGGCCGACTTATTAATAATGGGTTTCATATTCAAACAAGGCCTTATTCTTCAGTTGTAAAGAGGAATGGGAAAATCTGGATGTCTGCACGTTTTAATATAGTAAACCGCACAGGTTTACAGTGGTATGATCCGGTTAGAGATACTACTGATCATATTCCTACCGAGATAATCTTTGAAAAATTTGCCTTTATCAATGATAAAGAGGTTGCCTTGTTTGAGGATAATGGTGATAATACAAATATAGGAGACCTTCACATTTTCAATATAGAAACAAAAACAATGCGTCCTTTTATCAAGGAGGAAGTTCCGTTTACCATTGGTGCAAAAGTGAACGACATTTTTCAATCCAAAAATGGAGTTTTATGGATTGGTGCCCAGAACGGATTGTGGCAGATCGATTTCAATAGTGGTGAGGTACGGCATTATGATCAACATAATAACTTGAGGAACGCCAATATAATCTGCATTAATGAAGCTTCTGACAGTTTACTTTGGTTAGGTAGTGGCAATTCAGGAATATTTATACTCAACAAATCCACTGATTCCGTCAGACAAATTACAATTTCAAACGGACTGTCTAACAACACCGTTATGGGCATCCTTTGCGATAATCAGTTGAACAGATGGGTTTCAACTTCAGATGGTATTACTGTATTAAATTCTAGGGGAAACATATTATTTTACTTAAAGGAATCGGATGGTTTAAGTAGCAATCAGTTTAATGAAAACTCTTGTGTGAAATTATATGATGGAAGAATGGTTTTTGGAAGTGATGCTAGTCTTAATATTTTACAACCTGATCACATTCTTCAAACGCTCCCCAAAAGGGAAGGTGAGACAATTTATTTGACTGGATTAAAGTATTACGACAATAAGAAAAAAGGGAATATTGTGAGAGAGGGGTCTTATAATACGACTGATTTCCTCCAAATTCCTGCTGCGAAAAACTATCTTTATCTGGATTTTGCAATATCAAGTTACATAAACCTGCAGGAGCAAACGTATAGTTATCGATTACTCCCTTTTTCTAAATCAAATAAAAATGACGCTTCAATAGACTGGATAAATCTGGGAGCTGAATCACAGGTTACGATCAATAACCTACCTCCAGGAGAGTTTATCGTTCAGGTTCGTGGTGCAGATGAGCATTCTATTCAGGTTGATAAACCATTGGAAATACCAATTCATGTAGAGCAGTTCTTCTACCTCACATGGTGGTTTTATTTACTTTGCGGAATACTTATATCTGTGGTCATTTTTGTTTATATCCGTAGAATCCAGACCGAGCAAAGTAGATTAAGGGTAGAAGTTGAAAAAAGGACGGCACAAATCAGGAAAAGTAAAGAGACCATAGAAAAGCAAGCACTGTTGTTAAGTGAACTAGATCAAGCCAAGTCCAATTTCTTTACCAATATTTCCCATGAGTTTAGAACCCCTTTGACAGTTATCCTTGGATTGATAGAGCAGAGTAAGGGGCAAGAACGGATAAAAAAGCTAATAGCGAGAAATGCAAAGCTTTTGCTCAATTTGGTTAATCAAATTTTGGAGCTTAGAAAATTGGAGTCAGGAAACGTTTCCATGAACCTTATTCAAAGTGATATTGTCGCCTATATTCAATACATCATTGAGTCCTTTCACTCCTTGGCCGAGTCCAAAGAGGTGACCGTTGTTTTTGAAGCAGATCAAGACCATTTCATAATCGACTACGATGCCGATAAAATCATGCACATTGTCTCTAATTTACTTAGCAATGCGATTAAGTTTACACCACCTGAGGGGAAGGTATTGGTGACTTTAAAGACGTCTGCGGATACAGAAAGTAGTTTTTATGAAATAGTAGTTGCTGACACAGGAGCGGGAATTCCAGAGGGCAAAATCGAGCATATTTTTGATCGTTTTTATCAAGTTGATGATGAGGTAAGTAGAACTGGAAGTGGGACAGGTGTAGGGCTGACTTTGGTTAAAGAATTGACTAACTTTTTGGGCGGAAATATAGAAGTGGAAAGTAGTCAGGGTACAGGTGCAATTTTTAAAGTGAGCCTCCCTATCACCAATTCTGCTCCAATAATGGAGGAAAGTCCCATAATTTTAAATGATAGGTGGCGCCTAATAGAACCAATAGATGCTGATTTGGAAGTCCGTGTAAGAAAGCAAAATAAAGCACTTCCTAGTCTTTTGGTTGTAGAGGATAATCCAGATGTAAAGGCTTATATCATGACATGCTTGCAGGAGGATTATAATTTGACGCTGGCCTCAGACGGACAAGAGGGATTGGAAATGGCTTTGGATAAAGTGCCAGATTTAATTCTAAGTGATGTCATGATGCCAAAAATGGATGGCTTCACGCTTTGTGATCATCTAAAAACTGATCAACGAACCAGCCACATACCGGTGGTACTTCTAACAGCAAAAGCTGATTTGGATTCCAGAATTGAAGGTTTGCAACATGGAGCCGATGCCTATTTGGCAAAACCTTTTGATAAACGTGAATTGACAGAGCAACTTAAAAACTTATTGCTACTACGAAGAAGGTTACAAGAACGTTATGCCAGTTTGCGAAATATTTCTCCCTCTAATGAACCTGCCGTAAAAAAAGAAGACGAGTTCATACTGGAATTAAAGCAAACCATCTTAAATCACATGGCTGATGATGGATTTGGTGTTTCAGAACTTTGTGAAAAGGTATTCATGAGCAGGACCCAATTACATAATAAAATAAAATCCCTGACCAATCGCTCAACTTCCCATTTAATCAGATTGGTTCGTATGGAAAAGGCTTGTGAACTTCTAAGGGAAACAGACCTAAATGTAAGTCAAATAGCCTCTGAGGTTGGTATTGAAAGTTTGTCCTATTTCTCAAGAATCTTTAAAGAAGAAGTAGGAGTCTCTCCCAATAAATACAAAGAAAACCACACTTCTTAACAATAGGTAAAACCATTTAACAATAAGTTAAAGACATTGAACAATAGGTCAACTATTTAAAACAATAGGTTAATGAGCATGCTCTTTTAATTTGGAACTTTGTTGTGGTAAATGGTTGGTAGGATGAGTCTTAGGTGATTTATTTCATTGTTTACTTTTTGACAAATGCCTATCTTTAAGAGTGTAGATTCCTACTAAAAATGTTAAAATCAAACTGTTAATTAATTATTATAAACATGAAAAAATCAATTAAAACCTATGTGTGCTTTTTGGGTGTCTTACTTCTTTTTGGTTGTAACCAATCGGGAGAAGGTAAAAGCTCACTTGAAGAACAGGAGAGTACTTCTCAAGAGAATGTGAATTTGGATAATTTCACCTCCATGCAAATGAAAGGTGTCGAGCAAATCGCTGTCGATGTCGATCTGGATGGCGCGGTAAAACGTCTATCCAAAGCTGTAACCTTTCCTACCATATCCAACCAGGATAGAAACGATTTCGACACCAAAGCCTTTTTGGATTATCACAAATTTTTGGAAGCATCCTATCCTTTGGTTCACAAGACCCTAAAAAAAGAGGTGCTTGGAGATCCTAGGCCTTATAGTTTATTGTACACCTGGGAAGGTAAAGATACAAGTTTAGAGCCGGCTCTATTTTATGCACATGAAGATGTGGTTCCAGTTCCTGCAGACTCCAGAGATCAATGGGAAGTTGATCCATTTGCTGGAACTGTAAAAGATGGGTATATCTGGGGTCGTGGTGTATTGGATGATAAAAACCAGATCCATGCCATTCTGGAAGCTGCCGAAATGAAAATTAAAGAGGGCTGGCAACCTAGCCGAACTATTTATTTTGTATTTGGACAAGATGAAGAAGTGGGCGGTCCGGAAGGAGCTAAACATATTGCCGATGTGTTGGAAGCGCGGGGTATTAAAAGATTTGCTTATGTCATGGACGAATCCGCCCCATTGACTCCAGGTATTTTTCCTGGCATTGAAGAGAATACAGCACTTATCGGTATTGCTCAAAAAGGCTTCATTAGTTTGGAATTGAAAATGGAAGGAGTTGGGGGCCATTCGTCTCAGCCACCTACGGAATCTAATATTGGCATTTTGGCCAAAGCCATTACCAAATTAGAGGAAGCACAGTTTCCTTATAGAATTCATCCAGCAGTTCGTTCACAATACCGCTATATGGGGCCTGAATTACCCGAAGAGCAACAACCTTTATATGCTGCTGTAGCCTTTGGTAAGGATGGAGAAGTGACTGATCTGGAACAGAAATTTATTGATGTCATGGCTCAAAACCAAGTTACTAGAGCTATGCTTCATACTACCATTGCGGTGTCTATGTTCAATGCAGGTGTCAAGGATAATGTGTTGCCACCAGCAGCTACGGCAGTCGTAAATTTCCGCCCAATGCCAGGTGATACGCCAGAAGTAATTATCCAGCATGTAAAAGATGCTATTCAAGACGATCGAATTTCAATAAAGGATATATCAGCTTCTACACCTGCTACTAACATTGCTGAAGTAGGGAATCCCGCTTATAATATGTTGGAGAAAACCATACGCCAAATCTGGGGAAATGATTTAATGGTCTCTCCTTTCTTTGTGATTGGTGGATCAGACTCCAAACATTTTCAGGCACGCCCGTTTGCTCCAGATGTTTATACCATTACTGCGTTGCAACTGGAAAACACTAAAGAATTTGAAGGGTTTCATGGAGTTAATGAACGGATATTGGTTAGTGAATATGGAAAATCCATTGGATTCTTCTATACCATATTTGACAATCTGGAAGAGCTGTAATTAAGTATAATCAAGAATAACAATATGATGATTAAAAATAAAGAACAAACAGTAGCAGTTGTCGGTGCAGGTGTCATTGGATGCAGTTGGGCAGCTTACTATGCTGTAAAAGGATATAAGGTGAATGTAAGTGATGTTAAGGAAGGATATCAAGAAAACGCAAGAGTGAGAATCAGCACTCTGGCAGCAGAGATCCCAAATACAGATGTAGAAAAAGCCATGGAACAAGTATCTTTTTTCACCTCAATTAAAGAAGCAGTCAAAGGCGTTGATCTCGTACAGGAGAACGGACCCGAAAGAGTTGATATTAAACAACAAATGTTTGCGGACTTTGAGGGCTTTGCTCCTGAAAAAGCATTACTCGTGTCATCCAGCTCGGGTACCGTACCGGCAGATCTTTCTGCAAAGATGGTAGCGCCAGAACGGGCCCTTATTGGCCACCCTGCCAATCCAGCTCATCTTTTACCTGTAGTAGAAATCTGTGGAGGGCAAAATACCCCCCGTGCACTTGTGGAGCGATTGGAGAAATTCTACCGTGATTGTGGACGAGTAACTGCTACGCTCAATAAACCCATCGAAGGTTTTGTGATTAACCGGTTGCAAACTTCATTGCTTCGTGAAGCCATTCATTTGGTGGGTGAAGGAGTAGTAAATGTAAAGGATTTGGACTCGCTTTTCATGGCATCCCTCGGTGTGCGATGGGCTTCCATAGGGCCATTCTTAACAGGGCAACTAGGGGGTGGTGAAGGTGGATTTAGAGGCATTACGGAAAACATCTTATCCTCACTATTTGCTTCGATGGGTTTTGAATCTATATCCATTGAAACATTGGATATGCTAGAGCAGCAGACCAACCAATTCTATCCCATGGATAAAATGAAGGCGTTTGCCAAAGTGCGTGATGAAAGACAAAAGGCAGTTCTGGAGATCCAAAAAAGCCATCCATTGCCAACAAATGATTGATTTTTAAAACCATATAAATATTAGAGTTATGGGCGATATATATAAATTAAAGTATACAAAGCTATATGCAGATAAAGAAGGTGAGACTCATTTTAAGGAGGAGGAATTCATCATGAACAGTAAAGACTATTCTCCTCCGGCTCCTCCGGTTTGGGTGGCCCCAAGAACTAGGGCAACCGGCAGTACTGTTGTTGCTTTCCCGATTGGGTGGTATGGTGATTTTCATCCAGCGCCCAAGCCACAATGGATGATGATCCTAAAGGGGTCTATGGAGGTGGAAGTAAGTGATGGAGAAAAACGAACGTTTCTTGCTGGTAGCATAGCTTTTTTAGACGATCTAGGAAGCAAGGGGCATATTAGCAGAAGTATTGGTAATGAGGTGTCTATAGTTTCAGTAACTGAGGTGGAATAGATGCTGAAGAAACTTTCTGCCATTACTAAATTTAAGAGAATTAAGAAAAACAGTGAAAAACAATAACAAATCACACCAATTATGAAATCTAAAATTTTAAGATTGTCAGTTGTTTTATTATTTCTGGCGATTTGCTTTAACATAAGTGCACAAGAAGCTGAAAAGCAAATTTTAATTACCAATGCCAAAATCTTTGACGGAACTAATAAGTTGGTCGAAGGCA
The DNA here is from genome assembly GCF_011764015.1 of Mangrovimonas sp. CR14. NCBI lineage: Bacteria > Pseudomonadati > Bacteroidota > Flavobacteriia > Flavobacteriales > Flavobacteriaceae > Mangrovimonas > Mangrovimonas sp. CR14. Next base: position 69,089 of record NZ_JAAFZY010000007.1, on the reverse strand, counting down.
AAGATGTTCTCATACAAGGAAACAAGATTGTTCAGATCGCTAAGGGCATTATGATTACGCAAGACGAGCATTCCCAAATCATCGATGCCTCTGGCAGGACGTTGATGCCAGGCCTTACTGATGCCCATTATCATTTAATGCATGCCCATATTGCCAGTATGCAAATTTTTGTGAATGACATTGGTTATCTGACATTGGTGGGAGCCGAAGCTGCTGAAGCAACATTGATGCGAGGATTTACGACTGTTCGAGATCTTGGAGGTCCGGTTTTTGGAATCAAGAAAATGATAGATGAGGGAAGAATTGTGGGACCAAGAATTTATGCTTCAGGAGCTTATATAACGCAGACCTCTGGCCACGGCGATTTCCGCTTTCCTAATGCAATGACCAGAAAGGACGGAAGGGAATTGCTTGATGGGGAAATTATGGGGTGGACAAAGATTGCCGATGGTGTCCCTCAGGTGATGAGACGGGTGCGTGAAAATTTAATGAGCGGTGCAACACAAATCAAGGTAATGGCGGGTGGAGGTGTTGCCTCACTCAGTGACCCACTGGATGTACAGCAATATACATTGGAGGAAATGAAGGCTGCGGTGGATGTGGCAGCGACCTGGAACACCTATGTAGCTGTGCATGCCTACTCAGATGTTGCGGTTCGTGGCGCTCTGGCAGCAGGGGTGCAATCTATTGATCACGGACAAATGATTACAGAAGACACCGCCAAACTGATTAAGGAAAAAGGTGCATGGCTTAGTTTACAACCCATACTTAATGATGAAGACGCCATTCCATTTCCCGATGGATCTTTCGAACAACAAAAATACTTGGCCATGACTGCAGGCACAGAAAAAGCCTACGAATTGGCCAAAAAGTATGATCTGAAGGTCGCCTTTGGTACTGACTTACAAAACGGTCCTGAGATTGCGGCCAAACAAGGTAAGGTACTGACAAAACTCAAAAGGTGGTATGAACCCTGGGAGTTATTGAAAATGGCCACCAGTACCAATTACGAACTCTTTAAGATGTGTGGCCCCAGAGATCCCTATCCCGGTGAAAATGGGGTAGTAAAAGAAGGAGCCCTTGCTGATTTGCTTTTGGTAGACGGAAACCCATTGGAAAATATCGACCTGATAGCCGATCCTGAAAATAACTTCAAGGTGATCATGAAAGATGGTAAAGTTTATAAAAACACTTTAAATAAGTAAACAATAATACTATGAAAAAATTAAACATAAACATCTTGTTGCTGATGCTGATGATACTAATAAGTGGATTCACATTTGCTCAAGAAGCAGAAACAAAAATTTTAATTACCAATGCCAAAATCTTTAATGGTGAAGATGAAAAATTAATCGATGGGGATATCCTTATCGAGAATAATATAATCAAACAAATAGGCCCAAGTATCAAAGCGCCTAAAGGTGCGGAGGTTATTGATGCAGCAGGGAAAACAGTGATTCCAGGTTTGATCGATATGCACTGGCATATGATGTGGGCTAAGCTCTCAGTGCCGGTAGTCATGTCGAAGGACGCCTTTTATTTAGGTATTATGGCAGCACAGACTGCAGAGGAAGACCTGCTACGCGGTTTTACCACCCTGCGTGACGTTGGGGGGAATACCTTTGGACTGAAAGAAGCCATTGACCAAGGAATTATTCCCGGGGCCCGTATTTTTCCTTCAGGCGCTTTGGTGAGTCAAACCTCCGGTCACGCAGATTTTCGACCAGGATTAGAGCCAAACCACGCACCTTATCTGGAGACATCTGGCCATACGATTATTGCAGATGGTGTTCCTGAAGTCTATCGCGCCGTACGTCAGCAGTTACGTCGCGGGGCCACCCAGATTAAACTCACTGCAGGTGGCGGTGTGTCGTCCGATATGGATCCACTTGATGTAAGACAATACTCTTTAGAGGAACTCAAAGCCGCAGTTGAAGCCGCTGACGAGTGGAACACTTACGTAGCAGTACACGCTTTTAGTGACGATGCGGTGCAAATGGCGATTAAAGCAGGTGTGAAGTCTATTGAGCATGGGATGCTACTAACCGATGAAACGGCAAAAATGATGGTAGAAAAAGATGTGTGGTTGAGTATTCAACCCATCCTTAACGATGAAGACGCCATTCCGTTTCCAGAGGGGTCGAATAATCAAAAAAAATACGTGGAAGTTACAAATGGTACTGATAACGCCTATGCACTGGCTAAGAAATATGGGGTGAAGACCGCCTGGGGAACAGACGTGATTTTCGATCCAGGACTTTGCCTAAAACACGGTAAGTTACTGGCTAAGCTAAAACGTTGGTACACACCGTACGAAGCCTTAAAAATGGCAACCTACGATAATGCCCAATTACTTAAGTTGAGTGGCCCGCGCAATCCATATCAACAAGGTGAATTAGGAGTAATCAAAGAAGGCGCCTATGCCGATATGATTATCGTGGATGGTAACCCGCTGGAGAACATCGATCTGGTTGCCGATCCTGAAAACAACTTTAAGGTGATCATGAAAGATGGTAAGATTTATAAAAACACATTAAAATAATAATATCATGAAAAAGTTAACACAGTTGTTTGCTGTTATTTTCATGCTTGGGATAGTCATGGTAGCATGCAAATCTCCCACTGAAAAAGTAGATGAAACTAAAACCACAGTTAAATCACTTCCAACAGACACGGAATTTGATGTCGTGATCCTCAATGGTAGAGTAATGGACCCGGAAACCAATTTTGACGGGGTTCGAAATGTGGGTATTAAGGATGGTAAAATTGGATTAATCACCGAAGCTGAAATCTCAGGAAAGGAAACCATTGATGCCACCGGATTGGTGGTGGCCCCTGGTTTTATTGATAGCCACCAACATTGCATTATGCCCTATGCCTATAGATTGATGGTACGCGATGGTCGTACAACCATTATGGATTTGGAGGTGGGAGCACCCGGATCCAAAGTAGATGCATTTTATAAAGGAAGAGAAGGAAAGTCACCGATCAATTTTGGGGTTTCAGTGTCACACGAGTTTGTACGTGCGGCTGTTCTGGATGGAATTGATAAATGGCAAACTTTTCATACCCCTGACATGCGCTTGACCAGAGGCGGCAGTGAGGGATGGTCCAAAACCAGACCAACGCTGGAACAAGGAAATCAAATCCTCTCTTTAATCGATGAAGGTCTTCGCCAGGGAGCATTAGGCGTAGGTTCTACCGTAGGCTACATGCGTGAAGGCGTATCATCCCGTGAAATTTTCGAATTGCAAAAGCTCGGCGGCAAGTATGGCCGCTATACCGGTATGCACTTCCGACTTACCCCGGGCAACGATGTGCAGGAAGTAATGGGTATACAGGAAATGCTGGCAAATGCTGCTGCTTTACATGCTCCGGCTATTGCGTTACACTTTAATAACCCCGGCTACAACATGGTACACGAATTATTAGTTCGAATGCGTGAACAAGGCTATAACGTTTGGGGCGAAGTATATCCTTACAATGCTGGTGGAACAGCTTTGAATGCTGTTTTTTTGGAACCTGAGGTATGGGTTCAATCACTGGGGTATAAGTATGAAGAAACGTTAATGGATGTTGAGACCGGGGAATTTTATACGCAAAAGTCGAGAGAGGAAATGCTTAAGAAAGAACCTACTCGTCTGGCTATTGTGTACAAAATGCCTGAAGAGGCGGTAATAGACTGGCTGAAACTGCCAGGAGTTGCGATAGGCAGTGATGGCATGCCGATAATAGAAGATGCCGGTCTGGAATGGGATACTCCCTATGAAGATATACCAAATACACATCCACGTTTTTCAGGAAGTTTTGCCAAGGTGTTGCGACTTGCCAGAGAAAATAATATTCCATTGATGCAGGTTGTATCCATGACCAGTTACAATAATGCCAAGCCTTTAGGTGAAATGGGTTTAAAGGCCATGCAAGTGCGCGGTCGTATGCAAGAAGGGATGGTAGCCGATATTACGATGTTCGATCCTGAAACCGTCACGGATCATGCCACTTACGCGAAAGGCACGCTTCCGTCCACAGGTATACCACACGTGATTGTGAACGGTATCATCGTGATGAGAGATTCAGAACCCATAAAACGTTTCGATGCCGGTCAGCCTATTCGTTTCGCAGTACAGGACAAAGGGAAATTTGAACCACTAACCGTGGAAGGATGGACACAGAAGTTTTACGCAGTGCCAGAAGATTTTAGTGGAACAAGTGGATTGCATATGGATTGATTAAACAGATAAATGAATATCTGATAAAAACGTATTAAAATAATTTCATTAAAAACGAAATAGTATGCAAAAAGCAAATCACATATTAATAATTTTAATCTTGCCGCTTCTGGCCATGTATAGTTGTAAGGAGGTTGAAAGCAAAACGCCGGAACAAGAAAGGCCAAAACAAAATGACGATTCCGGCGTCATTTATGCCAATCGTGAAGACATAGCTTCCAATATCTCATTCGATGAAGTAGCACGAATCAGCACTTATTTCCATCAACCTGAAAATGCCGTAAAAATTCAGTTTCCAAGTACTGAAACCGAATACGCCTGGCAACACTGGTCGCAGTTTTATATTACCGCACCGCTTTTCAGAAGTGGACAAGTAAGTGAGCTGCCTTATAACATTCATCCTGAAATTAGTGAAATAAGTTTTATGGGCAGGGACAGCAAAAAAGAAACGGTAAATTCTCATTTTGAGAACTTCCCCATAGATGCCATGGTAGCCGTAAAAGGAGGCGAAATTGTATATGAACGCTATAAAACCATGCGTCCTGATGATAAGCATATTTGGTTCTCGTGCAGTAAGGTTACAGGTGCTACCATGCTCGCCTTTTTGGAGTATGAAGGTAAAGTGGATGTTACAAAGCCCGTTACCTTTTATCTCGAAGAGCTGAAAGGAAGTGACTGGGATGGCGTAACCGTAGAGGAAACCTTGGATATGGCTACCGGATTGAACGGGACCGAACATGACGAACCTTTACATGATTCCAGAACCAATCCTGAACAAATCTGGTTTCGATGGGCCGCAACATCCGATGTGGCTGTTTTACCGGGAGACAGAAGTAAAAACTGGTATGATATTCTGGGCGAGATGAAACGGGTAAAACCAGGGCACGAAGCATTTGAATACAATTCCATCAATACCTTCGTGATTAACCGGATTGTAGAAAAGGTTGGTAAAATGCCAATGCACGAACAATTAAGTGAACGTATTTGGAGTAAACTGGGGATGGAACATGATGCCGATCTTTCAGTTAGCCCAAGTGGGAAAACGTTGGGTTGGTTAGGAATGAATACTAGTGTACGAGATATGGCACGATTTGGTATGGCTTTTACACCCAGTGGAAGTAAACTGGCTGGAGAGCAAATTATCCCTGATGCCATCATTAAAAAGATTCAAGATACCTCGCATTCCGATATGTATGCCAAGGCCTATGCAGGGAAAAAATTCGCGGAATCTTTCCCTGATGTAAGGGGTTTGGCGAATAGATACCAGTGGGATGTGGTATTTCCAAATGGCGATTTCTTTAAAAGTGGTGTTGGCGGTCAAGGACTTTTTGTTTCACCATCCCAAGATATGGTGGTAGCCTGGTTCTGTACTGGTGATGGAAACAATCTAGAAGAGGTCATGGCCAGAGAGATTATTTATAGTCTGGCTGAATAAAAAATTGTAAGCATTAATCATGTTCTTTTAGGAACACAACATAAAATTACCATGACATTAAAGAATTATAAAGTTTTTCTGTTTTTGGTGGCAATTCTGTTACCTATGGGGATGTATGCCCAAGTAGAAACGGTCAAGGATTCTGTACAAAACCATTTGGTTATCCCAGATAGGGATCTCAAGGAAGATATTCTAAAAACGGCATCCGAGAAATTTACCAGTAACGATTTTCCTGGTTCATGGCCCATGTTTGGTACCGATTTACGCATGAAAATAGGCGGGTATTTAAAGGTGGATGCTCTCTATGATTTTGATGGAACCACCGATAAAAGTCAGTTTTTAATGTCTACGATCCCTGTAGAAGGAGAACCCGATTATGGAAATGAAGGGTATCTTTATTTCATTGCTAGGGAAACGCGGATTAATGTAGACATCCGACGTTTTGCTGAAGATAAAATCCCTTTACAGCTTTTTATAGAAGGTGATTTTTGGTCTGATGGGAATCAGTTTAGATTGAGGCATGCCTATGTCACAGCAGGCGATTTTATCATTGGGCAAACCTGGACGACTCTTTCTTTTCTACAATCTATGGCTTTCATGATAGACTTTGCTGCAGGTGATGCCCTTGCGGGAGGACGATCGGTTCAAATAAGATATCAAAAACAAGTATCAGATAAAATTATGATCGCTGCAGGTCTTGAATACCAAGGTTTCCTAGGTATTGAGAATCCGAATGATTTCGAGGGTCAAGCCAATTTACAATTACCTTTATTGGCTTTAAGAATGGACTACAAATGGAAAACAGGGATTTTATGGACCGGAGCAAGTTTTGCGCAATTAAGATGGGATGGAGGCTCTACCGGGCCATCTGATCAAACGTTACAATGGGAAGTCATTGTGGCAGGCCGGCAATATATTGGCAAAAACAACTATGTGTGCTTTAATTTTAACTATGGTGATGCCTATGGCGAGAACATTATTGCCTTTGCTGGCAGTCAGGCCAATGCGGTGTTAAATACCGAAGGAAAACTGGATCCTATCTTGGCCAAATCGGCTTTAGTAGGTTTTATGCACAGATGGGCGCCAGGTTTGGAATCCAATTTCAATTATGCGTATGGCTGGTTAGATGCTCCAAATTCCAGAGCGCCTTATGCTTTAAAAAGAGGCGGAGTAGGACACGTAAATCTCGTTTATCATTTTGATAAAAATTTCTCTATAGGAGCTGAATACATGTGGGGAGCACAGCGAACAGCCAATGATGCTCTGGGTAGAGCAGGTAGATTACAAACCATGGCCAAATTTGCATTTTAAAAAATTAAATTAAATAAAGTAAAGATGAAAAAAAATAATTATTTAGTATCAATTATATTGATCCTTTTGGTCTCTAACACCATTTGGGCGCAAGAGGATTCTGAGGAACCTAAAAGTAATGATGATATTGCAAAGGAACTATCCAACCCCAATACCACATTGGGTACCATGGCGTTTCCTATTGATGTGGTGTTTTATAACGGTGATTTGCCAGATGCAAACAAACAAACGGGTTCGTTACTAAACTTTCAGCCCAGTTTACCTATTCCACTTTCGCCCGGGGTCAACTTGTTTGTAAGACCTTTGGTTCCTATTTATTTGAGTCAACCCACTTTTGAAGCTAATGGATTTGAACAGAAAGGAGTCAATCTCGGAAATATTAGTGCCGATGTCGCTGTTGGAAAAACTTTTCCCTCTAAGTTAATAGGGATTGTTGGTGTTTTTGGGAGCTTCCGGACCGCCTCAGATAAGGCATTGAGGTCAAATTACAATTTACTAGGGCCAGAACTAATGGTGGCTCAGATATTTGATTGGGGGGTTTTGGGAATCATGTTTAATCATGCTTGGAGTCTGAACAGTATAGATGCTGATGTGACCAGTTCAACCGTACTTCCTGATGATTTTTACACAAGTACTGCAGGCAGGAAAGAAACAGCCAGTATTACCGCAGGTCAATATTTTTATGTCTATAACCTAAGTAAGGGTTGGCAAATCACAGGACAGCCTACTTTTTCATACAACCATAAAGCTGCTAAAGGAAATAAATTTACTTTTCCCGTAGGAACAGGAGTGAATAAGATAACACGTTTTGGAAAAATGCCCATTAAATTGAGTATGCAATACTGGTATTATGTGGCCTCTCCAGACAGTTTTGGTCCGCAACATCAAATTAGGCTGCAAATTGCACCAGTGGTTCCATTACCTTGGTAATACCAAGTTTTTTTATAACAGGGGGTATAAATGGTTTATGAGGAGATTCTCTAAGTAAACCTACATCTCATAAAAAATCATAATATGAAGTCTCACCATTTTCAATACTTTATTATATATTACAAACATTTCATCACAAAAACCAGTTATTGGTTTGTCTTTCTGCTTCTAGGTTCTTTGCAATTAGTTGCTCAAGAAACAGGTACTCCATGGCCTAAGGAAATAGAATCTGGATCTTATATCATCACCCTTTATCACCCTGAGAACATCAGTTATATAGACTTACGATTGGATGCTAATACAGCTTTTTCAGTAAAAAAGGGAGAAGAAGGTACCCCAACTTTTGGAATGATGTGGACAACCTCCCTTTTGGATGTGGACCGCAATACCAGAATAGCAAGTTTGGTATCTGTAAAGGTTAATGAAGTAAGATTTCCAGAAGAGGTTTCAGAAGAAAGTAAAAATAGTTTCAAAAAGCTCATTGAAGAAGAAGTGCCCAAGTGGGATGTACAATTTTCATTAGATGATCTTATTGAGTCGATTGAGAATGTCAGTGCTTATGATGCTGATCTAAATACGTCTCCACCCAAAATTTTGTTTTCGTCAGTACCATCTGTATTGATTAGTATTGATGGTGAACCTAAATTTAAGGCAGCTGAAAAGGAAACTGAGGTTATTTTAAATTCGTCAGCCTTTATTGCGCATGACACCCAAAGTGGTCTCTATTATTTAAAAGGAGGTGACTTTTGGTATGAAGCTAAGGCGGCCCTAGGTCCGTGGAACACCATAAAAAAGGCACCATCCAAGATTAGGAAATTGGCCAAAAAAGCTGAGTCAGATACAGATGATGAGGAAGAGGAAGACTACCAAGGAGTCCCGCCAAAAATTATTGTGACCACCGAACCCAGTGAATTAATTGTCACCGATGGGGAACCTTCTTATGCCCCTTTACAAAACACGAGCTTGCTCTATGTGGAAAACTCTCAGGACGATTTGTTTATGAACATCAACCAGCAGAGTTATTACATTCTACTTTCTGGAAGATGGTTTACCTCTAAAAGTGTGGAAGGTCCATGGAATTTTGTAGAAGCTGATGCCTTACCAGAAGACTTTAAAAAAATTGGTAGCGAGTCAAAAAAAGGTCATGTTTTACCAAGTGTAGCTGGAACCAAAGAAGCAAAAGAGGCTTTATATGATAACCAAATTCCGCAAACAGCAGCAGTAGATCGAACTACCCAAGCCTCAAAAGTAAACTATGATGGAGAGCCTGCCTTTGAGAAAATAGAAGGGCTTCAATTAGAGTATGCTGTCAACACCCAAAGTGATGTGTTTAAGGATAAAAATACCTATTATCTGTGTGATAATGCCATTTGGTTTGAGAGTTCCAGTCCTAATGGTCCTTGGAAAGTTTCTAATGACAGGCCTTCTGAAGTATCTCAAATACCTCCAGAGAATCCAAAATACAACACCAAATATGTTTATATCTATGAAACGACTCCATCAGTAGTTTATGTTGGTTATACACCAGGCTATTACGGGTCATACGTTTATCACAATACTATTTTTTATGGTACAGGTTATTATTACAACCCTTGGTATAATGGGTTTTATTATAGGTATCCTTTTACTTATGGTTTCTCTGTGCGCTACAACCCGTGGTATGGATGGTCTTTTGGATTTCATTTTGGTTCTCCATTTGCTTGGTGGGGCTATGGTTATTGGGGAAGATGGAATTATTGGGGACCTCCTTTTTACAGACCTCCTTATTATAGACCAGGCTATCGCCCAAGACCGAGTCGTCCCATATATCATGGCGGTAGAAGAGGGGTTAATAGGTATGCTAGACCAGTCACTCGGCCAAATGTGAGACCGAATAGACCTTCAACAAGACCAACAACCAGACCGAATACTAGGCCTACGACCAGACCTAATACCCGACCAACAACACCATCAACGAGACCAACTACTAGGCCAACAACGAGACCTAATATGCCTTCTACGAGGCCCTCAACCAGGCCAAGTGTTCCAACAACTAGGCCTCAAACAAGACCTAGTAGACCTATGACAAGGCCAGCTCCAAGACCTAGTAGACCTGTAGCTAGACCAGCAGGTGGAAGAGTAAGAAGGTGATTTGTAGCATATTAAAAGAAAGAATAATTTTATTTTTATCACTGATGGCTTCGTTTTTAAGATAGAAACCAGAGAAGGTGAATTGGAATTATTAAACTTCAATGTTATTTGCTACAAACTTTATGAGATTTATTTAGTGTAGGTAGGAATAATCCTTGATAAGTAGTTTGATAATTAACTGACTACAGTTTAAGCTTCTTTCCTAGCGGAACATTGAAACCAAAATATAAGGTTGCATTTTCTTGTTCCTTGGTAAATGCATTTCCTATTAGGGTGCTGGATCCAACGAAAAAGAATTTGTACCTTAAAGCCAATCCCAGACGGTTTTTGTCAGGCTTATGAAAGAAAGGTAAGTAGACACCCCATGCCTTATTTTCAAATCGAGGTGTAAGACCAAAACTCCATTGATTGTTGTTGGAAATATTTTTTATATTCCTGTAGAAACTGGGTTGGTACCCTAAATAGGTAGCTAAATACCAGTTTGGTCTAAAACAATAATCACTCGTTAGTGCATAAGAGGAAGGAAGGTCCAATTTAAACGAATTATTACTTGTTTCACTAAATTCTACAACACCTTTAAGTGTGTCTATTAATTCCTGAATCGAGTTAATATTTTCAAAAGTGTCATAAGAAATTTCTTGAACTGAAATATGAAATGTACCACTTTCGATATCTGAGGAATACTTCAGTGATCCTAGGTTTTTTGCAACCAATCCCAATTTGAAAAGATAAGGAATATCTGGTTTATGACTTGGGCTGTAGGAGTATGAAACACCCAAATCCACCCCAAAACCTTTATCTCCAAATAAGTCAATGTTTCCAGTATTTATTACTTCTCCCAAGTTTTTATTAATGGCATAAGTAACCTCCATATCAAAGTAATCAATTTGATCGGGATCGTAAGAAACATCGATGCCGTCGAGATCAAAATAGCCAGCACCTCCACCTACCAAATAGTTTAAATTAAAGCCGCCTGTTATTTGATGTTCCTTATTTTTCCAAATTAACCCAGACCAGCTCAATGAAAATTCTGTCCACTGATTTACAATACCTTTGAAATATTCTCCTTGAAGGTCATTTAAACCTTCGGGGTTCGATATTCCTTGAAATAAATGCACAAGATCATTATTAGAAGTTTTATATAACCCATGAGCCGGTAATTTAATAGAGAATGCAAGGGCATGTTTTGCATTTATTTTATAGGAAACAGAAGGAAGCATCACAGAACCTAAAACAACCAACTCCAAATTTTCAGTATTAAGAAACAAGTCAAGATTATCCCATTTGGTCGATTTTATGATAGAATTAAAGTAATTTTCTTCACCTAAGGTCATATTATGAGTAAACTGGAGATCTGCAGAAAGAATATTGACCTGCCATCTTCTTTCATTTCTAACGAGATCAGCAGGTTGGTTGTAAATGTTTTGTAATGGGAAATAATTACTAGAATGAATGCCTTTGAAGTCTTGTGCGTGTGAAGAAAGACAAAAAATTAAGGGTATTAATATTGTCCATTTATATGAAAATTTAAAGAACAAGGATTTCAAATTTTATATATAAAAACTAGGGAGTTTGGATATAATTTCTACTATTAAAGGTACAACAATTATACTGAAGTTTTTACAAAAAAAAAGGAGCCTGACAATCCATCAGGCTCCAAGCTAATAATCAAAAGGTTGGTTAGTTACTCTTCAGATTATTTCTTAATAAATCTATTGATAATATTTCCTCCTTTATTGTCAGAAATTTTTATTAAATATATACCATTGGCTAATTCTGATACATTTACTTTATTTGATTTGGTATTGTTCAAAACAACTTCCCCCAACATATTATATATCACTACAGATTCAACCTGTCTACCTTTCTCAAATGAAATGTTCATGACATCGCTTACAGGATTAGGGTACATTAATACTTCAACAGCATCCATGATAGGATCTTCAATACTTAATGTTTCATATGCTACATCATATGAAATCACTCCTAAATCTATAGTAGCTAAATAGGCAGTAAATCCAGAACCATCTTCCAAGAAGTCAAAAGCAATACTTGATGAATTGGTGTTTAATAATTCTGATGTTGGTACCATAGTCCATGTTGCACCATTATCTGTTGAGAAATGGATGGCTGAACTGCTATATTGAGAAGCTGTAACAGCAGCTACCAAAACTTCGGAATTATTCGGATCATAAACCACTTTTTGAACGTTGTTAGTGGCTAAAACTTGATTCCAAGTCTGGTAACCATCTGTTGATTTCCAGACACCATTAGAGGTTGCTAATACAAATTCGGCACTGACATTTGGATTATTTATAATTTGAAAGACAAATTCCCCGTTTGAATCTAAAGTTAATCCGTTACTAGCGTTACTCCATGTAGTTCCGCGATCTGATGACGACCACACCTCGCCGCCAATACCAGCCAGTACCTCTTGATTGTTTGCAGGGTTCACCCAAGTAGAATAATGCCTCCCTTCTGAAGGAACCGCTATATCAATAATTGTTGGGCTCCAAGGATCAGACCCTGTTACATCAATAATTTTTGTACTTCCTCCTGAAAACACATCAAATGAAACCCATACTTCATTGGTATTAACAGGATCTGGTTGCATATGCAATACTGGATCCCAAAAACCAGTGTAAAATGTTTGGAAAGTTTGACCATGGTCTGTGCTTATGCCTAAAAACCTTCCGTTAAAATTTTCTGCAGATGAAAATATTCTTCCATATTGACCTGTATCTACAATATACATGGGAGAAGAAGATCCAGACACATAATCCAACCCTTGTACTCCATAACTAGTTTCAGAACCATCATTGAGGTTTTTTGTAACCAAGCCTTCTTGGAGGCTATAGTACAAATAAGGATCTTGACCTCCCTCATTTTCAGAAACAGCCACTGAATTGACCCATGAATATGGTGTATAGGTACGTTCTAAAGTTAAGCCTCCATCAGTTGATTTATGTGGATACCAATTGGAAGTAAAGAACATCTCATCATCGATAAAAGGATTGAAAGTTGCCGACAAACCAAAATAGTAATTGTTTGTATCTAAGGAGTCATAAACATAACTAGTCCAAGTAACTCCTCCATCATAACTTATAATAATTTCGTTAACACCAAGTATAAATATTTCGTCTTGATTGGATGGGTGGAATATAATCTCATTGACACCTGTGTCCCAATAATCATCAAATGGTATATCAAGTTGGCTCCAGTTAGCACCTCCATCTAAAGTTTGATAAACTGCTTCATCAACCCCCCAACCTGGATCAGAGCCGATAATCCAATGGTCAGAATTAAAAGGATCTACAGCCACACCAACTAAGTGGATGTTTTCATAATATTCAGTCCAGTTACTTCCAGCGTCATCACTCACTAAAAATCCTCCATTCACACCATTAGAGCCATTATTTCTGGTGATAAACAATTGATTAGGATTATTGTAATTAATAAGAACTTTGTTTACCGCGATATAATTGAAGTCTGCCTCGTCATAAACTAAAGTCCAGTTTTCACCACCATCAGTAGAATAGTGAACACGATCAAATGATTCCAATCCAATACGATATCCTTCATTATATAGCATAATATCCGTATCGGCTTCATAAATATTGTATTCAGCTACCCATCTATAATCTGCGACGTTGTTCTCAGGCCTATTTATTGCTGTTAAGTTTTGGGTTGCCAATTCCAAAAGATAAATAGTATTTTCCGCTTCATAATTGGAATTGCTTAAGTAAAAACTTAAATGTGTATCATTCAACATTCTAAGTTCATTAACGGTTCCTGATGGGAGGGAATAAAGAACATCCCAAGTGGCACCATTGTCTTCAGATACCATGATGTGGTTTCCCATACTGGATGCGTACAAACGATTTTCTATGTTTTGATCATATACTAAATCGAAAATTCTGCCATATTCATTGGATGCTAAAAACGATACTTGAGATTGAATAAATAAAGGGGCGAGTAAAAAAAATGTAGCAATAAATAAGCCCATTTTTTTCTTTTTGTAATTGTCTTTCATATTCTAAACTGTTTTTCACAAAAATCGTGAAATCAACAGTTTGAACTCAAATTTTAAGACGGACAAAACGTGACATATCACATAAAAAATGTGATGGTCTTTATAATTGAGAAATGTAGGAATACAGATCTTCCTTATCTGAAAGCTCCATTTTTTTTGAGATTCGTTCCTTTCTTTTTCGACAGGCATCTGGGGTAATATTCATAATGGAAGCGATCTCTTTCATGGATAGGTTCATGTATAAATACGAAATAAAGCGCATATCGTTGGCATTTAAATTTTCATGCTTGTTCTTCAATCGTTTTAAAAGTCCGTGATTAACTTCATCAAAATACTTGGCAAAATCTCCCCATTCTTCATCTTCTTTTAGCAACGCTTTTAAACGCTTAATATGTCCTTTGGTTTCTTTTACGGGCTTTATTTTATCTGACTGCTCCAAGTCTTGGATGATGGATTCTACCAATTTGTTACGTTCTGTCAAAAACAAGGCTCTTGCAGATAGTTTTCGGTTTTTGGAAGCGATTTCGTGTTTGTGCTGTTCTTGCTCCAATAATAATCTTGTTTTGTTTTCTTCCAATTGCTTTTCCAATAACAAATTGTTGGCTTTCTCATTTTCCAATTCCAAATTGAGTATTTTCTCTTGTCTATGTAAAAGATCTTTACGTTGTTTATTGCGAATGCGTGCCAATCTCAATGCCCAAATCAACAAGAAAATAATGATTAAAGCCCCAGAAAGAATAACAATAATTAGCCTTCTTTGGGATTGGTTTTGTTGTCGCTCTTTGGTTAATTGACTCTCATAATTCAGAACGTCAAACTTCACTTTATTGGCTTGATATTGCTGTCCGCTCCTTAAATCATAAATAACCTGTCTTAAACGGCTCATGCTATCCATTGCAACAAGAGCCTTCTTATAATTTTCTGATTTCCGATTAATCTCGTTGATATTAGAGAAAATTTCGTATCGTGTATTAATATTGATTGGTGCCTGTAAAAGGGCATTTGTACATAGATCAAGAGCTTTAGTAATATGGCCTTGATTACTTTCTATTTTAGAAAGCGTAAGCATAAGAGCCACCTTGTTTTCGGCGTGCCGCTTTTCTTTTAGTTGGGGCAAAAGGTGTTCAATCTTTACTTTGGCCATTTCAATATTTCCCAGGTCCTTTTCAAGAATGGCCATAGCAGCTTGCGCTTCCAAAAGATAATCGGGTTCAGATTTTAATAAATCAATGGCTGTCTTTAAATAAGGTAGGGCTTCAAGAAATTCTTCTTTATCAGAAAAAACTTGAGCCAAATTAATGGCGTAAATTCCCCTTTTCAATGGATCCTTTTCTTTTGCGGAAAGCTCATAGGCCTTTTTGAAATATTCTATGGCTTTGTCTAGATTCTTTTCTTGAGAGTAAAGAATGGCTATATTGTTTAAGGAAGTCATTTCATAGGAATCATCCAGTTCCTTGATCGCTAAAGTATAGGCTTCCAAATAGTACTTGAGAGCTTCATCGGTGTCCAGTAATTTATGGTAGTTGAGACCAATATTATTTATAGACACAAATAAATTTTTATAATCCTCTTCTTCTTCGGCAATAGCACGCGCCTCTGTTAAAAGCTCAAGGGAGGCCGTATAATTACCAATCATCATGGAATCTACTCCTTTGACTATTAAATCATGAGTTTGGTCTTGACCATACAATGAAAGAGAACAAACTGCTAGGAATAAAGTAAATATTGTTGTTTTCAATTTTATTAAGACCATCAAATATTCTTTAAACGTAAAAATAGCATAATTCAACTATTCATAGTGCATAGGAACTAAATAGCTACAGTAATAAATTATTGGCAAGGTGTAAAGTTAAATGATACCCTAAAATAGAATGTTTCTTATATAGAACATCACAAAAAGATTTCAAAAATTTGTTGTTTGAAAAGGAAACAAATAAACCAATTCTTGCTTTACAATATCATAATACGGTTTTTTGCCATCAGAGAGTGGTGCTAAGTTTTTAATTATATGGTACCTGCCTTTTAGAGCATTTAAGATTTCAACCAAGTCCTTTTTGGTTGCAGGTTTATTTTCATTTTTGGTAAAGGCATTGACCAATGTATTTACTGCCAATGTACCAATTGCCGCATTTGTAATATCAGCGGCATTAACAGTTTGTTTGATTGGAGTTGGAACTGCCAATTGGTTTTCCAATTTTTCTGGCAAGGTTTCCCTAGTTGTTGTAGCTGTTTTCTTGGCATGGTGCGCCTTGTTTCTACAAGTGTTGCTGCAGTATTTTTGTACCCTTCTACGTTTGGGTATAAATGATTCAAAACAGTATTTACAGGTATAATATTTGGTTTCTTGGCTCATTACGCGTCAAATAAACGTTTGTTTTACGTATAATTCAATGTTGTTTGTTGCTTACAATTTAAAATGTTTAGGGTCTATACCAAAGACTTGGTTCAACAACATGTGATCTATTTCATCATCAGTTATTTCTTTTACAGGTTTGATGAGCCATTTTTCAACAGTTGAAATCGTGGATTGATTAACTACATTTTCTGCAGATTTCTCATTTAAAAACAAGTTTTTAAATTCCTTAACCGGATCATTTTTTAGAGGTGTACTAATCTCTAAATTGAACAGGGTAACCAATTCCTTTGAATGATCAATAAAAGAATTATTATGGTGTTGGAACAAAGAATGGACTTCTGGATATTCTTTCGGAAAATACTTTTGCAAATGGGTATTTAACCAATTGCTGATGTGTAGGTGTCCATCAATATGCTTTTTGTACTCTTCCAAAATATAATTTAGCGAAGCTTCATCCATTTTTACCTTGGCCTCCAAAAGAGCCATAGTATTTTGTTTTAATAGGCTTCCTTTGTCCATGATGTCTAGGATACAAACCTTATAATTTGGGTTGGGAGTTCCTTTTTTGTCCAGACCAATGATCTGGTCAAAAATATCCTTGACCAAATCTGGATGTAGCTTTTCAAGTTCTTCCTCTGGAAGAAGGTCTTTAGGGATATAAAAAATGTAGCTTACCCTTAAATTAAGAAGTAGCTTTTCCAGGATTTTATAATTCTCCATAAATCGAATTGTCCAAATAATGTGAGTGGTCTTCTGCTATTTCAATGCTGTGGTCCCTTAGGTATTTGTCAAGTGCCGTCAAGGTTTGGTGGCCTGTAATTTCCATCAAAAGGGATTTGGCTGCAAATTGGGAGTGTTGTTTTCTCAGTTCGGCATAAATAAAAGAAATGAAGGTATGTCTAAAGCTATACAACGTATAATCCTTGTGCATTTTAAACTTATCCTTGACAACAAATTTGTAACGCTTCGAAAAGTGATCCCTTCTGTTATTCTCACTGGCATCCCAAACACCTCCAATTTCGGTAGGGGTAAAAAGATAGTTATTGGGATCCATATGGGATAGATCTGGGAGAACATCCAACAGTATTCTTGGTAGCCGTTTGATGATGCGTTTTCTGGTTTTTGTCTTTAGCTCTACCTGTTTGTTGACCAAATCAATATCTCCAATCTTGAGCCTATTGACCTCCAATGGCCTAAAAATACCATATGCGATAAACTGGACATATAGTAAAAGAATGGGGTCAGAATCTTTCAAGTAATCGAAGATTTTCTTGACTTCTTCTGGCTTATAGGTCTTATGGCGAAGGGGCTGGGTTTTGAGGTTTTTTATTTTTTCAAAAGGGTGGGTATCCAAAAGATCATGGTCAACCATGTCCTGCATAACGGCACTTAAATTGATTCTGGTATTGTTGTAGGTCTTTGCACTGACACTTTTTTTCCTTTCGGTCATAAAGGACTGGGCTACTTTTTTATCGATTTGGTCAATGCTTTTCAGTTTGGGAAACTTCTTTTTCAAAAAATCCAGAAACGAATTGACCGAATAGGTGTATCCTTGAATGGTGGATTGTTTTACTCCAGGAGTCTTTCTTTCCAATGCATCCTTAAAAGCATTTTTAATTAGCATGTCTTTTGGGATATCCTTTTTTTCCTCTTCTTTTACAGAATCACCTTGATTGGATCCGCCACTGGTTTGTACCGTGGTTTGGAAAGGAATGTTTTGAAGACTTGGTTTTTCTTGAATAACAACCTGACCTTTTTGGTCTTGGGCAGCTTTACTTTTTTTGTTGGCCAGGAATCTCTCCAGATTATCCTGATAGGGATTGAAGCCCATTTCCAATAACCTAAGTAACCTGCTGCTGTATTTGCTCAAAAGTGCCAGTCGGTCCCTTTTGGTTTTATACTGGTTTACATTTCCATAGATGTTTTTCATTCGGGTCAATTTCCCGTCCTTGGGATTCCTGTATGAGAAATACACATACCATCTTTTGGACAGGTCTCCCTTGGCATCATAGATTTTTGGTGGGGAGTAGGGCAGTCTTTTAGTCAATTTCTGTTGTAGGTTAAAATCAAAATAGTGTTCCAAAACGTGTTCCGGATCGTGTTCCAAAACGTGTTCATGTCTGTTCTCAAAGGTAATGAAATCGTTAAAACTAGGCATAAAAAAGCGGTTTAGGTGAACTAAACCGCTAGAAGGGTGTGTGTTACGATTTTGTAGCGAGACCGAGATTTGAACTCGGGACCTCTGGGTTATGAATCCAACGCTCTAACCAACTGAGCTACCTCGCCATTTTAACGGCTGCAAAGATAAAAACAAATTAGAATTCAGCAAAGATTATTCGTTTAAAATATTTTAATTTTTTTTGGCAAACTTATCAATTAATGTATATATTGAGCGAATAATAATCAATATTTAAAATGGACGAAAAAGTAAAATTTGAAATGGAGTTCCCCATTCATGCCTCACCACAGTTACTGTATCAATATATATCAACACCCTCAGGATTATCAGAATGGTTTGCAGAAAATGTGAATTCAAGAGGAGAAATATTTAAATTTATTTGGGACGGTACTGAGGAGCAAGCAAAATTGGTCAGTAAGAAAAGCGGTGAAAGAATTAAGTTTAGATGGTCTTATGAGGAAGATACTGCAGCATATTTCGAAATGAAGATTCAGGTAGATGAGATCACTAAAGATGTAAGCTTGATTGTAACAGATTTTGCTGATGAGGATGAAGTTGAAGAAGCTAAAATGCTTTGGGACAATCAAATTTCAGATTTGAAACACGTTCTTGGTTCAGCCTAGATTTTAAAATCATAACCCGTATATTTGTCCCGAATTTATTCGGGATTTTTTTATGATTAATTTTAACGGCACACTTACTTCTACAGAACAACTCATATCAGCAGAAAATAGAGGTTATAATTATGGTGATATGGTTTTTGAAACCATGAAATATGTTTCTGGAAAACTGTTTTTTTGGGAAGACCATTATTTTCGCTTGATGGCCTCTATGCGGATTTTAAGAATGGATATTCCTATGGAATTTACCATGGAATTTTTGCAGGACGAGATTGTGAAAACGATTCAGGCCAATAATCTTGAAAAAAAGTCGGTAAGAATAAAATTAGCCGTTAATAGAGTAGAAGGAGGACTTTATACTCCCAATTCAAACCGAGTGAGTTATCTAATTTCTGTAAAGGGTTTGGAATCTGATTTTTACCTTCTAAATGAGTCTAACTATCAGGTGGATTTATTTAAAGATTTTTATGTGGCGCCTGGCTTGTTTTCAACTTTGAAGACCAACAATAGGGCACTTAACGTAGTGGGTAGTATCTATGCTCAAGAAAATGACCTCCAGAATTGTCTGCTCCTCAATACAGAAAAGCAAGTGATAGAAGCATTAAATGGAAATGTTTTTTTAGTCAAAGGGAAGACAGTAAAAACACCGCCGCTGCAGGACGGATGTTTAAAAGGGATTATGAGGAAGCAGATAATGGAAATTATTGAATTAATGCCAGATTGGGAGATTAAGGAAGAATCCATTTCGCCTTTTGAGTTGCAAAAAGCAGATGAATTGTTTATTACAAACGTTATAACGGGAATTCAGCCAGTTACTAAATATAGAAAAAAGAATTTCTCAGTTGAATTCGCTAAAGAGATTCTACAAAAAGTAAATGTGAAAGTTAGGTTGTCTTAATTGAAACTTGGGTTTTCAGGAGCATTCGACCATATACTGTAGTCGTCCCCAAACTCCAGCATTTTTTCCTTCCAAAAAGATTCATAGTCTTTTTCAATAATGGAATTTTCATAGATGTTTTCTGTGACTACCCAAGAATTTGATTTAAGTTCATCGTTGAGTTGCTCTGATGCCCAACCTGAATAGCCAAGGAAAAAGCGAATGTTATTTTCCTCAATTTCATTATTGGCAATAAGTTCTGCTACTCGATCAAAATCACCGCCCCAATAGATGCCCATAGAAATCTCTATGCTATTTGGAATTAAGTCCGGTATTTTATGAATGAAATAAAGGTTATCCTGCTCTACAGGTCCACCATTATAAATTTTAAAGTCAGCCTTAATTTCAGGGATGAGATCTTTTATGGTGTAATCCAAGGGTTTATTTAAAATAAAACCGATGGATCCTTCATCGTTGTGATCAGCCAAAAGAATGATAGACCGATTGAAGGAAATATCACCAATTATTGTGGGTTCTGCGATGAGTAAACAGCCCTTTTTTGGTTTGATAGTAGTCATAACTGATGAGGATTATATATTAAAGCTAATAAAATTTTTGAATAAATCAAACAATTCCCCACTGTTTGTGACTTTACAAAGAAAAAGCCTTCCAGAAACGGAAGGCTTTAGAATATAAATAAAATTTTTATTCGCTTACTATTCAGTAATTTAGTTTATCGCATTAGATAAATCAGCACCTGCTTTAAACTTAACTACATTTTTAGCTTTGATCTTAATAGTTTTTCCTGTTTGAGGGTTTCTTCCTTCTCTTGCAGATCTTTTAGAAACTGACCAAGAACCAAAACCAACTAAAGAAACTCTGTTACCTTTTTGTAAAGCTCCTTCAATTTCAATTAACATGCACTCTAAAGCTTTTTTAGCAGCGGCTTTAGTAATTCCTGCATGTTCTGCCATAGCATCGATTAAATCTGATTTGTTCATAATTTTAAATTTAATTATTAATAAATTGTTGGTTAAACATTTTTTTAGTTAAATCCTATACAAATTTATACGGATATTGCTACTAAGCAAGTAATAGCAAGGGAAATGCGTGTTATTGTTAATAACTTCACCCATTTGTTAATAAAGGGCGTGTTTTTTATAGTGTTTTTTGCGATATCAATAAAATCAAGGGATTAGAGCGCTTTTGAATTTTCAGAAAAGGAATAACCGTTTAACAATGATTTGATATCCATTTTTTTCTTTCCTGGAAGCTTGATATCCAAAATATTTATATAACCTTCTCTAACAGCTACTTTTAATTCTTTCTTGGTGGAAAGGATTGTTCCGATAGGATATTGGTGGTTCTCCTCAATTTTTTCTGACTTGTAGATCTTGGCTTCCAAAAGCTCTTCTCCATTTTCAATAGATGTCCATGCTGCTGGGTAAGGGCTAAGGCCTCTTATGTGGTTATAAATTTGATCTAGGGAATTATGCCAATTAATCTTGCAATTTTCCCTGTTTAACTTATAGGCAGTTTTTGTTGGTAATCCTTCTGGTTGTGGTTTGGTGCTTACAGGGCCTAATTCAATAAGCTTTATAGTTTCAATAACCAAACCGCTCCCTACGTCCATCAATTGGTCATGCAAATCTCCTGCATTCATAGTTTTGTTTATCTCAACTTCTTTTTGCAGGATGACTTCACCTGTATCAATTTTTTCATCAATAAAGAAAGTGGAGACTCCTGTTTTTGTTTCTCCATTAATGATAGCCCAATTAATAGGAGCTGCTCCTCTATAATTAGGGAGTAGGGAGGCGTGTAAATTGAAGGTTCCATATTCTGGCATCTTCCAAACTACTTCTGGTAGCATCCTAAAGGCAACAACGATCTGGAGATTGGCATTAAGGCTCTTCAATTCTTCCAAAAATGCTTCGCTTTTAAGATTGGTAGGTTGCATAATGTGAAGGCCTTGACTGGCTGCATAGGTCTTTACTGCACTTTCTTGAATTTTTCTTCCTCTTCCTGCTGGTTTGTCGGGAGCAGTAATAACTCCTACCACATTATATTGGTGCTCTATCAAACTTTTTAAAGTGGCAACAGCAAAATCTGGAGTTCCCATGAAGACGATTTTCAAATCTCTTTTCATTGATTTAATTTATAGGTGTTTTTAATTGTAATGGTAATTAGTCCTTGTTCCAAAAGAGCTTTCAAGGACTGTTTAAGTTCTTTCTCCTGAAAAGGAATTTTTAATAGTAATTCTCTTGAATTGGCCTCTTTTTTTCCCAAATAAGCTAATATAGCCTCGTTGACTTCCTCTAAAGAAATGGGAGGCTTAGAACTCTTTTTGATACATACCGAACAAATGCCACAAGCATTTAGGTTCTCTTCACCAAAATAGGATAGCAATTGTATGCTTTTGCAAAGTTCATCATTTTCGATGTATGAAATCATATCATTCACTTGCTTATTCTTTAGGTCATTTTGTTGTTGAATGATAGGTATGATGCGGTTAATAGTCTTGTCGTCTTCCCTTGGTTGAATAAAAGTAACTTGTATGTCTGTTGATTTAAGTTGAAGTGAAATAATACCATCAACTTCCAGTTTTTTCAAAATTTCAATAAATCTATTCTCACCAATAGATGCTTTTTCTGCCAGTTTTAAAGTGTTGATTTTGGTTTCTTGTTCAAAAATACCACCATAAGTCCTTAAAATGGTTTTTACAGGAATTCCCAAATCGGGGTGTCGATCCATGTATGGAAAAAGAACTTCGTTGCTCACAAGAAACTGTATCTTGGTTTTATTACTGAACTCTCTTGATAAACTTATGATGCTCGTTCTATCCAAAAGCTGTAGGGCATTGTATGCTAAAATACCATTGAGTTGGTAGGTGTGGCAGAATTGGTTGAAATTCAATTCAAATGTGCTTTGTTCTCCTTCACCATAGGGGATTTGGAAGTAGTTATTGAGTTTTCTATAAATAAGCTTAATGTCATCAACAGTAGGTAGCGTACTTAAGAATTGCTTCTTTAATAAAGGGATGTCGTTGTTGTTTTTTAAAACAACAGCAAATGCTTTTTCTCCATTTCTTCCAGCTCTTCCTGCCTCTTGAAAATAGGTTTCCAGACTTTCTGGAAGGTTCATGTGAATCACTGTTTTGACATCGGGTTTGTCTATTCCCATACCAAAGGCATTGGTAGCCACCATCACCTGTTTTTGATTGGTCATCCAGTCGTTTTGACGCTGGTCTTTTTCTTTAGTCGGTAGTCCGCCATGATAAAAGGTTGCGGAGATGCCTTTGCTATTTAGTTGGTTTGAAATTTCAATAGTTGATTTCCGGTTTCTGACGTAAACTATGGATGAAGCTGAGTATTTTTTTAAAATGGATTCCAACATATAGTTCTTATCCTCCACATTATAGGCCATGTAGGCCAAATTTGTTCTTTCAAAGGACTGTTTGAAAATTTTTGGTTGAAACAAATCCAATTCAGAAATAACGTCTTCCACCACTTCTTCATTAGCCGAAGCTGTTAATGCGATACAGTTAACATGTGGGATAAGTTGTCTTAAAACTTGAATATTTTTATAAGCTGGCCTAAAGTCGTTTCCCCATTGAGAAATACAGTGCGCTTCATCGACAGCTATAAGGTTGACCGGCATCTGCTTGATGCGGTCCTGTACCAATTCCTGTTGTAATCTTTCAGGTGAGAGATAGAGGAATTTATAATTTCCATAAATGCAATTGTCTAAGAGGGCATCCAAATCACTATAGGAGATCCCACTGCTCAAGCATAGCGCTTTGATTCCTTTTTGGTTCAGGGCTCTAACTTGGTCTTTCATAAGAGCAATGAGAGGGGAAACAACAATGCAAATGCCATCTTGGATCATTGCTGGAACTTGAAAACAGAGAGATTTTCCACCGCCGGTAGGCAGTAGTCCAAACACATCTTCATGTTCCAAAACGGCATCAATGATTTCTTTTTGAAGAGGTTTAAAGGATGTGTAATTCCAATATTGTTCTAATATGTCAATAGCCTGCAATCTCATGATTACATTAATAGTGAAATGAGGTAATCTGCTCTTTTCTCAATGGTATCAAAAGGAATATTTTCTAAATCGTAACCAAACCGCTGATAGGTAGCTTCTAAATAATCGTGTATTTCCACTGCTTGCTCAAAACTTTCATAACGCTCGTTGTCGCTTAGATAAATGGATTCCCATGGCGCCAAAACAAATACCTTATCATATTGCATTATTTCACATGCCTGAATAAAATGACTGGGATAGGTCTCTTTGGCATAATCCATATATGCCAAAACGTCGGGAATGCCACGGTCGATGAATACTACTGGAGCTCCATGCGTTTCGGCTTCCTGAAATTGCTTTTTTCTGCCTTCCATCAACCTTTCACTAAAAAGAAGTGGTTCTGTTAGGAATAGCTGATCTACACCATCTTTTCTTGCATTCAGTATGATTTGTCTAGAAACTTCTTCCAAGCACGGATAGCCTCTTTTTTCCAGTTCGTTAATTAGAGAAGTTTTTCCAGTTCCAGGTCCTCCAGTGATGACAATTTTCTTCAATTTCAAATTGGCAAGGTTTTAGAAGTAAAAATCGTAATAAATTATTAAATAAAAAATATCAAGGAAAGCTTACCTTTGCTTGAGAAGTTTAAGATTATGGACAAAGATAAATCAAAAGAGTTTTACGAAAAATTAAAGACCCAATTATATGAGTCTGCTAATTGGCCGGCAGAATACCTGTATAAATTTATTGTGCCTTCAGATTTAAAAAAAATTGGAGAGATAGAGGTGATTTTTGATAACATGGGAGCGGTCATTGAGACTAAAGAATCTAAAACAGGAAAATATACCAGTGTCTCCATTAATGTGTTAATGCATAGTCCTGAGCACGTTATTGAAAAATATCAGGAGGTTGGGGAAAAAGTAGAAGGAGTCATTAGCCTTTAATATTATTTTTGTATTTTGCACTAAGAAGACACTTCAGTGTAAACTATAATTTCACAAATACATTTTGACTGATTATTTAGAATATAATTCGGAACGTGAGCATTTAATCATACCAGAATATGGTCGTCATATTCAGAAAATGGTTCAATATGCCCAATCACAAGAAACCAAGGAAGAAAGAAATAAAGTAGCTAAGGCAATCATTGATGTTATGGGTAATTTACAGCCCCATTTACGTGATGTGCCTGATTTTCAACATAAATTATGGGATCAACTTTTTATTATGTCCAATTTTGATTTGGATGTTGATTCCCCTTATGACAAACCTTCTAAGGAAGCCCTGGAAGAGCGCCCAAACCCTTTGCATTACCCGCAAAATCATCCCAAGTACCGGTTTTATGGTAATAATATCAAAACGATGATAGATGTGGCTTGTACCTGGGAAGATGGCGATCTTAAAGACGCTCTAATTTATACCATTGCCAACCATATGAAAAAATGTTTCCTGAATTGGAACAAAGATACGGTTGAAGATGATGTGATTTTTGAGCACTTAAGAGAACTTTCTGGAGGTAAAATTAATCTTTTTAACGCAGATGAAGACTTGTCAGATTCTTCTAGTCTTATGAGAAATACTGCTAAAAAGAAATTTACCAGTAACAAAAAAGGAGGACATAAGAAAAATAGAAACCGCAAACGCTACTAAAACTTCATGAAAACATTTATAATTGAGGGAGGCCACCAATTAAAAGGGAGCATCCAGCCACAAGGAGCAAAAAACGAAGCGCTTCAAATTTTATGCGCAGTATTATTAACTCCCGAAAAAGTAACCATAGGTAATATTCCTGATATTGTAGATGTAAATAAGTTGATTTCGCTTTTAGGTAAACTGGGAGTGAAAATTGAAAAATTAGAACACGGTACCTATTCCTTCCAAGCAGATGATTTGAATTTAGAATATCTTGAATCGGCTGAATTTAAAGAAGACGGACGAGGTTTAAGAGGCTCTATTATGATTGTAGGACCACTATTGGCTCGCTTTGGAAAAGGTTATATCCCAAAGCCAGGTGGTGATAAAATTGGTAGACGTCGCTTGGATACCCACTTTGAAGGGTTTATCAAATTAGGAGCTTCCTTTCGATATAATAGAGAAGACCATTTTTATGGGGTAGAAGCAGATAAGTTGAAAGGAACCTACATGTTGCTTGATGAAGCTTCTGTAACAGGAACAGCCAATATTGTTATGGCTGCTGTTTTGGCTGAGGGAACTACAACAATCTATAATGCTGCTTGTGAGCCGTATTTGCAACAACTTTGTAAGATGCTTAATAGAATGGGGGCTAAGATTTCTGGAATTGGCTCTAATTTGCTGATTATAGAGGGTGTAGGTCAATTGGGGGGCACAGAGCATAGAATGCTTCCAGATATGATTGAGATAGGAAGTTGGATTGGATTGGCTGCTATGACTAAAAGCGAACTCACTATCAAGAATGTGAGTTGGGATGATTTGGGTTTAATTCCAAATGTGTTTAGAAAATTAGGTATAACAGTTGAAAAACAAGGAGAAGACATCCATATTCCGGCTCATACCGATGGCTATGAAATTCAAAGTTTTATAGATGGCTCTATTCTTACTATTGCCGATGCACCTTGGCCAGGATTTACTCCGGATTTATTGAGTATTATTTTGGTAGTGGCAACTCAAGCGAGAGGTAGTGTTTTAGTTCATCAAAAAATGTTTGAAAGTCGCTTGTTCTTTGTGGATAAACTTATTGATATGGGAGCTAAAATTATTCTTTGTGACCCACATAGAGCTACAGTTATAGGGCATGACTTTAAGTCGACCTTGAAGGCGACTACTATGACCTCTCCTGATATTAGAGCGGGTGTTTCGTTGCTTATTGCGGCTTTATCAGCCAAGGGTACTTCCACGATTCATAACATCGAGCAAATTGATCGTGGATATGAAAATATTGACGAGCGTTTAAGAGCTATCGGAGCTAAAATAGAGCGCGTTTAGTCGTATTGATTACCAAAGAATGATCCCTTAACGCCTTTAACACCTGGAACAGCTTTAAATACAGAACCTGATAAAGGATATTGTTTTTTATCTTCTTCACTGATGCCTCTACTGGCGGTTGTGATGTAAAGTGTGTCAAGATTTTCACCTCCAAAAGCACAGGAAGTCACATTTTGAACAGGTACCTGGATTTTATCCAGTAATTTTCCAGATTTGGGATCAAAATGGCCAACGGCATGTCCGTTCCATAAGCCTACCCAAAGGTTATCATTTTCATCTATAGTCATCCCATCAGGGTAGCCAATAGTGTCGCTTACAGTTACTGCTACACGTCCGTTAGTAATATCACCTGTTTTGTCGTCGTAATCATACCCCATAATTTTTCCTGTTGGGGTATCAATGTAATACATGGTCTTTCTGTCTTTTGTCCAAACAATGCCGTTAGAGATGGTGACACTGTCAATTTTTAAAGTGGTCTGTCCTGTGGTGTCTATCATATATAAGTTAGCTGATGCTGCTTCTTCTTTCAAATTAAGTGAGCCTACCCAAAAACGTCCGGAAGGGTCACATTTTCCATCGTTAAAGCGATTTTGAGTAAGATCGTGTTCGATGTCTGAAAGAAGTTTTAGGTCTCCTGTTTGTGTATTGATGATATAGATGCCATCTTCAAGTGCTATAACGGCTTCCTCGGCGTTTTTCGGAACCACGGTCCCAATTCTGGAAGGTGTATTAAATACTCTGTCCTCTTTTGTCTTAGGATTGTAGATGTGCAATTTTTTATCCTCTATGTCTATCCAGTAAAGTTCATTGCTTTTATAGTTCCAAAAGGCACCTTCTCCCAAATTGGCAGCTATTTCAAGTTCTAAAACAGCTTGTTTTTCAATCGTCTTTTCGGTTATGGCTTCGGTATGTTTCTCCGATTTTGTATCGGATTTGCAGCTTATAATAAATGCACCAAAAAATATAAGTAATGCAGCAGAAAGGTGTTTCATGGACATGGTAAGAGTATTGTGCTTCAAAGGTAATTGTTTTGCTTAACTAATATAGTTCCAAATGTTTTTAAACTTACTAAGTTGCTGGTAGGTTCTTAAAATATTGGTATTTTTTATTTGTGAGAGTGCGGGATCGTCTTTAAGCACCTTTTTAGCGTAATAGCGCGCCGATTGTAATATGTCTTTATCTTTGACAATATTGGCTATTTTCAGGTTTAAAACGCCGCTTTGTTGGGTTCCCATGATGTCGCCTGGTCCTCGCAATTTTAAATCCACCTCGGCGATTTCAAAGCCATCATTTGTTTTGGTCATGGTTTCCAATCTTATTTTGCTTTCATTCGATAATTTATGTGAGGTCATAAGAATGCAATAACTCTGTTCGCCACCTCTACCCACGCGTCCCCGTAATTGGTGTAATTGCGACAGACCAAAACGTTCGGCACTTTCAATAACCATAACAGTCGCATTGGGCACATTGACGCCAACCTCAATAACAGTAGTAGCGACCATAATTTGTGTTTCTCCTTTTGCGAATCGCTGCATTTCATAATCTTTATCGGCAGGTTTCATTTGACCGTGAACAATAGAGATTTGGTATTGTGGAGCGGGGAAGTCGCGGGCGATACTTTCATAACCGTCCATGAGATCCTTATAGTCCATTTTTTCACTTTCTTGAATCAAGGGGTAAACTACATAGATTTGTCTGCCTTTGGTTATTTCATCCCGAATAAACTTAAATACCTTTAACCGATTGTTGTCATACCGATGAACGGTTTTTATGGGTTGCCTTCCCGGTGGAAGTTCGTCAATTACCGAGATGTCTAAATCACCATAAATGGACATGGCCAAGGTTCTTGGAATTGGGGTGGCAGTCATCACTAAAATATGTGGAGGAATGTGATTTTTTTTCCAAAGTTTACTTCTTTGTGCGACTCCAAATCGGTGTTGTTCATCTATAATGGCCAGTCCTAAATTTTTAAATTTCACCTTGTCTTCCAGTAGGGCATGGGTGCCAATTAAGATCTGTAATTGCCCATTTTCCAAAGATTCATGTATTTCTCTTCTTTCTAAAGTATTACTTGATCCAGTGAGTATTTTTATACTGATATTCAATAAATTACATAGTTCACTTAATCCGTTAAAGTGCTGGACTGACAAAATTTCAGTCGGAGCCATTAAACAGGCTTGGAAACTGTTGTCAAGTGCGATGAGCATTGACATGAACGCTACAATGGTCTTGCCAGAACCAACATCTCCTTGAAGAAGTCGGTTCATTTGGGCATTGCTCCCTAAATCAGCTCTAATTTCTTTGATGACTCGCTTCTGGGCTTGCGTTAAATTAAAGGGTAAATGCTCCTTGAAAAAGGTGTTGAAATAGGTGTCTACTTTTTCAAATGTAAAGCCTTTAATTTTTGATTTATGAATGAGGTTTTTTAAAATAAGTTGTAGTTGGATGTAAAATAACTCTTCAAATTTTAATCGAAATTGCGCCTTTGCTAAAAGCTCTTGGGTTTTTGGAAAATGGATATTGAATAAGGCCTCTTTTTTGGAGATTAAGTTTAAATCGTTTAAAATATCCTCAGAAAGGGTTTCTTGGAATTTCCCGTTGGTTTCCAAGAATAAGTTCTGCATGATTCCTGTCATGACCTTGTTTGTAATCCCTTTGTTGGAAAGCTTTTCAGTCGATGGATAAATCGGTTGCATTGCAGATTTTAAGCTTTTCTCATGATCTGTAAGTAGTTCCAAATCTGGGTGCGGCATACTGAAAATGCCATTGTACCAGTTGGTTTTTCCAAAAATGACGTAAGCTTGGTTGGTTTTAAGGCTATCTCTTATCCATTTTTGCCCTCTAAACCAAACCAATTCCATGGTCCCTGTGTCATCTTGGAAAGTGGCAACTAAGCGCTTTCCTCTTTTTTGAGCTACTTCCTTGAATCCTATGATTTTTCCAATAACCTGTACTTCGGAGCTGTTTCTTTGTAATTGACCAATTTTATAATATTGGGTGCGGTCCAAATATCTATTTGGGAATAGATTGATTAAATCTTGATAGGTGTGGATGCCTAATTCCTTACGGAGCAATTCAGCTCGGTTGGGGCCAACGCCTTTTAAGTAATCTATAGGTGTTTGAAGATTGCTAGACATGAGACGAAGATAAATGTATTAAGTGAAAGTTAAAAGCTTTAAAATTTGCGGAAATGACTTTAGGTTTACTATCTTCAAGTTATGAAACCATATCTTAACCTTTTCTTTGCGATTTTTAGTCTTTTTGTTTATTCACAACAATCATATAATGTGGACTTTAAAAGTGTTTTGGTAGACTTAAGCTTTAATACTTTGGAAAAACTGGTTATGGGGAATCTTACATACGAATTTGAAATTTTAAAGCCAGTAGACTCCATTTATTTGGATGCCGTTGGAATGATTTTTAAAGATGTGAAGTTGAATAAATCAACAGCAAAATGGGATAATGATGGTGACAAATTTTGGCTTTTGGAGAGGTTGGTTCCAAACAAGAAATATCAACTGAGTTTTACATATCAAGTATCACCTAAAAAAGCCCTTTATTTTGTAGGTTGGGATAATGAGGCCCCCAATCAAATTTGGACCCAAGGCCAGGGAAAATATACCAGTCATTGGTTGCCCAGTTTAGACGATACCAATGACAAAATAGAATTTGATTTACAAGTTACCTTTGATAAAGCCTATGAAGTAGTAGCTAATGGTAACTTGGTGAATAAAAAAGAAAAAAATGGTTTAATCACTTGGACCTATGATATGGAGCGTCCCATGAGTAGTTATTTAGTGGCTTTAGTTATTGGAGACTATGATAAAAAGGAAGAGATCTCTAAATCTGGTAAGCCGTTAGAAATGTACTATTACCCAAAAGATTCCATGCGTGTAGAACCTACTTATCGATTTTCAAAGACTATGTTTGATTTTTTAGAATCAGAAATAGGCTTTGCTTATCCATGGCAAAACTACAAGCAGATACCGGTGCATGATTTTCTTTATGCAGGTATGGAAAATACCAGTGCCACCATTTTTGCAGATTCTTTTGTGATTGATTCCATCTCTTTTGTGGATAAGAATTATGTCAATGTAAACGCCCATGAATTGGCGCACCAATGGTTTGGAGACTATGTGACTGCTAAAAATGGGGATCACCATTGGTTGCAAGAAGGTTTTGCCACCTATTATGCGTTGCTAGCAGAAAGAGAAGTGTTTGGCGAGCATTACTATTTCCAACGCTTATATGAATATTATCAAGAGCTCATGCAGCAGGAGCGGGCTGGTCAAGGAACCTCTCTTTTAAATCCTAAGTCAAGTAGTTTGACCTTTTATAAGCATGGAGCTTGGGTTCTGCATGCGCTTAAGGATAAGGTAGGAGATGAAGCTTTTGAAAAGGCGGTTAGAAATTATCTGAATAAACATGCCTATGGATTGGTTGAAACAAACGATTTTATTTCTGAAGTGGAACAAGCAAGTGGTTTGAACCTTCATGGTTTCCAATTGCTTTGGATTGAGAATGTTAAATTCCCTCAAGAACAAGCCTATGAGCTATTAATGAAATCTGCCTACATCCAAGAGTACGAAATGGCCGATTGCGAAATGAACAGCGGAAAATGTGCCTATTATTTAAATTCAGGTGTTTCTGATTGGACTAAAAGTAAGGTGATAGCTCAGGTTCAAGATAAAGTGACTGTAGATTTGTTTAATTCTGGTTGGGAGGTGCGTCAGGCCATTGCAGAGAGCGTGAGTAAGATTCCTCAAAACCTGAAGGAGTCCTATGAGTCATTATTGAATGATCCCTCTTATAAAACAATTGAAGCGGCTTTATATCATTTATGGATTAATTTTCCAGAAGATCGAGCTACTTATTTCAAGCAAACCAAAGACCTTGTTGGGTTTCCTGATAAAAACATCAGGTTGCTATGGCTGGCTTTAGCGCTCTCTTCACCAAATTTTGAACCTGAAAATAATGAGACCTATTATTATGAATTGTTAGACTATACCAGTCCGCGATTTGGTTTTGAGGTGCGATTGGGAGCTTTTCAGTACTTGGATGCTTTAAAAGGATGTAATGATATATGCCAGGACAATTTAAAACAAGCTACAAAACACCATAATTGGAGAATGTCTAAGTTTGCTAAAGAAATGTTGGAACGTTTAAAACCTGTTCAAAATTAATGAGAGCCCTAGTAATTTCAGGAGGCGGAAGTAAAGGTGCTTTTGCGGGAGGTGTCGCCCAATACCTTATTGAGGAGAGAGGAAGGCAATATGATATGTATTTAGGAACGTCTACGGGAAGTCTGTTGATTCCGCATTTGGCAGTCAATAAAATTACCAAGCTTCATGAGATGTTTACTAGTGTACAGCAGCAGGATATTTTTAGTGTCAGCCCATTTGTACAAAGAAAGAAAGGGGATAGGGAATATGTCTCTATCGATTTTGTCAATTCATTGTGGCAATTTATCAGGCAAAAACGCACGTTTGGAGAGAGTAAGGCCCTCAAAAAGGCTATCAAGCGAAATTTTACTGAAGAGGAGTACCATCAAATACTGAATACCAAAGAAGATTTAGTGGTAACTGTTGTTAATCTTTCAACAAATACGACTGAATACAAGTCAATCAAAGAATTTACCTATGAGGAGTTTTGCCAATGGATTTGGATCTCATGTAATTATGTGCCTTTTATGTCGTTGGTAAAAGTAGATGGCTATGAGTATGCTGATGGTGGTTTGGGGTGTGTGGTTCCGATTAGGGAGGCTATACAGCGAGGAGCTACCGAAGTGGACGCGATTATCTTAAAATCTGAAAATCTGGAGGGTCAAAAAGTGCTTGGAAAAAACCCTTTTTCACTAATGCTTAGCTTGTTTGGACATGTTATGGATCAACTGGAAAAACATGATATTTTAATAGGAAAGTTAGCTGCAAAAAATAGGGGAGTAACCCTAAATCTTTATTATACTCCAACCGAACTTACCGAAAACTCTTTGATTTTTAGTAAAAGGCTCATGAGAAAATGGTGGCAACAAGGTTATGACCATGCCAAGGAAAAACATGAGGAAAAAGCCTCAAGAGATATAGACCTATAAAGTTATTACCACAACTCGTTTACCTCTTGCTTAATAAAAGCTAAAGCAGCATCACTAGGAGACTGTTTCTCCATCATCTCTTTCAACACAACCTCTCTTAGTTTGTTTGCAGAATCGGTGCTTTCAGGAAGGTTCGCTTTTCTGATTAGTTGAATCGTTGCGTTCTTTGCTGTCGTAATTATGGTCCAGCATTCCGATGAAATATAGATTTGTTGCGCCAAGTTATGTTCAAACTCCTGCTCGATGTTGGCTATAAGTAATTCCTCATAGTCATTCTTTTTTGAAGAAGAGGGAGTAACTCTAATTAGCAACTTAGATGGTTTTATGCGTTCTAAAAACAAGGTCATACGCTCATAAGCTTGAAGCCTCATGGGTAAACTGTGCTTGTTATTGTCTTTATTCATTAGGTAATGTAATCTAGCGGTTTCCATTTTGAAGTTTTGACTAAAGAAATAATAAGCAATCATCGCGATAATCAATGCCGGAACCATATAAAGAAGGACGTCAGATATGTCAGAAAAATTCATAATTGAACCAATAAGTTGTTTTACCCGCAAACTTAAGTTGTTTTCATAAAGTCTAAAAGAATTTTAAGAAATATATGTGGGTTTTTCATCTAGGTTTACATTATTGTAGGTTAAAAATGACTAATTTTAAACTATTGAAAATCAATTAAATAAAAATATAAAATGCATTTCGTCGAAAAAATATGCTTTTTATAGATATTTTTATCTATATTAGTAATCCCAAATCGAATGAACTTAATTAGAACCCCAAGTCTAATGAATAAACTAACCAACTTAAACATGATTCTGCGAAAGAGTATAACCTTTATCTCCCCAAGTAAAAGTTATGCTCCAAGCAGTTTCAGTGTCTTATCAAAAAATAAACCTCTATTCCCAAATCATTAATAGCAAATTCAAAAGAGTTTTTTGATTCTTTTTCATAAGTTGTTGTTTAAAGGCCCTATTTATTTGTTTAATAATAGGGCTTTTATTTTTGCTTATTTTGAAATTCCCCCTAAATAAGGGCAATCCTGAATGGAAGCCATATTACTGAATGGGACGGGTGTTTTTTGGTAGTGGTAGGTTTTATCCAATTCCTTGGAAAGGTACTGGTCATCTACATTGACGTCTACATCGCTCATTTGTAATTGACATGGATGTTCATAACCTGCAGCATGAGTGATTTCCAAGAATTCTTTTCTAAAAGTCTTAAAATATTGAGCCAATCTTTCCGATTTCAAAGGGATGTTTATACCTTTTTGTAGCCACTTGTTTTGTGTTGCTACACCACTTGGACAGCGGTTGGTATGGCATACTTGTGCTTGAATGCATCCTATGCTCATCATGGCTTCTCGCGCTACATTGATACAATCAACCCCCATGGCAAAGGCCATAGCTGCTTTGGCAGGAAAACCTAATTTGCCACTTCCTATAAAAACGATTCGTTCAGTCAAATCATGTTGCTGAAACAATTTGTACAAATCACTAAAACCATAAACCCAAGGTAGTGAAACATGGTCTGCAAAACTTGGAGGAGCTGCACCAGTGCCACCTTCACCACCATCCACGGTGATAAAATCAGGACCTTTATTGGTGTTTTTCATGATGTTTGCTAGTTCCTCCCATTGGTCCAATTTACCTATGGCAGCTTTTATTCCTACGGGCAAACCAGTCTTCTCTGCTATTGCCTCGATAAGATCAACCATTTCTTGCACATTTGAAAAGGCTGAATGACTGGGTGGTGATAAAACATCTTTTCCCATTTCTACATGTCGTATATCGGCAATTTCCTTGGTGATTTTCTTAGCTGGTAAAACACCGCCTTTGCCAGGTTTGGCACCTTGAGATAACTTGATTTCGATGGCTTTGATAAATGGGTTTTCTTCAACCAATTTGACCAATTTTTTCATGGAAAACTGTCCGTTTTTATCCCGGACTCCAAAATAGCCTGTTCCAAAATGAAAAATGACATCACCTCCATGTTTGTGATAGGGTGATAAGCCACCCTCACCCGTATTGTGATAAGCTCCGGCAATTTTAACACCTTTATTGAGCGACTCTACCGCTTTGGCTGATAGCGAACCAAAACTCATGGCAGAAACATTAATAACTGAGGCTGGCCTGAATGGTTTTTTTCGTTTGTGATGTAAGCCTATGACTTTTGCGCAAGGAAGAAAGGTGTGGTCCTTTACATTTGGGTGATCCCCTTCTATTTTAAAAGGCATCATGGCATTGTTTATAAATACATGTTGGTGCGCATAAATATCCCTGTCGGTTCCAAAGCCTTCATAGTTGTTTTCTTTTTTGGCTGAGGCATAAATCCAACTCCTTTCAATGCGATTGAATGGAAGTTCCTCCCTGTTGTTGGCAACCAAATATTGCCTTAACTCAGGCCCAATGCTCTCCAACCAATATCTTAAATGCCCCACAATAGGGAAATTGTGACTGATGGTATGTCTTTTTTGAATAAAAACATCTCTGATAGCCACCAAGGCTAGAATAATCAGAATCCATCCCCACCAACTAATGTTACCTAGAAATTCAATAAAAGCGCTCATTTTGTAAGGTTTTTTTGTAAAGGTATCCAAAAATAATCGTTCTAAAAGTATATCTTTATGAAATGACCAAGGCCTTGAAAATTGTATTAATATCCCTAGGGATTTTAATTCTCCTAACTATCCCCGGATATTTTATCCTTCAAAATTATGTAGCAGAAAGGATTGAAGGTGTATTAAAAACCTCTCTGCCAGAAACGGTACAACTTGAGTATCAAAATTTTGATTTGAGCTTATGGAATGGCACACTTCAACTAGGAGAAATTGTAGGTAGTTATACAGGAAAGCATACTGGAGAGGTGCGGGCAAAACTTGAGATGAAGTCCTTGATTTTGGATGGTATCGGCTTTATGAAATATTTGACCAAGAATGATGTCTTGGTACAAAACATTCATTTGGACAAACCAAGAATCACCTATTTTCACGATACCAAAATCCTTAATGATTCTTTAAAATCTAACGGAATAAATAATTTAAAACAGCTGGTTTCTTTAGAGAAAATTAAAGTTACAGATGGTTTTATCAATGTATTGAATAGGGAAAATGACTCCTTATTGCTTCAAGTTGATAAATTCCAAATGAATTTTAATGAAGTAGTCATGGATGATGCATCCATCAAAGAAAAGATTCCGGTTAAAATTGGAAGCTACGGTTTGAGTTTTAAGGATCTTTACTTTCGACTGAACGATTTTGAGAATATTGAGGTTGAAAAAGGAGCTTTTGAGTCGGATGAAATACGTTTTGAAAACCTAGCGCTTTATACCAAATATGATAGAGAAACCATGAACAAGATGATTTCCAAGGAACGGGACCATTACAATCTGGTATGTGATTCCATTTCTGTGGATGCGCCTAGGTTTGGTTTTAATAAAGACGAGGTGTTCTACTTTGCTTCTCCACAAGCAAGGATAATGGATGCTGATTTAAAGGTGTATCGGAATAAATTGTTGGCAGATAACCTAAAAATTAAAAAGTTATACAGTGAAGTTATTAGGAATTTTAAGTTTCAATTGAATCTGGAAGAAGTTTTGGTAAAGAATGCCAATATTAGTTATACTGAAAAAGTAAAAGTAGAGAACAAAGGAGGAACCGTTTCCTATAGTGAAATTTATGCCACCATTAAAAAGCTTGGAAACACCTATATATCTCCAGAAAAGACCTCCGTGGATGTGGATGCTAAGTTTTTTGGAAAAACGCCTTTGAAAGTAACATGGACCTTTGATGTTAACAATCTTTCCAATGCGTTCCAATTTCAGGCAGATATTGGTCATTTAAATGCTAGTCAATTGAACCACTTCACTCAACCTAATATGAACATCAAAGTGAATGGGGAGCTGAAGAATACGCAGTTTACCATTAATGGCAATAACGATTATTCCCATATAGACCTTCGTATCAAGTATGACGATTTTGATGTGGTGGCCTTAAGAAAGGACGGAAAGGAAAAAAATAAATTTCTGTCTGGGGTGCTTCATGTTTTTGTAAAGAATGATAGTAAACATGATGGGAAGGCTTATCGTACAGCCTCAAAGGGTCAGGTGCAACGCGATAAAACCAAATCGGTTTTTAACTTTATTTGGAAAACCATTGAATCCGCATTAATGAAAGTGATGGTGTTGGATAGATTATAGGTAATACCCATCTTTCAATTGTTTATAATTAATCATAAAATTCCTTTACTTATACCTCTTTGTTTGGTTATTTTGAACCTTTAAAATGAAAGAGATTTGGAGAAGTATTTAAGTCAGCTTAACGAAGCCCAATTAGAGCCAACCATACAAAAGGAGGGACCCATGATGATCATTGCCGGAGCGGGTTCTGGTAAGACGAGGGTATTGACCTTCCGTATTGCTTATTTGATGCATCAAGGGATTGATCCCTTCAATATTTTGTCACTTACCTTTACCAACAAGGCAGCAAGGGAGATGAAAGAACGTATTGCCAGTATTGTGGGGCAAAGTGAGGCAAAAAATCTATGGATGGGAACTTTTCACTCGGTGTTTGCAAAGATTCTGCGCATTGAGGCAGACCGTTTGGGGTATCCCAGTAATTTTACCATTTATGACACCCAGGATTCAGACCGCTTGATATCATCCATTATCAAGGAAATGAACCTTGATAAAGATGTGTATAAATACAAGCAAATACGTTCCAGAATATCTTCATTTAAAAACAGTTTAATTACGGTTAGGGCCTATTTCAATAACCCAGAACTGATGGAGGCCGATGCGGCTGCCAGAAGACCACGCATGGGTGATATCTACAAAAATTATGTAGAACGTTGCTTTAAGGCAGGGGCCATGGATTTCGACGATTTATTGCTGAAAACCAATGAACTTTTAACACGATTTCCAGAGGTTTTGGCCAAATACCAAGACCGCTTTAGATATATATTGGTAGATGAGTACCAAGATACCAACCACAGTCAATACTTGATTGTTAGGGCGCTTGCAGACCGTTACCAAAACATCTGTGTGGTAGGTGATGATTCCCAAAGTATTTATGCGTTTAGGGGTGCCAATATCAACAACATTCTCAATTTTCAACGCGATTATGATGATGCCAAGGTGTATCGCTTGGAACAGAATTACCGCTCTACCCAGAATATTGTAAAAGCAGCTAATTCCATAATCGAGAAAAACCAAAGCCGCTTGGATAAGGTAGTATGGACAGCCAATGACGAAGGCGCCAAGATTAAGGTCAATCGCTTGATGACCGATGGGGATGAGGGACGTTTTGTGGCCAGCTCCATTTTGGAAAATAAGATGCAGGAGCAGCTTCCTAATGGTGATTTCGCAGTGCTTTACCGCACCAATGCTCAGTCCAGAGCGATAGAGGATGCTTTAAGAAAACGGGACATTCCTTATCGGATTTATGGAGGTTTGTCTTTTTACCAACGAAAGGAAATTAAAGATGTACTGTCTTATCTACGCTTGATTATCAATCCGGCCGATGAGGAAGCCCTAAAGCGGGTTATTAACTTTCCTGCTAGGGGAATAGGACAAACCACAATAGATCGACTGGTTGTGGTGGCCAATGGTTATAACCGCACCATGTTTGAGGTTATGAAGAATTTGGATAAAGTGGATATTCAAATCAATTCGGGAACCAAAGGGAAACTTCGTGACTTTGTTACCATGATAGAAAGTTTTCAGGTGATGAACCAGAATGTCAATGCTTTTGAATTGGCCGAACATGTGACCAAGACCAGTGGTTTGATTAGGGAATTCAATAAAGACGGTACGCCAGAAGGGGTAGCCCGTATGGAAAATATCGAAGAGCTTTTGAATGGTATTAAGGACTTTGTTGAAGGACAAAAAGAATTGGCAGACGCTACAGGTTCCTTAACCGAGTTTTTGGAAGATGTGGCCCTAGCATCCGATTTGGATAATGACAAAGGCGATGATGACCGTGTAGCATTAATGACCATTCACTTGGCAAAAGGATTGGAATTCCCTTATGTGTATATCGTAGGGATGGAGGAAGATTTGTTTCCAAGTGCTATGAGCATGAATACGCGTAGTGAGTTGGAAGAAGAGAGACGCCTATTTTATGTGGCTTTGACCCGTGCCGAAAAGCAAGCGTATCTTACCTATACCTTATCGCGTTACCGATGGGGAAAATTGATTGATGCTGAACCTAGCAGATTTATTGAAGAGATAGACGACCAGTATTTGGATATTTTAACCCCTATACAAGAGCAGCGATTCAATCCCATGTTGGATGCCGATATTTTTGGAGACCCAGAACCAAATACCATTCGTTTCAAGAAACCGAAGAAGCTTCGGGAAGAAAAGGCACCGCCTAAGTTTATTCCACCCAAAAAGTTAAAGCCTTTAAAGGCTTCTTCAGGAGGTGAAGCTCCCAATTTGTTTGATGGTAAGTTGACCAAAGGAAATATTGTAGAGCATATGCGCTTTGGAAAAGGAGAAGTGTTGAGTATTGAAGGTGCTGGAGCCGATACAAAAGCCGAAATTAACTTTGAAAATGGCGGTGTTAAGAAGCTTCTGCTTCGGTTTGCCAAATTGGAGGTGATAGGGTAGTAATGACCTTTTTTAAAGGAGAATTTTTGGATAACAATTGAATTTGAAGGTATAGATATAATAAATATATGTTCACCAGTGAACATATCCACACGTTGGGCACAATATGACAAAAACTTTGAGACAAATATTAATAATTGGAATTCTGACATTATTTCTGTCTGAAATTGGATTTGGTCAATCAATCGAAAAGTATATTGACAAAACAATCGAGGTTGACAGTCTGAATGTTCCTCTTGACTCAAAACAACCATACTTTCCGAGAGATTTATTCCCAGAGGTTGAAATGGATTGGATTAAAACAGATAGTATAACAAGAATAGAAACTAAAGCTAAAGAAGGAACCTATGATGAATTTGTGGTCAACTGGTATTCAAAACATCTTTACGCAATGAAAGAACCATTGCTTTTCAATAGAAAAATTGAAAAAGAAATTTACAGGTTTACTTGGTTGAGAACATTTCACAAACCAATGACTTTTAGAATTGAAAAGTGGAATGACGGATATATTCTATATTGGAAAGTGCTTGATGGAGCTGGTGGTTATGAGCCAGGAAATTTGGAGATTGAAAGGCTTAAAATCATAACAGAAAAAGAATGGTCTGAATTCACAAAACTTGTGGAGAAAGCTAACTTTTGGAAAATGGAATTAGGTCGTGGCTCAATTGGAAATGACGGTTCTGAATGGATTTTAGAAGGAGTGAATAAAGAAAAATATAGAGTTGCAACAGTTTGGACACCGAGAAAAGGAAATTTTTATGAGGCTTGTGATTATCTCATTTCTTTGTCTAATGTGAAAATAAGTGAAAGAGAAAAATATTAAAAAAATACTGTGCCCAACAATGTATAACCGCAATTACGGCGGATTCGACTACGTCCGAATCCACTCGGAATTGCTAACGTCAGTGCTTAACCGAAAAACATTAACTTTAAATCCGTAACTGACGGTTATACAAGACCGTTAGCAACTATTTGAACAGACCAACAACAAATGAAATATTTTGTAACATTAATATTACTTATTATCATCTTGACTTACGGACAAATATTGGAAACCGAATTTCCTCTTGTTCTGAATATTGCATTGGTAGTTTCAATTTTGTTGACAACAGTTCTTTGGGAATATTCCGTTCTGAATAAGAATTATGAATCTGACTTTAAAATGCGAAGTCAGCGAAAAGTATTCGGAATATTTGAGTTAATTTATGCTATTGCTTGGACTATGTTATTATGGTTAGGGAATAATAGTTATAGAAATGTAATTTTTCTGATTTTCATATTTTGGGCATTCCCACTAACCGATTTAATTATGTGGTTTATTTACAAAAAGAAAAAACCATTTACAGTTTTCATAAGAGACAACGAATTAATTTTAAACAAGCGTTGGACTCAAAAACGGAATCTGACTGAACTCACTCAAATCCAATTTGACCGATTTAGTAAAAATTTAAAACTTGATTTCAAATCAAAATCTGGAATTTCAATTAAAACAACGGAATATAAAACTGACGAAATTCAATCATTATTGGAGATTCTAATTGAGAAATCGGAAAATGAAGTTTTTGTACCGAATAATTATGAACCGAAAACAAAAAACAGTTGCTAACAATGTATAACCGCAATTACGGCGAATTCCATAACCATTAAACTATGCTCAGGGTAGGGTAGAATCCACACGGAATTGCTAATGATATTGCTAAACCAGAAAATTGAATAGTAGAATTGAAATACCGTTAAGTAAAAATAAAATTGCATTGCTTTTATTAGGTTCAATTGCATTTGTTGTTGGTGGAATTTGGATTTCGACCAATCCCGAAAGATTTATTCCTAACATTTTCAGAATAACTGACCCAGAAATTATCAGGATTGGAGGAATTGTTGGAATACTGTTTTTTAGTGCAACAGGAATTTATGGGATTAAAAAACTGTTTGACAAAAAAATCGGACTGATTATTGACTCGGACGGAATAACTGACAACTCAAATGCTTCAAGTATCGGACTAATCGAGTGGAACGACATTTCTGAAATTAGAACAAAACAAGTAATGTCAACAAAATTCTTGTTGATTGACATTGTCAACCCTGAAAAATATATCGGAAAAGCTAAAAACGGACTACAAACCAAACTAATGAAAGCAAATATGAATATGTACGAAACACCTCTTTCGATTACATCCAATACGCTGAAATATGACTTTGGAGAACTTGAAAAACTAATACAAACCGAATTTAAAAGAAATAAAAACGCAAGGTAACAATGTATAAAAATAATTGCTCAATTTTGGGCTTAACCAAAGGTAGTTGCAAGTTTACTACGTCTGATTTTCCTTCGGAAAATCCTTGCGGATTTTGCTACGCCAGTTCGCACTTCGTGCTCATGTCACGCAACGAAACTATACACAAAACCGCACCACTCTTATACAAACCGATAGAAAACATTTAAACCGAGATGAAAACAGAGTTTAAGGTTGACTTAAAAAAATATAATACTACTCGCGAAAAACATAAAAAAATCTCTAATTGGATTTTTATAATAACTGCTACTATAATTTTTACAGTTTATTACTTTGTTTTCGGGACTGAATCTTTGAATGCAATAATTTATTTTATCATATCATTCTTAATAGTTGGGTTTTTAATTTATTCAGCGATGAAAAAGGGACTTAAAAATTCGGAAAAGCAATGGAAATCATACTCTATTAAATTAACGGAAGAAAGTTTAATACGTGAATTTCTTGAGCCAATTCATCTTGAATTTCAAGATACAAGTTGGAACAAAAGGAATACCGAAATTAAATGGGAAAATGTCGGAATAGAATTAAATCCCAAATTCGTGATTTTCGACAAATCTGTTTCATCATTAAAAAGAAAATTATTTAATAAAGGTGAAATCCGAATTCCTAATGAAATGGAAAACAAGAATGAACTAATTAAATCTATAAAAACGTTTGCTAACGCCAGTTCTTAACCGAAAAATAAAGTAAACCAAACCGATACCTGATGGTTATACAGACCGTTGCCACACATTTGAGAAAATCGTAAATGAAAAACATCATAGAAATAAAAGGAGCATCTCTAAATGACGTGAAACAGGCTTTGGAGAATTGGATAGATTTATATTCTGACAATTTTTCTTCAAAATTAGACTTCAAGATTTTCGATAATGGGATTGACAGACAAATAATAATAGCAGACAATCTTCTAGACAATAAACATTTTTTCTATTTATTAAATTATCTCAAATTTCCAGAGGGAATTGAATATAATGTGGAGATTAAAGGGTTAGCTAAAGGTAAAAATATAGACAAAAGGTTAAACGATAAGGAGCTTTTGGTTTACATATCAAAAAATGATAAGGAATTTGACAACGTTTATGTGGTAACTACCGAGAACAAACATTATAAAATTGATTTTGGAGGTAAAGTTACCCAGCAAGCCGACAACAAATTTTATTCAACATTTGATATGAGTAATTTAAAAAATCCTTTGACTCTTTCAATAAAAGCAAATCACAAAAGGCTTAAAGAGGATAAATTAGAATTAAAGATTAGTAAACGATTTAAAATTGTTTTTTACATTTCAATAATAGCGATCTTAATTCATTTTTTTGTTCCCTATTTGACTGATAATGTTAAAATAATTGAAAAATGGACTTTATTTACTGGAATGGGAATCGGACTTTGGTTTTTTATGGACTATGAAATGTTGAGAATAAATGACTTTTATATTAAAAGCCTTTTGGTTGCAGTTGGCTTCTTTTGTTATGGTTATTTATTCAGGAATTATTACCAAGAAAACATCTTTGATTTAAATAGTGTAAGTTTTATTTATCCATTATCGCTTTTAATAGTGCAATATCCTATTAGGCAACTTTATAAAGTAATTTTTAATAGAGAACCTGAAGTGGATAAACACGGAAAATTTGCTGATTTAATTTATACAATGATTTTGTTTTTCGCATTTGCATTGCTTCCGTTCATTATATTTGATTATTTAAAAAAATAAAAAAACGCCACAAAACAATGGCTATAAATAATTGCTTGGTTCTAGCCTGCTTCTGAAAATCCTCGCGGATTTGCAGCTGGTTGTGTACTTGCAAAGTTTATCGCTTAAAACTATGTTTAACCTGTAGCCATATTTCAGGACTTGACATTTGACCAAAAAATAGTGAATAGAGAGTACCATTTATCTTTTTGTAAAATCTGTATAAACAGAAAACCTTCTTTAAAAGAAGGACTAATTTGTAGTCTGACTGGTAAAATTGCCGAGTTTGAAAAAGAATGCGCTAATTTCAAAATTGACGGACTGGAATTAGAGAAAATCAAAAAGCGTTTTGAAACAGAAATAAATGATAAGTATGCAATAACAAAATTGGAGAGCTTATTTAGCGAAAGAGAGTTTGAAAAACCAGAAAAGAATCGAAATA
Source organism: Mangrovimonas sp. CR14 (assembly GCF_011764015.1). Lineage (NCBI taxonomy): Bacteria > Pseudomonadati > Bacteroidota > Flavobacteriia > Flavobacteriales > Flavobacteriaceae > Mangrovimonas > Mangrovimonas sp. CR14. Next base: position 24,885 of record NZ_JAAFZY010000007.1, on the reverse strand, counting down.
GAAAGTATTTGACAAAAGAAAAAACTCACGGATTAGAATTTAAAAAAGATAAAAATTATGACAAACAAATTCTAGTTATGATTGGAATAATAATGGTCATGTTATTATACGGAAATTATATAAATGGATTTAGTTGGGATTTAAATTCTGCCAATATAATTGGAGTTTTAATAATGCTTTTTTTATCTTTATACTACTTCTACAAAGCTTTTTATCATAAGTACAAAACATTAATAACTATTGATGAAAACGGTATTCATCAAGAAGAAAAAACTCTGTATTGGAATAATATCTTGGATTACGGAATTATAAGAGGTAAAGGAAATAATTCAATGGAGAAAAAAATAATCATTGGAACAATATCTTCTGGAATACAAGAAATTAATATTTCGGAATTAAATGTGACGCCGGAAGAATTTATAGAAATAATACAGCTGAATAAAAAAACGATTTACAAAAATATATAACCGCAATTACGGCGGATTCGACTAACCTTCGACTATGCTCAGGGCAGGCTAGAATCCACTCAGAATTGCTAACGCTAGTAATAAACCGAAAAACAAAGTAAACCAAGCCGATACCTGATGGTTATATAGACCGTTGCCGCACATTTGAGAAAATCGTCACGAATTGAAAATCCCGAAAAAAATATTATACACAATTGGAGTTTTAGCATTAATCGGAATTGTAATAATTTTCGATATTGCCGACAGAGGACAATTCTATTCTGAAAATCTTCCAACTGACGAACAAAATATATTTGAATGGAAAGACCATTATGACGAATATCAAGACCATAGAAATATTTATAAAGAACATTTCGGATTTGGAAAATATAAATTCCCAAGAGAGCACGTTGCGAAAATTAAGCTGTTTAAGAATAGCTTTCTAACCAGTCGTTTTACTTCCAAAACCGTGTCGGAATTGAATAAGGCTGATTTGATTACATTTTTCAATAATCCTGGCAATTTCAATTGGTTAGAGACTACATGGAGTTTATCTGAATCAGAATATATTTTGAGATTTTATAACTTAGAAAATAAGCAAATTGGAAAGGTTTGGTTGTGTTTGGAAGGTTGTGGAATGACAGAATCAGAACCATTTTCACCGAATATGAAATATGGTGGTTTAAGCAAAGTTGGAAAAGAAAACTTAAATTTTATATTAAACGAAATATTTACAGAATAAAAAAACGTTGCACAACACCGTGTATAATTAATTGCTTCCGATTTTCCTGCGGGTATTTCTCGTACACATAACCGCACCACTCTTATACAAACCGTTAGAGCACATTTAAACAAAATGCATAAATACCTAATTATTTTCTTATTCTTAATTTTCAACCTCACTTTTGGGCAAGAAAAAGATGACCCAGCGAAATCTCTAATTGAAGAATTTAAGATGGAAATGAATCGAGAAAATATCAAAAACTTTTTTATAGTTAAGCATATAACTTACGTCTCCAAGTTTTTAATCTTCAATAAAGAAGATTCGACGGCTTGTAACCCAAATGGATATTTCTTCAATTTATATGGATTTTGGAAAAACGGGAATGAGGCTTGGATTAAAAAATACGATAATTGTGGAGGTTTTAATTCGATAAAACTGGTTGATTCAAAACCTGTCGATTTTTTCATTGAAAATATTGAAGAACTAAAAAAAGGTGAAGTTGAAATTTACATTATCAAACCAGATAGCATGTCGAATGGAAAAAAATATTCTTACACTTCAACCAGACTTCATTCTCCACAAAGATTTTTTTGGTTTTTTAGTGATTCATCTGAATTTCAAAAGAATTTTGACAAGTATAATTTAGAAACTGAAGAAGATAATAAAAACCTTAATTACGAATCAAACAATAATCTTTCAATCGCGAAACTCAATTCAATTTGCGAAGATATAATTTATAGATTGGAGGAGAAGGAGGTGTTTAGTCGGTTGAAATAAAAAAAGCAGGATCTAAATTATTATTTTTAACTTGAATTGATACTCATAGCAAAAATCTTGGATACATCAAGTAACGGAACCATAAACAATCATTTAGTAAAACTAAAAATGAAAAAACTAACCTACATCATTTTGCTAATTTCAATTTTGTCTTGTAACTCCAAAGAACCAAGAAAGAGGGTTGGTAAAATTCAAAAGCAGGCGACAGAAGTTTTCGAAAGGCAGGAAACGGAGTTAATTATTGGAGAAAGAATTGACGGACCAGCAAATATTCTCAGCAAACCAAATGGAGAAATTCTTTTTGAGCTCTATGACAATACGTTGGTAGAAGTCAATACAAAACCTGAAAATGGTTGGTATCAAGTTCTTGTTTATGCTGACATTGGTTATAACGAATATGGTATGGACTCAATCTTGAAAAATAGACCGATTATTGTAGATAAAGACACAATTGGAAAGGTTCTTAAATCTCATTTTGTAAGTACAGGGAAAGGCAGAAACTTTGCTTATGCTATGCTATATGGCTATACTCATAAGAATAATATTAAACCCGAAACGGTAATTGAAACCATTTTCAAAAGGAATTTAGCTGAACAAGGACGGGCATTTGCAAGTTGGAAAGGATTTATTCAAACTTTTAAATTAGATAAGGGTGCAGTTGGCTATGACCAATTCGATTCGTTCTTTAATTATGAAAATTCTATAGAAGACCCTTCACCTGGGTACAGAATGGTATTGCTCTTTGAAAAACAAAATTTAGTGGGTTTTATTCATTCAAGAGAAATACAAATCAGCAATACGAGGATGCATAAGTTGAATTGGAGTTACTATATAACCTTTTTTGACGATTATCCAGAAAAAGAACAGATGAAGTTTGTAGACTATATGAATGAGTGGGTTCAAGGAGTTGATTAAAAATGAAAAACTTTTGACACAACCAATTAAAAACAATTACTTGGCTCTAGCCTACTAGGAAAATCTTCGCGGATTTTCTATGCCAGTTAGCACTGCGTGCTCGTGTCACGTAAAGAAACTATACACAAACCATTATTTGCAAGGATGAAAAAACTTCTTCAAATCATACTAACTCTTTCAATTTTAAATTCTTTTGGTCAAGAAATGGAGAACACATATTTTACATGGGACGATTTCGTCAACAACTTTGGAAAGGAAATGGTTTCTGCACAAGACGTTTATGAGAATATGAAAAAAAGTGAATTAACTGATTTTGCATATACAAAAATCGATTTTCACTTCCTATCTGACAAAAAGGAAAAACTTGAAAAGTTGATTGATTACCTGAAAAGTAATTATGGATATTCGCTTGAGGAATTTAATATTTGGGAAGGTAGTTTTGAATTAAGGGGTAAAACAGATTTGTTTCCAATCACAAGGGATAATTTAATGTATTGGGCTTTAGATATGGCAAAAAGAGGATATGAATTTGATTGTAAATTTGATGCGTACGGAGCTGAAGTTGACAAAAATCCTGTACTTCCAGAATTTATAGAATCAAAAGAGGATTATTATTTTAACAAAGCAATAGATTTATACCATTCAAATAATTTGAGTGGTGCAATTGCAAATTGGACTATTGTTTTAGAAATCAATCCAAAAGAACCGAATTCATACTATTCAAGAGCGATAGTAAAAAATGAACTTTACACTTGGAAATCAGCAATAACTGATTATGACAAAGCAATCGAATTAGCGCCTGATTTTATTGCTGCTATTACAAACAGAGGAACTGTAAAAGATGAAAATGGTGATTACGAAGGAGCTCTTGAAGATTATAAAAAAGCATTGGAATTAGAACCAAATGACTCCATGACATATTTCAACATTGGTAACACGAAATATAATCAAGAGAAAAAAACAGAGGCTTGTGTAAATTGGAAAAAAGCAAAAGAATTAGGAGCTGAATATGCACAAGAAAGAATTGAAAAGTATTGTGAATAAAGTAAAAACACGGTTTGCGACAAATTATAACTGCAATTACAGCTGATTGGACTAACCTAAAACTACCCTCAGGGCAGGCTAGAATCCACTCGGAATTCTAAAGCCAATGCTAAACCGAAAAACATCAAATTTAAATATTCAAGAGAAGTTTATAGGTAACCATTTTAGTGTTTTAATAAAGAACCAATGGATAAAAAAAATCGTAAAGAGGATATGAATTGGGCCAATGAGGCAGATGGAGAATTACATACATCGGAATGGTTTGGTGCAATTATTAGATATTTTTGGAATTTAGGTAGAAAAAAATTTGATGATATTTACACGCCAAAAGAATTTAAAAAAAATGTGATTATAGGATGGCTATTTAAAGTAGTTGTTGTTTTAATTTTAATCTATGTGGGCTATAGATACACTATAACTCATTAAAAAACGTACTGCAACAAAACCTATATGCAATGCCTTTTGGTACACTCGTCTTAGCCAAACCGTTATTATGTATTAACAAGATCATGTTTAAAAGAATTTCATCAGCTAAAACCAATTTTATTTCCATTCTTATACATATTATCGGAGCATTAACTCTTTATGCCATTGCAGTTATCATTATTTTCTTTTTATTTTATTTTTTTCTTGATAAAGGTTTTGGAAGTTTTGAAAATAAAGCCAATAGACTTGCAATTAATTTAATATTTTATTTTCCATTAATTGCAGTTTCATCTCTTTTCACTGTTAGAATTATTAGAAAAGCAAAAAAGGGTCAATTCGAACTTTCAAAAACAACCTTAATTGCTTTGATTATTTCCGTAGTTTTCTATTTGTACTTTTGGCTTCATTAACAAACTCATTTTTAAAAAAGCCCTAATCGAGTTTCCAAAAACTACTTCACCATTACCACAGAGTTGATGTTGCCAGAGCTGTCATATTCTTTGACGGCATTTTTAGGGTCTTCCATCCAGTTACCATCTACAATGAACTTATAATGGTGTTTGCCACCAGATAACATGAGGGTTTTTTCCCAGATACCATCCTTGTTTTTTTTCATTTGTATTTTATGTTCGTCCCAATCTACAAAAGAACCGGTAAGGATAACCGTTTGGGCATCTTGATAGCCATTTAAATGAAAGGTAACAGGAGCTTTTATGTTGAGAACGGAATTATGACCGCTGTATTCATTGGTGCGCTTGTAGGGATTGTCTGGGTCTTCCATCCAATTGCCATCCACAATAAATTTATACTCATAAACACCTGGTCTCAATTGTAGTGTGAGTTCCCAGCCATTTTCGGTTTTTTTCATTCGAAATAGGTGCTCATCCCACTTGTTGAACGAACCGCTCAAAACCACCTTTTTGGCTTTGTCAAACCCATGCAGTTTGAAACAGGCATTCCCATCGGGATCTATTTTGGCAGAATAGAATTTTAAATTGTAGACATAGAGTTTGTCTCCATCTTCATCGGTTGCCGGTGTGATGTTGGACATGCTATTATCGGGTTCGGCCCAATATTTTCTGTTGATTAAAAACTTGAATTCCCAAGTGTAATCATCGGTAAAGTCGTCCAGACTTTTTTTGAGTTGGTAGATGTTTTTATCAATTTGACGCATTTGCCATCCATCGCGAGACCACATGTTGAAGTTACCAGATACAATAACATCCTCCACATTCATGTTTTTGAAATTCCTTCTAACGTTTGTTTGCTCGTTTGTAAACAGTTTGTAATCTCTGATGTCAAAAGTAAACACAACCGTATCGCCCTCTATCTGATAGCCTGAGGCATGCTTTTGTGCCGACAGATGATTAAGGGAAAATAAAAAAAGAACAATATAAATGATACTTTGTCTCAACGTTTGGTAATTGGATCTAATACAAAGTAAAGCTTTTCTTTTTGATAATTGATAATGGTTCGTTTTTGCCTGAAAAATTCATAGCCTAAAATACCGTCTAGATCAACCCCAAAAGCTTCGTTCATTTGACTTAGATTGGTTAAAATGGTGTCCATAGGACCAAAGTAAATTTGGTCTGTCAATTTTACCAAATGCAATTTCCCTGCCAAAACTTCAATTTGTTTGCCAGAGGCGCCGGTAAGTTTTAAGCGGCCGTTGGGTTTAAAGTATTTTAGGGCTTTTCTAGAAACCCGTTTGTTGAGTTGGTTCACTTCTGCAGCGGTATCCAATCCAAATTTTAAAGTTTGGTCGTTAACAGTTGCTTTTAAAACGATGGTATGATTTACAAGGGTAAATGGAATGCTATCGGTAATTTTTTCCAAATACACTTTTTTGTCAAATTTGGTTCCAAATCGGTCTACTTTGGTCAGAGTGATTTGATTTAAGTAAAGGTCAATAAACACTTCGTAGTCCTGAAGTATTTGGAAACCGATGATACCCAGAAGGTGCATTTTTTTGTTTTTCTCAATATGCGATAGATCTATAACATCTGATACTTTGTCACTAAGGCTTAGATTTTGGATGACAAATTCCTTAATCTTTTTCTCTATGGCATCATCCATAAGGTTTACGACACCCGATGTGGCTTTTTTTCGTCTGTTAAATTCATATTGGATGGGGAAGTGGACCTTGTTCAAAATCAAGGTCTCCGAACCCGTGTCGATAATAAAATTACCCTTTTGATCAAAAATTTCTGCTTCAATCACTAAAAGGTGGTCCACCATTTTAAATGGAATCCTGGCAGTATATTCATTGAGAATTTCAGCTTTGGGAAAGGTAATGCCTCCTATCTTTTTTGTAAAGGAAAAAGAGTTGATGTAACAAAGCACAAACAACAGTAAGATATATAATCTTTTGGGTGGCATACTTAATAGACTGCAGGAACCATTTTATGTTACAAGATAATCAAAATTAAATGGAATTAATGGCGTAAATTTGTGTTAAATACGATTATATATGGCTGAATTCATAAGGATTTATGAAGAAAATCCCAATCCGAGGGAAATTCAAAAAGTGGTAAAAATTTTACGTGCAGGTGGATTGATTATTTACCCTACAGATACGGTTTATGGTTTGGGATGTGATATCACCAATAAGGAGGCTTTGGAAAAAGTGGCCCGTATTAAAGGGGTGAAGTTGGAAAAAGCCAATTTTTCATTTGTATGTGAAGATTTGAGTAATTTAAGTGACTATGTCAAACAAATAGATACCGCCACTTTTAAAATTCTAAAACGAGCCTTACCAGGTCCCTATACATTTGTCCTGCCTGGAGCAAAAACATTGCCAACGGCTTTTAAAAAGAAACGAACAGTAGGGATTCGTGTTCCTGATAATAAAATTGCCATTGAAATTGTAAAGCAACTTGGTAATCCTATTATTTCAACTTCCATTTATGATGAGGATGAAATTTTGGAATATACAACCGACCCTGAATTGATCTATGAAAAATGGGATAGGTTAGTAGACTTGGTTATTGATGGTGGTTATGGAGATAATGAACCGTCTACCATTATTGACTTGTCTGAAGACACTCCTGTCGTATTAAGGGAGGGGAAAGGAAGTCTGGAAATCTTTTAAGAAAAACTTATAAAAATAAAAAGTCCGACATGTGTCGGACTTTTTTATGCTCTATATTGAGAAAGATTAATCTTCTCCTTCTCCTTCCTCAGTTGCTTCGGTAGCAGGAGCCGTTTGTTCAGCAGCACCGTTTCCTTCAGCAAGATTTTTCATTTCTTTTTCAACCATTTCATAGAATTGGTCAATTTTAGGCATAACTACGATTCTGGTTCTTCTGTTTTGAGCTCTACCATCAGCAGTATCATTAGAAGCAACAGGTGCGTAGAAACTTCTACCGGCAGCAATCAATTGTTTAGGTTGTACACCTAAATCTTGAAGCACTCTTACCACAGAAGTTGCTCTTTTTACACTTAAATCCCAGTTGTCTTTTAACACGCCTCCTTTGTTGTAAGGTACGTTGTCTGTATGAGCTTCAACCATACATTCAAAGTCTGGTTTGCTGTTAACAACCTTAGCTACTTTTCCTAATACTTCTTGAGCTCTAGAAGTTACTGTGTAACTTCCGCTTTGGAATAATAATTTATCGGCAATAGAGATGAATACAACTCCTTTTTCAACATTGATTTCGATATCTGGGTCGTTGATTCCAACCGCTTTTTTCAAGCTGGTAACAACTGCTAGGGTCACACTATCTTTTTTGTTTAAAGCGTCTTGTAAACGGGTGATTTTAAGATCTTTTTCCTTTAAGCTTTCCAAAGATTTCTCAAGGTTTTCAGCACCTTTTTGAGTTAAGGTTGTTAAGTTTCCTTTGGTATCAATTAAATCTTGATTAGCTTTTCTTAAGTCTTCAAGTTGGTCTCTCATTTGCTCAACACGCGCTGCTGCTGCTGCTTGTTCAGCTAAACAGCTATTTAATTTTACTGTTGCAGAGTTTAGCAAATCTTGCGTTTCTTTTTGTTTTGCCTCAAGTGCAGCATATTCCTTTTTAGAAACACAGGATCCCAGAAGAACTAAGGATAAAACACTCAATAACATTAATTTTTTCATGATAGTTTATGATTAAATAATTAAAAATTTAACATTTCAAAATTATGCAAAACAAGCCTTGTTTGAATGGGGATTAACATAAAATTTAACATTTATGTAAGCGGTCAAACGTTTTGGTTTTTTGCACGTAGTATGTCCAAACGATGGAATTGGTGTAAAAGTAGTCTTTGGACAAATTTTGTTGTTTTCTTTTCGAAATTAAGTAGGGTAGTTTTGAATAAAATGAAAGATGTGCTTTCAGAATTGAAATGGTATGCTGCGGTTTTAATTCCAAAAGAAATTTGATGCTAGCAACTCCATCTAAAACCAGTCGCATGAAGATAAGTGCCCAAATAGGGCCGTAGGCATTTTTAGTCAATGCGAACAGACTGTTTCTAAAGTTGAGATAGGTTTTTCTCGGATTCGTATTTTTTAAGGTAGCACCTCCTACATGATATATAATGCTGCTAGGAAGATAGATGGTTTCTAGGTTTTGATTAAAGGCGCGCCAGCATAAATCTATTTCTTCCATATGAGCAAAAAAGGACTCATCGAAACCGCCCAATTGATGAAAAGTGTCACTTTTTATAAACAAACAAGCTCCAGAGGCCCAAAAAATAGGAGTGCGTTCGTTGTATTGATCTACGTCTTTTTCAACGGTATCAAAGATACGTCCGCGGCAAAAAGGATAACCCAATTTATCAATGAATCCACCAGCTGCTCCAGCATATTCAAAATGATCTTTATTGTGGTAGCTTAAAATTTTGGGTTGGATTAGAGCAGTCTTTGGATAGGTGTTTAACTCTTCGACAATGGGATCTAACCAATTAGGAGTTACTTCCACATCACTATTCAATAAGCAAAAAACGTCAGCATTTATTTGTGAAAGACCGTCGTTATACCCTTTAGCATATCCACCATTTTCCTTATTAACTATAACCTTTACTGTAGGGAAGTTGTTTTCAACCCATGCCACCGAATCATCTGATGAGGCATTATCAACAACATAAATATCTGCATTTCGGGAATGGGCTACCACAGATGGAAGAAATTGCTGCAATAAGTCTTTTCCGTTCCAATTTAAAATGGCTACTGCAAGAGTCATATAGTATACTTAGGTAGGGTTTTTAAAAAATTATAGCATTCGTTTTGCCAATCCATGTGACAATAATAGTGATTAATTCCATTGGTGACCATTAATAGATCAGACTTAAGCGTTAAGTTGTAGCGAGCAATTTGATCAAAAGTAGCTTGCGAAATAGCAATATTTGGTGCTTTGCATTCTACAATCAGATGAATAGAACCATCTGGATGAAACACCACAATATCGTAGCGTTTTTTGAGACCATTTAAATGAATCTCCTTTTCTACATTAATTAAAGAACTGGGATAGCCTTTTTCTTGCATCAAATACTGAATACAGTTTTGTCTAACCCACTCTTCGGGCTGTAGTTGAATAAATTTTTTTCTGATACAGTCAAAGATATAGGCTTTGCCATCTATCTGTTTGAACCTGAACGAATATGTAGGAAAATTTAATGCAACCACGACACAAATGTATCAAACTCTAATGGGAAGTAGGTTATATGGTTGAGAAAAATCCTTAGGTTAAATTAAGGTTAAACGGAAATTAATTTTGGGAACTTACTAAAGGTCATAAATACTTTTAGAGGGAATTCAAATGAACCAACTATGATAAAAAAATTACACAAAAAAATGCTTTTAGCTGCCTGCTTTGCAGGAACCATGTTAACTTCTAATGCCCAAACGGGATTAAATTTTGATGGGGTTAATGATTATGTGGACACCAATGCTGTGCCAATAACTGGGAACAGTGCCCGAACAGTGGAGGCCTGGATTAAAACCACAAAAAATAGTTTGCCATCGGGGCAAGGAGGAGATGGCCAAAGTGTCATTTTAGATTGGGGTTCTTTAGGTACCGGAGGCCGTTTTACGTTTAACGCTCTTTTTAATAATGCGATTCGGTTAGAAGTGCAAGGGAATGGTGTTTCTGGAAACATAGCAGTAAATGATGGAGAATGGCATCATGTAGCTGCCGTTTATGATCCTTCTGCTGCATATGAAGTAAGATTGTATGTGGATGGAGTTTTAGATGTGGAAAATGATTTAACAGTATCTGTTTATACAGGATCTTCAACTAACTTGAGAATTGGAGCTAGAATTGATGATGTGCATTATTGGCAAGGAGGTATCGATGAGGTACGAGTTTGGAATATTGCAAGAACATTAGAAGAAATTCAATCTACCATGGATGTAGAACTATGTTCAGATACATCCAATTTGGTAGCTTATTACAAATTTAATGAAGGAACTGCAGCAGAAGATAACTCTGGCATTACATCAGCAGAAGATACTGCAGGAGTTAACGATGGTACCTTAGAAAACTTTAGTCTTGCGGGTGCAACCTCAAATTGGGTAGAGAGTCATGGGTTTTTATCTTTGGATGAAAATACTTTGACTGCACTACAATCTGGAGCGACTTATCAATGGATAGATTGTGATAATGGTGGAGCATACATTGATGGCGCTACCGAACAGTCCTTTACGCCTGAAGTGTCTGGTACTTATGCGGTAGAAATTACATTGGATGGATGTATGACTACTTCTGAATGTATGGAAGTGGCTTCTCTTGGCATTGAAACTTCTGTTATTGATGGAATCAAGGTATATCCTAATCCAACTTCAGATTTCGTGACCATTTCTTTAAATGAGATAAATAATTATAAGGTAACATTGGTTACCATCACTGGACAAATTATTGGAACTTACAGTGATAATCAATCTAGAGAGTTATCTATTGATTTACAGGATAATAAATCAGGAATCTACTTTTTAAATATTGAAGTAGATGGAATTCAAACAAAGACTATAAAAGTCGTAAGAATTTAATTTTTGACTAAGCTAACTATGTGGGACCGCGGTGGATTTATTTCTGTCGCGGTTTTTTTATGACATTTTGATAAGAATATTATGTGTTTTGTTAGCCAAGTTGGAATGTAATTTCCCTATTTTTGAATCCTAAATTCCTGATAAATTCGTTTCCAATAATACACTTACATGGACGAGGTCAAACAAATAGTAGCCGATATTAAGGCCAGAAAATTTAAACCCATTTATCTTTTAATGGGAGAGGAACCCTATTATATTGACCGTATTTCAGAATTGCTCGAGAAAGAGGTCCTTAATGAAGACGAGAAGGGATTTAACCAGATGACGCTTTATGGCCGTGATGTATCCATAGATGAGATTGTGGGTCACGCCAAACGGTTTCCAATGATGGCAGAATATCAAGTGGTGGTCATAAAAGAAGCTCAAGATTTGTCCAGAACTATTGAAAACCTAGTATCTTATGTGAAGCAGCCACAGCCATCAACAATTTTGGTGCTCAATTACAAGTATAAAACACTTGATAAACGAAAGTCGCTCTATAAGGAAATTAAGAAAGTGGGATTGGTTTTTGACAGTAAGAAATTATACGATAACCAAATTCCTGATTGGATAAAAAGAGTTCTATCGGGGCAAGGGTACACTATTACTCCAAAGGCGGCTATGATGCTTTCAGAGTTCTTAGGAACGGATTTAAGTAAGATTAGTAATGAATTAAATAAACTCCAGGTTATCCTTCCTAAAGGCACACAAATTACTCCTGAACATATTGAGGAAAACATAGGTATTAGTAAGGATTATAATAATTTTGAATTGCATAAGGCTATTGGGGAAAGAGATGAAAATAAGGCGTATCGCATCGTTAAATACTTTGGAGACAACCCCAAGGATAATCCTTTAGTGCTGACCATTGGTTTTCTCTATACTTATTTTTCTAAATTACTTCATTTGCATGGATTGAATGATAAATCATCCCGAAGTGTTGCCGCCGCCTTGAAAATCAACCCATATTTTGCTGGAGAGTATATCACTGCTTCCAAAAATTACCCAATGAGAAAGGTGAGTACTATAGTAGCGACGCTAAGGGAATTTGATGTCAAGTCAAAAGGAGTGGGGGCCAATTCACTTTCCCAAAAAGACATTTTGAATGAACTATTGGTCAAAATTTTCATGTAACCGTTAATTTTTTTAGCATTTTCAATCTTGATTTAACGTTAATCTTGTAGACTTTAACAACCCATATTAAATTAGGGTTAAAGGGCTATAATTTTTCTTGAACCGCCTTCTAAACTTGTAACTTTAAGTATTATTAACCTTAAAAATCAAACGAAGATGGAAAATTTAGAAAGAAAGAGAGTTGCTATTTTGGCAACCAATGGATTTGAAGAAAGTGAATTGTTAAAACCAAAAGCAGCTTTAGAAAAAGCAGGTGCTCAAGTTGAAATTGTATCAGACAGAACAGGAAATATTAAATCTTGGAAAGATGGTCAATGGGGTACCGAAGTTTCGGTGGATAAAACAATTGATCAAGTTTCCCAATCAGAGTATAATGCATTGATGCTGCCTGGAGGAGTTATGAATCCAGATACATTAAGAAAAAATAGAAATGCAGTAAGTTTTGTAAAGTCCTTCTTTGAAAATCATAAACCAGTAGGAGCTATTTGTCATGCTCCTTGGATGTTGGCAGAGGCCGATGTGCTTAATAATAGAAAAGTAACATCATATGGGTCTATTAAAACTGACCTTGTAAATGCTGGTGCAAATTGGGTAGATGAAGAAGTAGTTGTAGATGAAGGCTTGGTTACTAGCCGTACACCAAATGATTTAAATGCGTTTTGTTCTAAATTAGTTGAGGAGGTGTATGAAGGAAAACATGAAGAGCAAGTTGCTTAGATTTTAGAACATGATGTATTAAAAAAGCCACTGTTTAGTGGCTTTTTTCTTATTTAGAATTCAAAAGTGTTCAAATCTACATTAATTTCAAAAAGGACGATCGCACTAGCGCTAGGAGCTTCAAAAGGCGCATCTTCAACAACTGAAGGATTATCTGGATAAGAATTGGTGTCTGGGTTATAAATCAATTCCTTGAATTGCCCTTCACTTTTTACCAATAGCGTTTTCCAGCCGTTTACCATTTTCTTTTCTACAAAAATGGGGGGGCTAGTAACCGAAAATTTAGTTATCAACTGATAATCTGAGCTTAATAGGACATAAGTGCATCCCCCCGTACCACAAAAATAGGGAGAGGTAAGTTGTATAAAGATTTCATTTTTGCTATCCCCATTTAAATCAACTTCCTCAAATTGGTATTTGCGGTCTGTAGGGCTCATAATGGGAATGTCATCTTTTAAATCATCTTCCAAAAAGGCCTTTATTTGATCTTCCCGCGGCAATGAATCATAATCTGGAGTTGTATCCAACTCTACAGTTCTAATGGCTGAATCAGGTGTGTCGACTTCGTCCTCTATCTGGATTGTGGCATGGTTACTATTTCTACAAGAGGAAAAAACGATAAGGAAAAGCAGGAGGAGACCATTTATTTTCATGTGGATGAGGATTAGGTTATTAAATGTAATTTAAAATAATTATAAAACCAACAACTTGAGGTGATTAGCTATAAAAATAAAGTTTGTGTGGGTTTTAAGAATAAAAAAGCCCTCTTTTAGATGTGAGGGCTTTTAATTTAGAACCTAAAATTTCTACCTTAATTTAGGATATGTATTTGGATCAGATTCATGCATTACGGCATAAATGGCCTCAAAAATGTCTTCATGCGATGGTTTTGAGAAATAATCTCCATCACTACCATAAGCAGGTCTATGCTCTTTAGCAGTTAAAGTACTTGGTTTGCTATCTAAATGCTTATACGCATTTTGTGTATTTAAAATTTCATTTAAAATGTAAGCTGAAGCACCTCCAGGAACATCCTCATCAATAACCATCAAACGATTGGTTTTGGCTACACTTTTTACGATATCGTGATTCAGATCAAATGGAATCAATGATTGCACATCTATCACTTCAGCATCAATACCAACTTCCATTAATTCTTTAGCAACGTCCTCGACAATACGTAAAGTAGAGCCATAAGAGACTAAAGTGATATCTTTTCCTTCCTTTAATGTCTCAACAACACCAACTGGGGTTTTAAAGTCACCCATATTTGTAGGTAGCTTTTCTTTGAGGCGGTAACCATTTAAACATTCTATCACCAAGGCGGGATCGTCACTTTCTAAAAGGGTGTTATAGAAGCCAGCTGCTTTGGTCATGTTTCTAGGAACCAGAATAAGTATACCTCTAACCAAATTTAAAATGCCTCCTAGTTGAGAACCTGAATGCCAAATCCCCTCTAGTCTATGTCCTCTAGTTCTAACAATAACCGGAGCTTTTTGATGCCCTTTGGTTCTGTATTGTACAGTGGATAAATCATCACTCATCGTTTGGAGTGCGTACATTAGGTAGTCTAAATACTGAATTTCAGCAATAGGCCTTAATCCTCTCATGGCCATCCCGATTCCTTGTCCAAGTATGGTAGCTTCTCTAATACCAGCATCAGCCACTCTTAGTTCTCCATATTTCTCCTGCATCCCTTCCAAACCTTGGTTTACATCTCCAATATTTCCAGAGTCCTCACCAAAAATCAAAACTTCAGGGTGTTTGCTAAAAAGCGCATTAAAATTGTCTCTAATGATAATTCTAGCGTCTACTTCTTCTGAAGTTTCTTTATATTGAGGTTTTACCTCTTCAACTAGGCGTGTCGCCTTTTGTGATTCACTATAAAGATGTGAACTATATTTAGGCTGGATATTATCAAAATAAGTTTCTATCCAGTTAATCAGATTCTGTTTTTCAGGGGTGTTTTCTGAAATCACATATTTAAGAGCTTTTCTTGCTGTAGAAATAACATCTTTTCTGATAGGCTCTGAAATAGCATCCAACTCATTTTTAAGTTTGGTAATGAATACCTTATTGGGACTTCTTGATGCGAGCTTATCTAATATGTCTATAATTTGTGACTTTTCTTCTTTAATAGGGTGAACGAACGAAGTCCAAGCTGCTTTTTTACCATCACGAACTGCCTTTTTGATAGATTTCTCCAACTCAGAAAGCTCTTCCTCGGTAGCAATGCCAGTAGCAATCATCCACTCCCTCATTTGGGCATTACAGTCATATTGAACCTCCCATTCCAATCGCTCCTTACTTTTGTATCTTTCATGAGATCCTGAGGTAGAATGACCTTGGGGTTGTGTCAACTCCTGCACATGGATCAAGACAGGTACGTGCTTTTCACGAGCAATTTGCGAAGCTTCTTCATAAACTTCGATCAATGAAACGTAATCCCAACCTTTAACTTTTAAGATTTCGTAACCATTGCTATTTTCATCCTTTTGGAATCCTTTAAGGATTTCGGAAATATTTTCTTTGGTTGTCTGGTGTTTTGCATGCACAGAAATACCATATTCGTCATCCCAAACACTTATAATCATAGGAACTTGAAGGACGCCAGCTGCATTAATCGTTTCAAAAAACAATCCCTCACTAGTACTTGCATTACCTATGGTTCCCCACGCAACCTCATTTCCATTATTCGAAAATTTGGAACTGTCTATGCCTTCTACGTGTCTGTAAATTTTTGAAGCTTGCGCTAAACCAAGCAATCGTGGCATCTGACCCGCGGTAGGAGAGATGTCTGAGCTTGTATTTTTTGTTTTTGTTAAATCCAGCCAATCACCATTCTCATCTATGGTTGGAGTCATAAAGTGGCCTCCCATTTGTCGTCCTCCAGACATGGGTTCCTGATTGAAGTCAATATTGGCATAAAGACCAGAGAAAAAGTTTTCAATGGATAATTTTCCAATAGCCATCATAAAGGTTTGATCTCTGTAGTAACCAGATCTAAAATCACCATTTTTAAAGGCCTTGGCCATTGCTAATTGTGGTACTTCCTTACCACCTCCAAAGATTCCAAACTTAGCTTTTCCTGTAAGCACTTCTCTACGTCCAAGAAGGCTACATTCTCTTGAGGTAACGGCTACTTTGTAATCGTTAAGTACCTCTTGTTTAAAATCGTCAAAAGAAAGTTTAGTTTTAATATCAGGATTTGTTTGCATAGTGTTTTTGAGAATTACTGCAAAAGTAAGAAATTTTGATAACTTTTGCAACGCGAAAAACAGTTAATATTTTGAGTATTATTCAAAATAGGAGGTTAAAATTATGCAATTTTTAAAAAAATCTCTAAAAATTACATTTTCATTAAAAAAACCTCAATATGTTAATAGGGTTTTTTGATAAAAATAGGGGCTGTTTTTAATACCAGCGCCTTGTAAATAAACCAAATAGAGTCTTGATGTCTAAGGTAACTATGAACCTGATTTTTTCTTCGTAGTTGGGTTGGGCAACTTCCCAGCCTAAATTGGAATAAACTGGAAAGTATAGTTCGAAGTAATCTTCAACCAGACTAAATCGGATTCCTGAATCATAAACAAACTCGGGATTGAAATTATGGTTTTTTACCAATCCAATATCACCATAGGCATGAATGTATTTCCAGATGGTGGCGCTACCGTTCAATGTAGTTATCCATTGGTTGGCATATGCGGGATTTAATTTGGACTTAAATCCACCTTCGGCTATAATTAATTGCTGACTAAATATCCCTGTATTTTCTGATCTTCCGTAGTAATTGTAATCAAATAAGTAGTCTGTTGGTCGGTCTAAAGCAAAGCTAAAGAAATTCGAATTTTCATAGGTTTTATTATACAAGAAAACACCTCCAAAGAACCTTAGGTTATATTGTCGGTTACCTTCGGTAAGGGTCCTAAACTCATAGTTGAAGGAAGCTTTCCCAAAGTTTTTGGCCAACTGTAAATCGGTATTCCAAAATTTATAATTTTTTAAATTGGGATTGGAATGCCCAAATTGGGCATTGAATACCCCGTAACTGGGTTCTTCTTCTACGTTGTAAATGCCTAGTGGATCTTCTTCACGATTGATGGAAACATATCGAAAAGTAAGATAGTTTTTTCTATTGTTTCTTAAGTCTTTATGGTCTCTAAATCGAAACTGAACATAGGGTTGCAGCGAAGTATAGCTCAAGTTTGGAGCATAGTTGGAGTACGCTCCTGAAAACCCATATCTAATGTAATAAAGATCTCTATTTTCTGGTCTTTGAATATAGCTTACATTTCCGCTTCCAACCAACTGTTGGCTTTTTAAAGCATAACTAGGCCTAAGGTTGTAGTTAAATGCTTTGGTGAGTACTGTTTTATTATAAAGCTTAAGTCCTGGTGCAAAACCATCATAATAGTTGTATTTAATTTGAGGCATGAAGAATATTTGATTGTAGTAGGGGTCTTCAATGTCTTTAAACAATCTAAACTGAATAGGTTTGTTGTTGAACAAAAAACCTTTCATGGATTTCCAATTATCTCTCAAATTAAATTCGGGAATGGACTTATCATAATTAAGGACTAATTTATCGATATGATCCTTAGGAACTGTGACCGTTTTAGATTTATTGATATCATCTACCCAAGTTTTGTAAACTACAGAATCATTTCTTAGGCCAAAAAGAGAGACCGGCATATGATTATCTCTTTTGTTCTTAATGGTTACTTGAATGGAATCTGGGAATTCTTGAACCTCTTTAATTTTAAAGTCAATTTTCTTGGATGTTTTGAGATATTCGTCAAAGAACCAATGGATGTTTTTTGATGTCTTTGATTTTATCAATTGTTCAAAATCACCGGTATTGGTTTCTTTTAGACTTTGGTTGGCGATGAACTCTTTGATGGTGTTTTCAAGAATATTGGCATTCACATAATCGTCTAGATACCTCAGTCCTACGCCTGCTTTATATTTGTTGGCGATATTCATATTGAATTTTAACAAGCTGTCTTTTTGCATCAATAAAGGTTGATCCAAATTGGTTCTTGCCATGTGCATATAAAGAAAATTGTATTGGTCATTAAAATCCAATTCGGCGGCATGAAAAGTTCTGATTCCCCAGACATTTGAAAGGGTTCCAAAAATTTTCATTTCAGGGTAATTTTCATCTACATATTTTATCAAAAAGTATGTTTGAAGACCATCAATCAACCACTGGTCTTCTCTTGGGTTGATCAATAAAATATTTTCTAAATAGTTGTTTAGTGCCGTTTTTAGAATCTTGAGTTCATATTGAAATTGATCAGGAAATGGTCTAATAAAATCGGGTAGGAGGTTCAATCCGTAAATGGGATTCTTTTTGTAATCGATATGTGTTAATAGCAAGTTTTCATGAGGATAACTACCCAAATTTTGATCTAAGAATCCCGCAATTTTGTCAATATTTATTAGCTGATCAACTAAATTTAAATTTTCATTATCAATGTTGTAGATAAGGGTGAAATATTCAGTTTCTACTTGACTGAATCGTTTAAGGCGATCTAAAAAAAGTTTGGTGTTGATTCGGTCCTTTCCCTCTAAAGTGATTATTTGTTTATTGCCATCATTTTTGGTAGATAGCACGTTTAATTCGGATGCAAGATATAAGTCTTTGGGAAAACGTACTTCCATGGATATATCCGATTTTGGAATAAACATATCATCTAAATCCTTATTGCTATAATATTGCCATTTACCATTATATATGGCAGGTGTAATATACCAGTATCTTAGGTGGTATTCTCCCAGATCAGAGACCCCATACCTAGTAAATTTATCATTGGGAACTTGAACTACATATTTTAACTCTATGGTATAAGATTCATTTGGTTTTATTGGCGTTATAGGGATTACTTTGATAACATCTGGTTGGTCTTTAAGTCTGTTGAAGCTTAATTCTTGACCATTTTGCGTCATTGCTGTGATGGCTGTATAACCACGATCCTCACTTTTAGCAAAATGGAAAACCGTTTTATATTCCTCAGCAAACCTTTTAGCTAAAGGTGTGGTCTTGCTGCTAAAACTTTGAATCCAGTCATTAAGATAAATTTCTGTCAAAACATCATTCGATGTGTTTATATACGTAATGGTTTGCTCAATTTTGATTTGTTTGTTTTCTGTATCAAAATCGGCTTTTATATCCATACGGTTTTGACCCCAAATGATGGTGTTAAAAAGGCAAAAGACAACAACTAACCGAAGTCTTAAGGAGAATCTAAATAAATTCAACTTTGGCAATGGAATGTTAATAGCAATTATTTTAAGGAAATATAGTCTATTTTGTATTAAAAATTTACAAGTTTCTGTTAAAGTAAAAGACTAGAAGTTTGGACTTAATCCAAATTGGTTATAGAATTCGTCTAGAATATTTACAACTTCATCTGCCGTGTCAACTAGGTGTATAAGATCAAGGTCTTTGGGACTGATATTTTTTTCATTTATCAAAGTATTTTTAATCCAATCCATAAGGCCTTCCCAAAAATCTGTTCCAACTAATATAATTGGGAAACGCTCAATTTTATTGGTTTGAATGAGTGTTATAGCCTCAAATAGTTCGTCTAATGTTCCAAAACCACCTGGCATTACAACAAAACCTTGAGAGTACTTGACGAACATAACTTTTCTCACAAAGAAATAATCAAAGTCCAAACTTTTATCAGAGTCGATGTAAGGATTATCGTGTTGTTCAAACGGAAGTTCAATATTCAGTCCAACAGAAGTTCCACCAGCAATATGAGCACCCTTGTTTCCTGCTTCCATAATACCAGGGCCGCCACCTGTAATTACACCGTAACCTTTATGAACGATTTTTTTAGCAACTTCTTCGGCTAGTTTATAGTATTTATGGTTGGGCTTGGTTCTAGCTGATCCAAAAATAGAAACACATGGTCCTATTCTGCTTAGTTTTTCATAACCATTTACAAATTCTCCCATAATTTTAAAAATGGCCCAAGAATCATTGGTTTTTATTTCATTCCAGCTTTTATGGTGTCGTTCTTTTCTCATATTTGTGATTAATAAGCTTGTCTAAAACCAACAAATTTAAAGGAATTAAATGATTTCATACAATTAAATCAACTATTTGCTTCTTGTTTGGAATCATAAAAAAAGCCTGACAAAAATGCCAGACTTTTTATTATTTTGAATTCTTAATTTGTTACAGAGGTTTGCGTCCTGAAATGATATTATACAAAATAACAATAACGGCAATCACAATTAAAACGTGAATTAAACTGCTTGTTCCCAATCCAGGAATAATACCTAGCATACCAAGTAACCAGGCGATAATACAGATTACGGCAACTAACCATAGTAAACTTTTCATAATTATTGATTTTTAGTGTTATGAATCTAATGTAGTAAATAATTAAGTAGTATTGTTAATTATCGCTAGTTATTAACTTAAAGTTATAATGAATTAATAAAAAATTAAGAGTTTAGTTCCTTTTTTAGAAATTTAGCTGTGTAGCTTTTTGTGTTCTTTGTCAAAGCTTCAGGGGTTCCTATTCCAACAACCTTTCCACCTTTTTTTCCTCCTTCATAGCCAATATCGATAAGGTGGTCACACATTTTGATAACATCCATATTGTGCTCTATGATCAGAACAGTATTGCCCTTATTAACTAATTTATTAAGGACCAACATGAGCACACGAATATCCTCAAAATGCAATCCTGTTGTGGGTTCATCTAAAATATAAAACGTATTACCAGTATCTCTTTTACTCAATTCAGTGGCAAGTTTGATTCGCTGTGCTTCACCGCCAGACAAAGTAGTGCTTTGCTGACCTAGAGTGATATAGCCCAAACCTACATCTTGAATGGTTTTTAATTTTTTATAGATTTTCGGAATGTGTTCAAAGAATTCTACCCCTTCATTGATGGTCATTTCCAACACATCACTAATGGATTTTCCTTTATATCTTATTTCTAGGGTTTCCCTATTGAATCGTTTTCCTTGGCACGTTTCGCATTCCACGTAAACATCTGGGAGGAAATTCATTTCAATGACTCTCAATCCACCTCCTTGGCAAGTTTCACATCGGCCTCCTTTGACATTAAAGCTAAATCTTCCAGGTTTATATCCACGTATCATGGCTTCTGGAATTTTAGCGAATAAACTTCTTATTTCACTAAATACGCCCGTGTAAGTGGCTGGATTGCTTCTAGGAGTCCTTCCTATAGGTGATTGATTGATGTCGATTACTTTATCTATGTTTTCTAATCCCTTAATGTTTTTATAAGGCATAGGTTTTTTAACACCATTAAAATAATGGGCATTCATTATAGGGTAGAGGGTTTCATTTATTAAAGTAGATTTCCCGCTACCGGATACCCCGGTTATTCCTATCATTTTACCCAATGGAAATTCTACGGTAATATCTTTAAGATTGTTACCGGTGCATCCCTCTAAAAGGATTGTTTTACCATTTCCTGCTCGACGTTCTTTGGGTACTTCAATCTGTTTGGTGCCGTTTAAGTAGTCGGCTGTTAATGTGTGGTGTGTTTTGAGTTCCTCGGGGTTACCTTCGCTGATAATTTCTCCACCATGTTTTCCAGCTTTTGGTCCAATATCTATAACATAATCAGCGCGTTCTATCATGTCTTTATCATGCTCAACCACGATTACCGAATTCCCAACATCTCTTAAAGATACCAAGGAATTGATAAGTTTTTCATTGTCTCTTTGGTGCAAACCAATACTTGGTTCATCAAGAATATAAAGTACACCAACTAATTGGGAACCAATTTGTGTGGCGAGCCTGATTCTTTGAGCTTCCCCTCCTGAAAGGGACTTAGAGCTTCTGTCAAGTGATAGATATTCTAATCCTACGTCCACTAAAAATCGTAACCTCGTTTTTATTTCTTTGATGATTTCTTCGGAAATTTTCCATTGTTTGCCACTTAGATGTTTTGGTAGGTCTTCAAACCAGTCCGACAAATCAATGATATCTTTATGAGCTAATTCGGCAATATTTAACTCATTGACTTTGAAATAAAGTGATTCTTTTCTTAATCTGCTGCCACCACATTCCTGACAAGGTACCTTGTCCATAAATTCTTTGGCCCAACGTTTTAAGGAAGTGGAATCAGAATTGTGGTATTGGTTTTCAATAAAATTCGCTACTCCTTCAAAATCAATATTGTAATTTCTGGTAACTCCTAGGGTTTTGCTCTCAACTGAAAATTTTTCATTCCCTCCATAAAGTATCATTTCCTTAGCTTCTTTAGGAATGCTTTGGTAAGGGTCATTTAATGAAAATTGAAATCTTTGGGCAATGGTTTCCAATTGTTTAAATATCCAGCTATTTTTTTGAGGTCCGTGTGGTGCTAATGCACCTTGCTTTATGGATTGTGATGTATCAGGAATGATTTTTTGCTCATTAATTTGATACAGTTTTCCCAATCCATGGCATTTTGGACAAGCACCTTTGGGTGAATTGAACGAGAAATTATTGGGCTCTGGATTTGGGTATGAGATACCCGTAGATGGACACATTAAATTCCGACTGAAATACCTAACTTCATCTGTGTCTTGGTCTATTACTATAAGCACGTCCTCACCATGATACATGGCTGTATTGATGGTTTCAGAAAGGCGTTTATCATTGTCAATGGAGTCGTCAATTTTAAGACGATCAATTACAATTTCAATATCGTGAGTTTTATAACGATCTAATTTCATTCCTTTAATTAAATCGCGTATCTCACCATCGGTTCTCACTTTTACAAATCCTTGTTTGGCAATTTGTTCAAAAAGTTCCCGATAATGCCCTTTTCGAGAACGAATAACAGGGGCCAAAATGTTGATGCGCTTACCCTTGAAATTTTCAATAATCAGTTCCTTAATCTGGTCATCGTTATAGCTAACCATTTTTTCACCAGTATTATAACTGTAAGCGTCACTGGCACGTGCGTAAAGTAACCTGAGAAAGTCATAAATTTCAGTGATGGTGCCTACCGTAGAACGTGGCGATCTGCTAGTAGTTTTTTGTTCAATAGCAATAACTGGAGAAAGCCCATCAATTTTATCAACATCTGGTCGTTCCAACCCACCTAAAAATTGGCGCGCATAGGCTGAAAATGTCTCAATGTAACGACGCTGCCCTTCAGCATAAATGGTGTCAAAAGCCAATGAAGATTTACCACTGCCTGAAAGGCCAGTGATAACAACCAATTTATCCCTTGGAATGGTGACATCAATATTCTTAAGATTATGGACTCTGGCGCCCTTAACTTCTATGTGTTCTTCAAATTGGCTCATAAAAATGCAAAGACACAAAGGTACTTAATTTGCGTTGAAAATAGAAGGGCATTTCATCATATGAAATTATCGTATGTTTGCGACTAATTTTTAAAAACTAACCATGAAAAACCTACTGTTCATTACTTTTTTATTTTTCCAAATCAGCCTGTTTTCTCAAATAAAATTTGAAAATGGCTACTATATTACCAATTCAGGAAGCAGAGTTGATTGTCTCATAAAAAATAAAGACTGGAAAGGGAATCCCAATACTATTATGATTAAAAAGGATCTGTCATCCCAAGTAGAATCGTTGACCATTTCTGATATAAAGGAATTTGGAGTTAATGGAAAATCTCAATATGTAAGAAGACAAGTGCAAATAGATATTTCAAGTGATCATTTGGACAATTTAAGTTTACAAAGGGAACCTAAATTTGAAACAAAGAATCTTTTTCTTAAAACCTTAGTTAGTGGTAAGGCACATTTGTTTCAATTCACTGAAAAGGATGGGCTTTCAAAATATTTTTTTAGTCTCGATGGAGGTGAAACTACGCAATTGATTTACAAACGATATGTAAACGACAAACGAGAAATTTTCTACAATAAAGATTTTAGAGAACAAATCTATTCCCAATTAACATGTGGTTCCAAGATGTTGGAAATGGTAAGAAGTGTAGAATATAATTCAAAAGACTTAACTAAGGTGTTTATGGGCTATAATACTTGCGAAAATGTGGATTATAATGTTTATAAGAATAATAATAAGGCTCAATTTCACCTTTCATTAAGACCTGGTCTGAATTTCTATTCCATGGAGGTAACGACTCCGAATGAAGTTGTCTTTGGATATATAGATTTTGGAATGCAAACAGCTCTCAGGGTAGGGGCTGAACTAGAATTGGTTCTTCCTTTTAATAAAAATAAATGGGCCGTTATATTAGAGCCTGTTTATGCTTCCTTCAAATCAGATGCAGTAGGGCCTTTAGGTTTATATGGTTATTATGCTAGCGTAAATTATCAATATTTGGATATTAATTTTGGTGTTAGACATAAATTCTATTTGGCTAATGATGCCCTCATTTTTGCCAACTTTACCTATGGATATGTAAAAGAGTTAGGTGATGCGAAAATAGATTTTGATAAAAGAACGGACATTGAATTAAGTCAGTTGGGGAACTTTAAATTTGGTTTGGGATGTAAATTTTTAAATAAATTTTCGGGCGAGATTCAATATGCTTTCAAAGGACAAGTGGCCTCTGATTATTCTAATTGGGGGGCAGATTACCAAGGTTATTCCATCATTTTAGGATATACCATTTTTTAAATATTTGTAACACTTAAAAAAAAGCCTCTGATTTCTCAGGGGCTTTTTAGGTTTATAATGAAGTTAGTTTAAGAGTTTCCTTTATTAACGCTTG